>DAIMGK010000043.1:0-29373 GCA_036723985.1 Flexilinea sp.
CAGGTTTGAGTCTGCTGTGACTGTCCCGCATCTGAAATCTGAGCTTTCAACTCTGAACTCCGGATCCCTGATCCCTCTATCACTGTCCGATCATATTTAACAGCGCGTCCACGGTCCAATCTTTGTACCGGATAACGTCCGTCAATGAATACAGGCCATATACATAATTTGAACCCAGCCCCAGATAGTTTTCAAACACCATGGCGCCCGCGTCCATGACATACCATTTGTCCCCGTATTTCGCGCCTGTTAAAAACTGAATAAAAAATTCATTATCGATACTGAATACGACAGCCATATAATCAATATCATCACAGCGGTACCGGCTGAGTGCCCTTGATTCGTAGTTTATCTTCACCTTATCTTCCTGAAAATTCTGATAAGCATCTTTCGAAACAAACATGGTCAGAATTTCTTCGGCAGTGAGTGCCTCCGTTTCGGTATTAACACCGTTTCCGGGCCAGTTTTTATCCCGATATGAAGATAAATACGCGTTTACCTCCTCCTCATTTTTGAGCGTGCCGTTGAATTTGTTTTGTCCGTTGCCGATCAGCTGACCCTGGTATACAAGCATATCAACAATATCACTGTGCCGTTTCAGGATATTGAGGTCATGCAGATAACCGCTCTCCTGAGGGAACATAAAATTGCCGGTCGCGATCGTTGATCCCCTGTAGCCCAATATCTCCCAATGTTTCTCTGTGTCAAAATGATCCACGAAAGTTTCGATCGCGAATGTTGAAATGACACCATCGAGATCACCTTTCGAAAAATGATCCGCGAAAGCAAGGGCAGCCTCTTTTGATGAGTTATACCCCTCTCCCTCGTATTTTCCCGCGAAGACGCTCACGCAGCTGCAAAGTAAAAAATAAAAAACCAGACAGAACAGAACTGTAAATTTCTTCATCTTTTTCCTCCCTGATGATCCGTATAAAAATTTGAATGATATTTACAGGAAATTCCGTGCCAGTGGAACCGCTGATCAATGAAATCGGAAACGCATGAGAATCTTTCCCGCCGGCCGGAACCATCTCCATGCCGGAATGAGAATTGATCAATGCTTCCCTGTATGAATTTTTCCCTCAGGATTATTATAATGCCGGACAACGAAATATAACAGGGCCCACTGGCCCTGTTTCGACGTCCTTCGGGTTCAGTCCCCGGCTTCGTCTGTTCCCGAAAGGACACCCCGCCCGGGATTAATGAAGCTGTTCGGCCAGAACCACCCGGCGGTTGAGATAGCCGCCGTCCGGCGACTCATCTTCACAGGTGATCAGCACCAGCGCGTTTTCTTTCACGTCCCCGGCGATACTGCTGAATCCGTCAGCGGGGATCTTCACGCTTTCGTAAACACGCCAGGTCTGCATCACACCTCTGCTGTCGACGATCATGGCTTTGTCTCCTTCATCAAGACTGCTCAGCAGCGCGAAGGGACCTGCTTCCGTGGTATTCAGATGGTTATGTCCGGTCAGGACTGTGATCCCCTCACCCGGAAGGCTGCTGCCTTCCAGCATGCCGACGGAACCGCCCAGCCATTCCACCGGATATTCCCCATCTGTCAAGGGGACCGTCACGATTTCGGACATCACATCCAGGGTCGGGAGCTGGAGCGTCAGGCGTGTCGGGCTATACTGTATGCTCAGCGGCTGTGGTGAAAGCTTCTGCGGATGCAGCGCGGAAAAGCCGGTCTTCGGCATTTCGTCCGGGCCAAAGAAAGAACCAGCATGATCATACGGAACCGGCGGTTCCGGTTTTCGAACAGGCCTGGCATAGACATGGACCGGTCCGCCATCGGGCACTGTCAGAAAATACAATCCGCCGTCAGTCTTGTCAAGTTTCTCTCCGGTTTTTTTGTTATAGATGTCAAAATACCAGTCGTCAGGATCAAAACTCTCCGATTCGATCGGTGTCAGCCTGAAATAAACTTTTTGTCCGGGATTCGCTGTTTCATATCCGTGACTTTTCTGCTGCCAGACCTCATCTTTTTCATCAACGATATCGATCAGGCCATTCGGATGCTGATCTGCCCGGATAATGTAGTTGATGGATCTTTTCAGGATATCAGAAGCCTCTGGATTTCCGGCATATTCGATCACATTATTTTTCGGTTCGATCTCGTAAGCAGTGATCCTGATATTTGAAAACGGATCACTTCCCGGGACATCTTTCGGCATAACAACATCCTCCATGATCAAAATCCCGGCTTGTTCACCTCTGATCAGGTGTGTGACCAGAATATCAATGATACCTGCGCTTTTCCCGTCGATCACAATAGCTGCGTCTTTCGCGGCAGCATCTCCGTTGACAGCCAGTGAGAATTTCCCTTCGGCTGATCCCACTTTCGCAATAACAGCGTTTCCGCCCTCAGTTTTGATATCGCCGCTGACAATAACGGATGCCTGTTTTTTCTCCAGATCCGCGATGATTGCCGGATCATCTGAAGTTATGGTGATGCTTCCGGCAGTTGTTAAGCCCGCATTTTGGCCATCTGCAATATGGATTTTTTCTGACCGGGGCTGCGGCTTTTGAAATTTTGAAAAATCCAGGACGGGCTTTGTAAAATCAAATACTTTTCCGGTACCACCGGCCGCAGTCAAACGCCTGTCGGCTGTTTTTGCTGACATTTCAATGAGCCCGGTTTTGTATTCATCAATTCCCAGCCAGGGATAAGCTTCAATGAGCAGCGCGAAAGAACCGCTGACGACCGGCGTGGCCATAGATGTTCCGGAGTAATGATCGTAAGAATCCGTGACCGGCTGCCCGGCATCGTTTACCAAAACAGCTGACCGGATACGCGTGCCGGGAGCGAGAATATCAACGAGGCTGCGGCTGTGGTTGGAATAAGGAGCAATGTAAGGATCATCTGCGGCCGCAAGCGCTCCGACGGTTATAGTATTTGACAAACAGGCCGGCATCCCCACTGCATCATTATGGGATCCGTTTTCGGATGCAGCCACAACCAGGATCCCGGCTTTGTTCATTTTTTGCACAGCTAAAAAATCATTTTTACAATTGTAAAAATTATCACAGGCATTGGGAACATATCCGTCTCCAAGGCTTAAATTGAGAACAGTGATCGGTTTTCCTTCATTTTTCAGTTTATCCTGTAAACCCAGGATCCATTCGTACGCCTTTAATGTATCCTCTTGTTTTATGGTTAACTCATAACCATCAGGGTTAAGTTCTGAAATCATATCCGGATCGAATGATTCCGACTGGATCTGTACCGCGACGATATTTGCCCCGGGTGCCATACCGTCTTTTCCCGCGGCAATACCCGCCACATGAGATCCGTGATTGAAGTTGCGGCGCCGCCCGGGAAAGCCGATAAAGACTCTCCGTTTCCGGCTGCTGCCCCGCCGGTACAGGCGGAAAAATCCTCTTTGACATAGCATTTATAAAAGTCACAATCATCATCCTCTTCATCACACGGCGTACAGCCGTCCTTCCGTTTCCATCGGTAGCTGTTGCTGAAACAGTTTTCGGCGATCACTCTGCCGGCGAATTGTTCATGGCTGCTGTTCAGTCCTGTATCGACAATAGCGATCGTGTTCCCTTTGCCTGTATACCCCATATTATGGATCGTACTGACCGAAGTCAGCTCTTCCACCTTGCCCTCCAGCTTTGTCGTGTAATTGACCGAAGCTTCCTTCGGCTGCGGAAAAGATGTGTCCGCTTCCAGAACCGGATCAAAAATATAATAATCATGCCCTTTGAATATCCGTACAAGGTCTTCATTGTCTTTGACAAAATCGAGGATCTGAAGGAATGAACCGTGCAGGCTGACCAGATGCAGATGCTTCATCGGATAGGCCGTACGCATGCCGAGCGCAAGCGCCCGTCCGCTTTCCGCGTCTTCTGTTCCGGGCCGGACCTCGGCTATGGCCTCAAAGTCCTGATCCCGCAGTTTTTGAAATGCCTCTTCATTGATAAGGGACATTTCCAGCAGATCCAGCCGGCGGATGATCTGCTCCGCTTCGATCTTCGCCCGGTCCGTCTCGGACAATGTGGCCAGGGATTTCCCTTCGGTCATGCCGGAAAGATCCTTTGTTTGCGTACCGTTCACCGTGATCTCACAGACCGCCCGGGCTTCCCCGTCGAAGCTTTCCGCCATGAGGCGCGCCGTCCCAGGCGTGAGGGCAGTCACCGTGTTGGTGAGCTGGTTCAGCCCGACCACCGAATTGTCCGTGTTGAACAAGCGCAATCGTGTGACCGGCGTATCTTCCGGATCAAAGCTTACGGAAAAGGTATATTTTTCTCCGGGTTCAAGCGTCAGGGATGCAGCGCCCAGGTCCACTTTCCTGACAGGCTGATAGGAAGCCCTCGTGTTATTTTCCGTACCCTGCGCGAAAGCAGGAAACGCGGAGAGAAAGATGCATAAAACCGAATAGAAAATGATTCCAGCTTGTTTGATTGCGTTTTTCATTGGCAAAAGTTCTCTTTCCCGGATCACCGGCTGTCAGTTTGATATATCTTCAATTTTAAATATGTATGGAGGAAAACAAATCTTATGCCAACAGTGAAAAAATGAATGCTATAGAGGCAGAGGAAATAGCCTTCGCCAGTGAGATCGCTGTCTGCCGCTTAAATAAATAGGGAGGAAACTTTACCTCTGCGCATTCATCTCAGAAAATCTGTCCCCTGCGCTGTTCAGTCAGTAGCAGATATTTGTAACAGACTGGGATGACATTTGTACTGACTATCACTGATTTCTGATTCTGTCCGTTTTATTACCCCACTTGGAAGAAAATTTCAGATACAATCACATTTAGCATATCGCAGGCATTTTTTCTGTGCTTTTCTAGCCAGAATAAAACGTATTTACGGACTAATAATATTGAAATAAGCCTGAAGCCCTCAGATCTCCGCGGTGTATTTTTTAAAACGGGACAGACGGATCTGCCTGCTCTGACAGTTCGGAAACTGCAGCCCGGTAAAACAGCGCCGCATTCCGTGAAGGTGGTTTCACCAATATGACATGCTGTTCTCTCTGCATAAAGTTTAATAAGATCAACTCATATGCTGATATTATGAGAATAAGAATATATCTTTGCAGAGAAATATTATGACTCTTGTCACTTGTTAAATCGAGTAGTTTCTGAGATAATAATATCGTGAATATTAGGATTTCCTGAAGATTCGGAATTAACGGGGTTTACATATGGGCAGCATTATTAAGATATCGGAAACGAATAAGGCATCTCTTCAAACCGCAAGAATGCCGGTAATCATGCTTACACCATATCCCGGGCTGCTTCCGGAAAACTGCGAAAAGGTTTCACTGAATCTTCTGTTGGCAGAGCATCTTGTGCAGATCCCTCCGCAGCAGCGTCCGCTTCGGATCATGGATGAATTGAAAAGCATCCTGTATCAAAATCCTATGCCTCTGTTGCTGGAACGGTATGAGATGCTTTTTTCTCCGGCATGGAGGCTGAACGTGTTGAAGATATTCGCTGATATTGCCAGGATCCGTCCGATTTATGTTTCATGGCCCGGACAGTGTAAGAACGGCTGCCTGACTTATGCTGAACCGGATGATCCCGAATATAGAAATTACCGTATCACAGACTATGATGTGATCGTTGTGTTGTAAGGAGAAAACTTATGCGTTACCGTGACTTGATCCAATTTGATCCGATCACCAGTGTTATCCAGGTGACCGATATCACTGATAAATCGAAAGCCTCTAATCTGGTAAAAACCTATGTAATGTCGGATTCCATGGCGGAAAACCTTCGGGAAAACATGCTGCGGCAGCTGAAGCTGGAGGAGACAGTCGATAACAAAGGAGTGATGCTGATCGGTAACTACGGTACCGGTAAATCCCATTTGATGTCTGTGATCACGGCGATTGCAGTGAACAGTGAAAACCTGCAATATTGCCGGAATCAAAAATTTGCCAAAGACGCGGAATGCATTGCCGGGAAATTTGAAGCGCTGAGCTTTGATATCGGTTCAGTCGAAATGTCCCTTCGGAATATCTTTTTCACAAAAGTCCAGACGGATCTGCAAAACCGCGGCATCGCTTTTGATTTTCCTGCGGCTGATCAGGTAGCGGAAAACAAAACCACGCTGCTGAAAATGATGGGCAAGTTCCATGAGAAATATCCGGACAAAGGCTATCTGGTCGTGATCGATGAATTACTGGACTATCTGAAAACACGGAATGACCAGGATGTAATTAAGGACCTGAATTTCCTGCGGGAAGTTGGGGAGATCGTAGGAAAATCCAGGTTACGCTTTGTTGTCGGTATGCAGGAAAAAATCTACGGTAATCCGAGATTTGCCCATATTTCCCAGACCCTGAACTGGGTGAAGGATCGCTATTGGCAGATGAGTATCCGGAAAGAAGACGTCCAATATGTCGTTTCGGAGCGTATTCTCCAAAAAACAGACGAATCAAAAGCCTGGATCCGCTCTCATTTACAGCCGTTTTGCAGCTGTTATCCGGAACTGCATGGCCATATGGAAGAATACGTCTCCCTTTTCCCGATCCATCCGGCATACTTTGAGGCTTTCAGCAAGATCTATATCATCGAACAGCGCCACATCCTTCAAACGATCTCGAACCTTCTTGAAAAGATACTGGATGATACTGTTGCTGAGGACGAGCCCTCGCTGATCTCCTATGACAGCTTCTGGAATGTGATCCTGAATCAGCCGGCATGGCAGACTGATCCCAGTGTCAAGGAAGTGGTAAGTGCCAGCACGAAACTCCACGACATCATTGCTCATTCTTTCCCGAAAGCGATCTATAAGCCCATTGCGCTGAAGATCATCGACGGGCTCAGTGTTTATCGCCTTACAACAGGCGATATCACCGTAAAAGCCGGACTTACCGCGGAAAACATGCGGGATGATCTGTGCCTGTATCTAAGAAATATGCCGGATCAGGATGCCGAAACCTTGCAGGGGATCATTCGTGTCGTCATGCAGGATATTTTCAAGACTGTCAGCGGACAGTTTATCCAGCGTAATGAGGAGAACGGACAATACTATCTGGATGTTCATGCGGCCGTCAATTATGATGAGCTGATTTCACAGCGGGCAGAGACACTGGATAATAACACTCTGAACCGGGCATACTGGGATCTGATTTATAGCTGTTTGGAATGGAACACTCATGAATATGTTATGAATTTTAAGATCTACCAACATACGCTGAACTGGCACACTCATAACATTTTCCGGCACGGCTACATCTTTATGGGTACGCCGGAAAGCCGTCCAACAGCGTATCCGCCCGAGGATTACTACATTTATTTTCTGCCGCTTTATGGCAGCAAGACTTTTGTTGATGAAAAGAAAAGCGATGAAGTCTTTTTCCGCTATAAACCGTCGGAAGAATTTACAACTCAGCTGCGGATGTATGCTGCCGCTGAAATTCTAAAGATCCAATCTTCCGGGAATGATAAAGTTGCTTATCAGCGAAAATCAGATGAGATATCAAAGAAACTCCGCAGAATACTGAATGAGGCAAAAGCAACGGGTTATGATGTCACTTATGGTGGAAAGACAAAAATCCCAATGGAGATCATGCAGAATGCTTACCGTTCGGAGAACCCGCTCAAAGAAACCATCGAATTGACTGCTGCGATCTGCCTGAACAGTTATTTTGAAAACAAATATCCCGAATTTCCTGTCTTCAAAGAGAAGATCACCTCGGACAATTACCGATCAATATTCACCGCTGTGAAAGACCGCTTTGCCGGAAAGGACACCAAACAGGCAAATGCCGTTCTCGAAAGTCTTGGGCTGATGGAAGCCGGAAAGATCAGCGCAAAGAACAGCCGTTACACAAAATACTATGATCATATGCTGTCAAAACGTCCGAAAGGAAGCGTGATCAATTTTGACGAGATCTTTGAGCCCCGTGTTGAAGGTGTGAGCCAGATTTTCGATGATTATGAAGAAAAACACTGGCATCTTCCTTTTGTTCTCGCCGTTCCGATCTTCCTCGCGATGGTTTCTTCCGGTCAGGCTGTGCTGGATATGAAGAGCGGCCCGATCACGGCATCTAATTTAGAGACCCTGACGAAGAAAGCATTGGCTGATTTTGAGGAAATCAAATATATTTCCCGTCCGAAAGATATTCCTCTGTCGGAACTGGTGAAACTTTATGAAGTCCTGGATCTGCCGATAGGGCTGATTACCAACCCGGATGAGCGGGAAAAGGGATTGATCCAGATGCTGGCGAGGACCGATGCAATGGCACTTGTTGCAGCGGCTCGGGTCCATGAACTGCGGCAGGACACCAATCTGTGGGATGAGGCACTGTATCCAACCACAACCCGGGATGCTTACCGCGCATCTGCTCAGAAGATCGTGGATACCTTTAATAATTTCAAAGCCCGTTTTAACAAGGTAGCGAAGCTCAATAACTTCGACATGACGATCGAGCAATGTGAAGCGCTGGAAAAGGATATTCAGCGAATGAAGATCGTTGAAGCGTATCAGAAGTTCGCTGACAAATGCAAAGATCAGGTCAATTATATGATGAGCATCAGCGCTTATCAATTGCCGGATGATCTGCGGAATGATATCACTGCCGCCAGAGAACAGTTCCGGTCGATCCGGGATCAGATCGCCGAAACAATGGATGGTGACAGTGCCGCTGTCAGAGTGAACAGCCTGCTTCAGGGATTAAAGGACCGTTATATCAACTGGTATATGGATGAACATAACAAACATCGTCTGGATATAAAGGAATCAAAGCGAAAGAGCCAGTTGATGAATTCTGGAGCCAGAGGAAAACTTGCCCGCCTGAAAGGTATTGATTTTCTGCCGGCGAATAAATTGGAAGCAGTGGAAACAAAACTGGCCGGGCTCAAGACGTGCTATGACCTGACACCGGACAAACTGAAGTCAGCGACATATTGTACTTCCTGCCGCTTTATGCCGGGAAACAATGAACCGCTTGTCAAAGGACAGCTGGACGTCATCGAAGAGCAGATAGAAGAGATGCTTGCGGACTGGACAAAGAGCCTGCACGATACGGTTTCCGATCCGACGCTCAGTGATCAGATGCAGTATCTGACAGCAGAACAGCAGAAAAGACTGAAAGCTTTCATTGAGACTGCTGAACTTCCGGAACCGGTTGACACATATTTTGTGGATGCGGTGAAAAAATATATTGATGGTTTTGATGTGGTCACGATCGACAGCGCTCAGCTGCTGGATACGCTGATAAAACGCGGACCCTGCAATGAGGAAGAATTCCGGAAAGTCCTGGACGAGATGGTGAACAAGGCGATCCGCGGAAAGGATAAGAGCAAACTGCGGATCGTGGTGAAATAAAACCGACATCTGATAGAATAACAAATAACAGTACCTGCCGCGCCTCTGCTTATGCAAGCGTACCGAGGCAGGTCATTTTTATAAATGACTTAGAAAGAATCATCCGTATAGTGGTTATTTCCAAAATGGAAACAACCACAAATTTTCTTATAAACAGAAGTTGTAATTTCATTCACATTCCTGTATAATATGTTTGATAATTGAACACGTTGAGAGTTGTTATTCCGGAGTAGTACCATGAACGAGGAGCTTGGGTTACGTATTCGCAAAGCCAGAGAAAGTCTGCATTTGTCGCAGGATTATCTGGCAAAAAGGGTAAATATTAATCGAACGGCTATGGTCCAGATCGAAAACGGAAACCGCAATGTTTCGGCGGAAGAATTAGCTGCATTCAGCAAAGTCTTTGGAATTTCCGCCGATGAATTATTGAATGGGAAAAAATTCGATATGCCGCAAATGGTATTTGCGAGATCTTTTTCAGAATTGGACGAAACAGATCAGAATGAGATCCTGAATCTGATTGAATTCAAGAAACAGATGAAGGCGAAACGTTCTTTATGAATGACACGCAAAAAAGCAGAAATTGATTATAACGCATAAGCAGGGAAAATGATCGAAAATACAAATACGGAATACAAGCTTCAGCTGGAAGATAGAAAGCCTAAATCCTGGCTGAAAACGATTGTCGCATTCGCAAATACCGATGGCGGACATCTGATTTTCGGTGTCACTGATGATACACGTCAAATCAAAGGTGTTTCCGATGCTCAGAATATATTAAGCAGGATCAACGAATTGATCATCGCAAGAGTTACGCCGATCCCGCGTTATTCCATATCTGAGACAAAGGGACCGGATGACGAGCATCCATGCATTGATGTGCAGGTGGATCATGGACCGGATTACCCGTATTATTACGCAAATGAAGGAATTAAAGAGGCTTATGTCCGGCATGGAGACAGATCTGAAATCGCAAGAGATCATGAATTGCGCAATTTAGTTCTTCGCGGAAAAAATAAGACATATGATGCACTGGAAAGTGATAAAAAATCGGATGATGTCAGTTTTACATTGCTGGCCGCGGCTTATAAAAAAGATAACGGCGAAACATTGGTAATCCCCAGAGATTTGATATCGATGAATCTAATGGACATCAACGGAATTATTACAAATGCCGGATTACTGTTGTCGGATCAGGGCAGTTTAAGACAGTCCAAAATTATCTGTACAAGATGGAAAGGATTGACCAAAGGATCGGTCGATGGTGATGCGCTGGATGACAAAGAATTCAAAGAAGCAAGCCTGATTTCTCTGTTGAATGATGCTGAAGCTTTTGTCAGGATTAATTCCCGGAATCCCTGGTCTGTCAGAGGAATGAAAAGGGAAGAATTCAGTGACTATCCGTTTAAAGCTGTCCGCGAGGTTCTCGTCAATGCTTTGATCCACAGAGATTATCAGATCATCGGCTCGGAGATCCACGTTGACATGTATGATGACAGGCTGGAGGTTACTTCTCCGGGCGGAATGCTGAATGGAAAACGAATTCAGGATCTTGATTTATCGAAGATCCCGTCCCTGCGGCGGAATGAGATCATCGCGGACCTGTTCAGCAGACTGCATTATATGGATCGGCGCGGCAGCGGTATCAGTCGGATCCTCATGTCTTATGCCGGTGTCAGAAAGCAGCCTGATTTTCTCTCGGATACAGACAGTTTTTTCGTTATGCTTCCCAATCGAAGGAATGAAACAGAAACGTCAACTTTCTATGAGCGTAATTCCGCAAAAGTTGAAGCTTCTATGGACCATTTTAGCGGAAAAGTTGAAGGTTCTTCCGGAAAAGTTGAAGGTTCTTCCGGAAAAGTTGAAGGTTCTTCCGGTGATCCGGGAAAGGAAGTTGAAAGATCTCAGACTGCAGTTGAAGAAACGCCGGATTGGGAACTCGTATATTTTACCGATATTGTAATGACAAAATACAAAAATCATTTCCGTGGGAAACGGAGAGAACAATTAATTTCCTTATTTAGAAAATATCGATATAACTATACGTTTAACAGAAAAGTAATTGCTGAAGCGTTTGAATTGTCTGAAAATGCTGCATCTGTAGTTTTGAACAGATGCGTTGAGTATGGATTGATCGAAAAGAAAAAACAGGGGAATTACTGTTTTGCAATGAAAAAATAAGAGACAAAGCAACCTGTTCTGTTGTCTCAATGCTAAGACAACGAGAACAGGTCACTTTGTCTCAAGGGAGGTACATATGGAAAGACGGGAGTTGACGAAGGCGGATCTGGATAAGGTCCGGGATATTGAGGGGTTTCCCATCGGGACGGATGAGGACATTATCGCGTTGTCGGACGCGCCGTATTATACGGCCTGTCCGAATCCTTTTATCGGGGAGTTCATCGCCGAGCACGGGCATCCTTATGACCCGGAGACGGATGATTATCACCGGGAACCCTTTGCCGCCGACGTCAGCGAGGGGAAGAATGACCCGATCTACAACGCCCACTCCTATCATACCAAAGTCCCCTATAAGGCCATCATGCGCTATATCCTGCATTACACCGACCCGGGCGACATTGTTCTGGACGGTTTCTGCGGCACCGGTATGACCGGCGTGGCGGCGCAGATGTGCGGATGCCCTGATGCGGAAACGAAGTACAAGCTGGAACACGAGATGCAGAATATCAAATGGGGCGCCCGCCATGCCATCCTCAGTGATCTTTCCCCCGCAGCTACCTTCATCGCCTACAACTACAACGTTCCCCATGATCCGGTTGCCTTTGAAAAGGAAGCCCGGCGTATTCTGGAAGAGACAGAAGCCGAGCTTGGCTGGATGTACGAGACGAACCACACCGCTGAAGGTCCGGTCAAAGGACTGGATGGAAAACCCGTCAAAGGCCGCATCAACTACACCGTCTGGTCTGATGTATTTATTTGCCCATTTTGTGGGAAAGAAATTGTTTATTGGGATGTAGCTATAGATTCAGAAAAAATGGTGTTGAAGAATTCTTATTATTGTCCATATTGCAAAGCCCAAATAGGAAAAAATACTTGTTCGAGAGCGAAAGAATCCAAATTTGATGTTTTTTTGAACAAAACTATGTTGGTTTCTAAACAAGTCCCTGTTTTAATTAATTATTATGTCGGGAAAAAACGCTATATTAAGAAACCAGACATGTATGATTATGAAAAAATAGACCAGATTGATAATATGGATAAATCTCTTTGGTTTCCAATTGACGAGATTCCTGTTGGTTTTAATACAGAACAGCCAAAACAATCTCATGGTTTTTCTTATGTACATCAATTCTTTACATCGAGAAATTTAGTTGTATTAGCAAAAATATGGGATAAGGCTGAGAAAACAAAGTATTCAAATAGTTTAAAATTTATTTTGACTTCTATTCTCATAAAAACTGCATCAAAATTGCATAATATCGGAATTAAAAATGGTTCTTTAAATCTTGCGGGAGCCATGCCTAATGCACTTTATGTTCCAAGCATTCTTGCGGAAAGAAATATCATTGAACTTGCTACTGGGAAACTAAGAGATATCATACCTATTTTTCAATTACAGAAAAATGAACATAATTTCATTATCAACAATGGCTCAACAACTTGTTTGTCAAATATTTCTGGAAATTCAATTGATTATATTTTTACGGATCCTCCTTTTGGCTCTAATCTGAATTATTCAGAACTTAGTTTTATATGGGAGGCATGGCTAAAAGTAAAGACTGATAATAAATCCGAAGCAATAATGAATAAAGTTCAAAAAAAGGAATTGCCAGAATATCAATTGCTAATGGAACAATGTTTTTGTGAATATTATCGCGTATTAAAACCGGGACGTTGGATGACAGTGGAATTTCATAATTCCCAAAACGCTGTCTGGGGAGCTATTCAGTTAGCACTTTCAAAAGCTGGTTTCATCATTGCCGATGTACGTACGCTTGATAAGCAGCAAGGCACATTCAAACAAATGACTACTACCAGCGCCGTCAAGCAGGACCTCGCAATTTCCGCGTACAAACCGAAGGAAGCGCTGCGACAAGCAATGATTGAAGCAGCCGGAACAGAGGAAACTGCCTGGAAGTTTGTACGGCAGCATTTGGAAATGCTCCCAGTAGCTCCGCTGAAAGATGGGAAAATCGAAATCAATAGTGAACGTCAGGCTTTTCTGCTCTTCGACCGCATGGTGGCTTATCATGTGCAAAACGGATTGCCGGTGCCTATCGACGCTGGGGATTTTTACAAAGGACTGGAAGAACGCTTTATCCAGCGGGATGGCATGTACTTCCTCTCCGGTCAAGTCAATGAATATGATCTGATTCGTATCAAACATGACATGGAAGATGCCGTGCAGCTGGGCTTCGTTGTCTCCAATGAAAAGACAGCGGTGCAGTGGCTGTACATGCAGCTGGCCGAACCGCAGACCTACGGAGAACTGCAGCCGAAATTTATGCAGGAGGTCAAGGCGGTGGATAAATATGAAAAGATCCCGGAACTGGCCGAGCTGATGGAGGAGAACTTCCTCAAGAACGATAAAGGCGAATGGTACATCCCCGACATCACCAAAGCCGGCGACGTCGCCAAACTGCGCGAAAAACGCCTGCTGAAGGAATTTGAAGACTACCAGAAGACCAAAGGCAAGCTCAAAGTCTTCCGCATCGAAGCCATCCGCGCCGGCTTCAAAAAGCTCTGGGACGAAAAGAACTACGCTGCCATCGTAGCCGTCGCAGACCGTCTCCCTGAGTCCGTCATCCAGGAAGATCCCAACCTCCTGATGTACTCCGACCTCGCCTTGACGAGGGTGTGACAGGAAATCAAATAATTGAGAGATTGCGATTATAAGAAAACGCCCTGAAAGGGGCGTTTTCTACGTAATATATGCTGTTATTATTTTTTCGGTTTAAATTTGGCGCTGTAATTTTTTACATCCTCGTCCTTCATGAGCCATCCGAATTTTTGAAGAAAGGCTAATTTTTGATCATCCGTTTTCCATTTATCCAGAATATGTAAAACCCCGTCGTATCTTTCATTTTCTTTTCCATCAAAGAATTTTCCGCCGGGGCCCTGCTTGAATTGCATTGGCAGACCATCCTTGATCTCTTTCCATACGGTTGACCCACCGGATGTTTCTAAATGCCCACCGACAATTCCATCCAGTAACCCGGAAGCTAATTTTTGTAGCAAATTTTTTTCTTCATCAGTTCTTGCCATTTTTCACCTTCTTTTGCAAATAATTTTAGTCATCAAAATAATCCATATAATTTATTGCGCCACAATAAGGGCATTTCTTGGTTGAAGAAGAATTTCCTCCTTCCGACCATGCCGGGCGAAAACTTCCTCCGGCAAGCGGTCTCCCACAGTTGTAACATTTAGGACCATGTTCGATCTGGTGCCTGTAAGCCCGCTCATCCGGTGTCAGAAATTCGCCATTTATCAGAAAGAGCACCCCACATTCCGGACATTCGAATCTGACATCGTTGCCCCTCATCTCCGATCCGCATCTTGGACAGGTCTGTTTATTCCAGAAAATGTCCACTTCACCGTTTTCATCTAATCTCATCACTAAACTCCTTAATTTGATCAGTTTTACGGTTGATTTGTGAATATCTTATCACATTGAAGAATTATTTCGGTTTTCCGGATTCCGTTGGCCTATTTGCCGGGAATCCGTCTGCAGCTATTTGCCTGCATTTTTCATTGCATTTATGGTTCGCTCGACCTCATCACCTCCCATTTTCAGGATCTTTTGATAATTTTCGATTTGAGCCTCGTAATCGCGGATCTCTTCTTCAAGTTCGGTGATCGCAGCTCTCTTTTGCTTTATCCGGGCTTCCAGTTTTGTGATCTGCTGTCCGGCATAGCTGACAATATCTTCCTGCGAAAAACTGTTCTTTTCCCGAAGCATCTTAACTGCGGAAAATCCGGCAGCTCCCAATAAAGAAATTCCTAATCCCGCAATAAGACTTGCCGTGGATTTTTCGGCGGCAGAGGAGGTTGAAGCCATGAACCGCTCAAGATATTTGGGATAATAATCCCGTAAAAAGGTCAACAAATCATCGGAACGGATTATGTTGCCTATCTTCTTGGATTGCTGTGAAGCATGAAGCTTGTTATTCCGAATCCACCGGCGAACAGTTTCTTCGTTTGTTCCCAACAGCGATGCAACTTCGTTGACTTTGTAGGTCTTACTTTTCTTTTCCATGTAAATATTGTAGCATTATTTTGAAATAAAATAAAAATGTAGTAATAAATATGACATTATTGCGCAGGAGCTTGATTGTCGGTAAAGAAAATATTATGAATATTTGTAATATGTATTGACCTGAGAACTCGCTGCACCGTGCAGTTTGTTTTCCATACATGCCATGTTAACTTGATATCGATGACTATTGTAATTATTAATTCATTAATGCATCAAAAAAGTCACTGTAATCTCTGTTTTCATGCTTCTGTCATATCAACCTCTTGCTTTAATTCTTGTTTTCCATATAATTGTAATTGACAATGGAAGCGAGGATTATTTTGCTGGAGAACAGGACGATTTTGACGGAACAGAGAATTTTGAATCCATTATTAGACAATGCATTACTAATTCGCTAAATATAGATATTATTGGTATAATAATATCTATATATAAAAATACGCAAAATCGTGAAGATTTCGCGGTGTAATTTTTGATGAAGGAGACAAGATGAAAGAAGGCTACAAACCATTTATCCTGGTGAACGGGATTCCTTCGATCTCTGTTACAGATAATGGCCTGACATTCAGTAAATCAGCCATTGTTAAACTGGGATGTCCGGCATATGTGAATCTATACATTGATGCGGAAAAGAAAATGCTGGCAGTTGAACCCGGCGAAGAAGGAACTCCTCAGGCAATTTCCTTTTACCGCCCGAATGACCGGGATATCGTTACGGTTCGATGGAACAATAAAGATTTGCTTGGTTATTTATGCGTGGTAATGAATTGGGATCTAAAGAAGAATTCTTATAAGGTTCCCGGTGTTTTTGATTACGAAGAAAATATATTTGAATTTGACATGAAAGGAGCGGAAATTATTGAAAGAGTAAAGCGTGATAAAAGCGAAATTGAAGCAAACCATGATATAATGCAGGACGGTGAATGGCCTGAGCCGCCGGACTTTCCAATGGATGATCCGGGCGAAGATATCCCATTCTAAATCAAAAAGCAGCTAAAACGGCAATTTTAGCTGCTGCGAGTGGGATGAGATTGGTATAGTCATCCTAAAAAGCAACATGATTATACCAATTTCCATCTCTTTTGAAAAGTACTAAAAATAAAGTTATGCACGTGATAAATGTGCATTATTTGCATGCACACGTTTTTGTGTATGTGAATAACACAATGCAAATTATATTTCGGCTAACTTTACTTCATGAAAATTACCGGAGGTAATAATGAAGAGAAGGAAAAATTTAAAAAAATTATTGAACCTTGGATTTTTGGATTACACAAATTTAACAACGAAAATCGGTGAATTAGATATGCCTTATGTCCGATGTACCGCAGTCCCCAAAATAGACTATCTCGCTACATATGGAAAGCCATCAACATATTTTCATACGACCAATACTGCCTTGTCTTTTTTTGAATATGATGTGTATTTTGATGGCTTATACGGTCTCTGGAACGCAATATACTATGGCGTTTTGGAATTACAGGATTTCTATATTGACAGATTTAATAATATAAAGCTGTTTATATCTCCAGACTACTCAAAATGCGGTGATATACCTGAAATTGAAAACCAACATCGGCAATTCCGTTCAAGAATTGTTTCAATCTGGTTAACAATGAAATTGAATGCCATCGTAATACCACTTGTATCGTGTGCAAACAAGACAAGTATGAAATATATGCTGGATGGCATGGAGGATTGTAATATCGTCGCCTTTAATGCCAAAGGACCTATGGGGGATCCAAATCAACTGCCGATATTTAAAGATGCAATACGATACAGTGTTGACCATCTGCCAAATCTGAAAAGCATTATTGTTTATTCTGCGTCACCAGACATTCAAAAAGTCCAAACTATCTTTCAATATGCAATTGACAATGGAATTGAAGTACAAATTCCGGATAATATGCTACAAACAAGAAATCGTTTGTTAGGGGAGGCAAAAGATGTGCTCAACTGAAAATAGTGGATTAGGACATGGTTCAACTGGATCTCCCCAAACAGATATTCAAGAGCAGGAATATCCGGTTCAGCAGAATATAAACGAACAGGTGATAAAATTTGATGAAGCGCCACCGAAGTATAAACCTTCACCGAAGCACCAATCTCCTCATAATTGGGGCAGCACCGATCCAATTAAAACAAGTGAAGAAGGGCAGCGTCTGTTAGAAAATGGGTTCCCTGATGGAAGACAATTTTATAATATTACAGATGAGGGTGTTATTGTGAAATTTCAGCCCGATAATACATCGGAAAATGGATATCATGCTTATGCTGTAACAACACCTCGTGATATTCCGAATTCGGTCCTTAAGAAAATGAAAGAAAAAGGTTTAATCACTGCAAGTGATTACAATAAGCTACGGAAAGGGAAAAAATAACATGAATGCATCGGTTATTGGTGATAAAACTGTTTTTGCAATTTCTTATGAATTTTTTGATGAATCCCATGAGACTGAACTGTCAATGTTTATTGATGGGCATAATATTATGGAATTTAGCAAAAATGGAGAAGTTCTGACAACGCGATGGAATCTTGATGATTTAGCTTTATGGCTGCGCAATTTTCTTGATCATCTGAAGGAAGATCCCTATCCAGTCATGGTATCCGGTGATTATGCTGCCATGAAAGATATAAAAGCTCGAGAATTCGATAGCGATGATGAAGAAGAATTTGACGCATACTATGATAAATTGGACGAATGGAATCTTCGGCACAGGTGGCATCCCGCTTCAAATGGCGCTATTTTGGCTGATGTATATTTTGAAATGATTGGTCAGAATGTGGAGATTTCATGGAACAATTTGGATTTCGATGATGATATTAAATTCAAATATGAATTAGGCGGAGCATCTATCGAAACAAAACTTTTCACAGACGTGGTTCACCAATTTCTGACCGCATATGCCATGCATTGGTTCAATTGACAGTTGATGTCAGTACGAATTTTGGGGTGAGTATTAGTTTTTCTAATCTCACCCCATTTTTCGTATACGATTATAATTGCATCATGCAAACGATTTATGACCTGAAAACCCGCCGCACCGTGCAGTTGCTTTCCGAACAGACCGTTTGGGGGATGACTTCTTATACGGTCTATGATCCATTTGAAGGGAAAGTTTATTCGCTGCAGGCGGATGAAGTATCCTTTGACATCCCGGGGGCGGGAAACGCTCTCATGGCTGAAGCGGGGATCCGTTACCGTATGCTGCTCCCGTGGCTGCAGAATGAACTGCGTGGAGGAGCGGTTTCCGTCCCCCCGGAAAGCGTGATACCGCTGCCGCATCAGCGTTATGTACTGGAACGAGTATTACGGTCGGAAAACATTCGTTTTATCCTTGCCGACGAAGTCGGGCTCGGAAAGACCATCGAAGCGGGGCTGGTAATCCGTGAATTGAAAAAGCGCGGACTGATCAAACGGATCCTGATCGTATGTCCGACTGGGCTGGTCACCCAGTGGCATATGGAAATGCAGGAGAAATTCGGGGAACAGTATCATGTGATCCTGCCGGAAGAATTCGATACCATCCGCCGTATCACACGTCAGCAGGACATTTACGGACAGTTTGACCAGGTCATTTCTCCCATGGACGCCATCAAGCCGCTGGACCATCGCGCCGGCTGGTCGGATGAAAAGGTCGCCGATTACAACCGGGAAAGGTCCGAAGCCATCGTGAACAGCGGCTGGGATCTGATCGTCATTGATGAAGCACATCGCACCGCCGGATCCGGCGCTGATGTTGCCCGGCATCGTCTGGGACGGATGCTGTCCGAAGCTTCTCCATATCTGCTGCTTCTTACGGCTACGCCTCACAGCGGCAAAACAGAACCATTCCTTCGCCTGGTCCGTATGATCGACGCCGATGCCTTCCCGAATGAAAGAGCTGTCGTAAAAGAACAGGTTGCTCCGTATCTGATCCGCAGTGAAAAACGGGAAGCTCTGGATAATGAAGGCAACAAGCTTTTCAAAAACCGGACCACCCGTGTTCTTGAACTGCATTGGGAAGCGCAGCATTCCCTGCAAAGAGAACTTTACGAAGCCGTAACGAAATATGTCTCCAAAGCTTACCGGCAGGAAATGCAAAGCGCCAAACGCAATATGATGCAGGTCCTGCTGCTGATCATGTTCCAGCGGCTCGTCTCCAGCAGCACGCGTGCCGTGCGCGTCAGTCTGGAAAAAAGAGTCGGTTTATTGCAGGAGAGTACTGCGGGACAGCTGCGGCTGCGTCCGATAACGATCGAAAATGAGGATGAGGAAACGCTTGAAAGTGTTATCACAGCGGTTTCCTCCAATCAGCAAAGTGAAACCAAGGAACTGCAGAACCTGATCGCTTTGGCAAAACAGGCGGAATACCAGTATCCGGATGTCAAGCTGGACAAACTGCGGGAAGTGCTGGAAGATCTCTTCGCAGAAGATCCTCAGCGTAAAGTGATCATTTTTACGGAATTTACAGCAACGCAGGATTATCTGCGGGAGGCTCTGCAAGCCCAAGGATTCAAAACATCTCAGCTTAACGGCAGCCTGAACATGGAAGAACGGAATGAAGTGCTTGCGGAATTCCGGGACAGCACCGATATCCTGATCTCAACGGATGCAGGCGGGGAAGGTTTGAACCTGCAGTTCGCTGACTGTGTGATCAACTATGACCTGCCGTGGAATCCGATGAAGATCGAACAGCGGATCGGCCGTGTGGACCGCATCGGTCAGACTCGTGACGTACAGGTTTTCAATTTTGTGCTGGCGGATACCGTAGAGAATCGTGTGCGCGAAGTGCTGGAAGATAAGCTGAGTGTGATCCTGAAAGAGATCGGCGTTGATAAATACGCCGATGTGCTGGACAGCGAAAGCGCAGAGTGGGATTACACCGGCGCTTATATGGATGCGCTTGCACATCCGAAAAACGTTGAGAAATGTCTGGAAACACTGGAAGAGGATATTCGGGAACAGGCTGAAAACCGAATGAAGATCCTGGATATGCTTCGGGATGAGAAAGATTTGGATCAATGGACCGGTGCGGATCGTCAGAAAGATATCGAGCCGATGCTTGGACGTCTGTTCCTGTGGAAAAACCGTTCCGAAGGGAAATACGGTACTTCCGGGCTGTTCGCATCGCTGTCGGATGAACGGGTACAAAACCTGTTATCCAACCGATTGCTGCAGCTTCCTGAAGAGCCGATCCAAAACGTGGTTTTGGATGGGATCCCGCATGAAGCCGGCTGGTTCATGCTCTGGCAGGTTTCTGCCGGTCCGGCAGAACGTGACCGGCTGACTGTTCCCATTTTCATCAATAAATCATTTGTTCTGCGGCCGCTGGCGGGGAAAAAGCTTTGGGAAGCAATGCTGCGTGATGATACCAAATTGACCATTATTCCTGCGAAAGAACTGTCATCGGAAACATGGCAGGAGCTGTATCAAAAGGCAGAGTACTTTGCGGAAAATATTTTTTTGCAGCTGAAACAGGAAAAAGAGCAGCGGGCAGCAGACAAACATAAGAGGAAAATGCTGGCCCTCTCTATCCGGGAAGGGGCGGCGGAAAGGATCGGTATCGCAAACATCCGAAACGCCAGACTGAATGCGATTGCGGAAGAGCGGAAAGCTGTAGAAGCTGAATACCGGCAAGACAAGCAGATACAGCCGGAGTTTCGACTGGAATTGATCCTGGACATTGTGGAATGATGTAAAATTGTTTTATGAATACGAAACATATGACAAGAAATGCATATTACGTCGATGAAGCTGGTGATACAACGCTGTTTAAACGACATGGGAATGTAATTATTGGTCAGGAAGGTTGTTCGAATTATTTTGCTGTCGGATATCTGGATATTCCAAATATTACATCATTAATTACGGATCTGGACAATCTGCACAAAGATTTGGTCCACGATCCATACTTTTCAGGGATCCCTTCCATGCAGCCTGAAAGTCATAAGACATATGATTTTTTTCACGCTAAAGATGATGTTCCTGAAGTCAGAAGAGAAGTATTTCGCATTTTGAAACAACATGATGAGCTGCGATTTCATGCCGTTATTCAAAACAAACAAAGTTTGTTGGAGTACGTGCGAAATCAGGAAGCTGAGTTTCCGGATTATCGATATAATCCGAACAATGTCTATGATTATTTCGTAAAAATACTATTTCAAAATGCTCTTCACAAAGAAGAGAAGTATTACATCACATTTGCAAAGCGAGGCCGATCTGATCGAACAGAAGCGCTCCAAAGAGCATTGGTAAGCGCACAAAGACTTTACGATAAAAAGCATCAAACAAATACAAAATTTCGCTTTGATGCTATTCCGGAAATACCGCAAAACAATTATGGTTTGCAGGCAGTAGATTATTACCTTTGGGCACTTCAAAGATTATACGAGAGAAAAGAAGACAGATATTTTGAATATTTGAAGGATTCTTTTTGTTCGGTTCAGGATATTTCTGATATTACGTATAAGCCTGTCTTATATACAAGGAAAAAGCCGCTTTCATTAGCGGCTCTTCGTGTTAATGAAGCCAATGATATAGGTACCATCTCTAATGAAGATATACACACGGCTTGAAGCCGATTTTCATCATTGGTACTCATAATATACCATAATTTTTTAAAAAGTCAATATGAGAATTCAGGAAAAATTTCAGGAACTTTGCGGTATGGCCTATGAAAAGAAGCTTCTGCTGGCTGATACGGATTGTTTTTCATCCGTATTCGATTATATTTCCGTGCTGAAACAGTCCGGATTCTCTGTCATCGATTATGATGACGAAGTTTCTTTCCGTATTGTCTATGAACGTGATATCAGGGATTCAAAAGGGAAATATGCGGTAATCTATCATGACGGTTATATTCCGTTTGATATCCGTATGGCATTCCGCCGTGTCGGGGTCGGATATAGCACCTTTTTTCCGAATCTTTCAGCTGATGTTCTTCGGAATTATCCAAATGATCTGGAGATCATTCTGTTTGCCTGCGACGATCTCTATGATGATCTGAGCAATGACAATTCCGGTACACGCCGTTTTATCGAAGAAAAGGTATTTTCTCAGACAACTGTAAAACGATATGGACAGCAGAAACTGGCTGAACTGATCCATCGGGCAGAAGCAAAACCATCTGCTGCAGACTGGATCGGGATCGCTGAGGACCGCGCACAGCTGGAAATGTATCTGCGGAAGGCCGGGCTTTCAATGGATACAGCTCCGCTGGATGATGCTTTTCGTGATTTCATTTTCCTGGATTACCAGAAATTGTCATCTGCTCCTGATGTTGAGTTCCCCTGGATGCTGCCGAAGGTCTTGGATTTTATACAGATGAAAGGGACTATCGGCCAGAGAACAGCGCTGCTGCTGGTGGACGGCATGTCCATGGTCGATTATGATGTAATGCGGCAGCATTGGCAGGGGATCCATCGGAAAGAACATGCCAGCTTCGCTATGATCCCGACAACAACGGCTATATCCAGACAAAGCCTGTTCAGCGGGAAATATCCGCAGCAGCTATCCGATCCGTTTTCTCTGAAAAACGAAGAAAAGCAGTTTTATGCCGCCCTTGCTGAGTATGGCTACGATAAGAAAGAAATCCTCTTCACCCGCGGATATCAGCCGGAGATCACGGCAAAGATCAAATTTGCTGCGATCATTCTGAACGATATCGATGAATTCGTTCATGGTCAGATGCAGAGCCGGATCGGTATGTATAACGATGTGAATTTATACGGAAAAACACAGAAGCTTCAGAATCTGATCCGCGCCCTGGTTCGTTCCGGTTTTCGTGTCTATATCACTACTGATCATGGCAATACGCCCGCAACAGGCAGAGGCAAACTGAAAAATATGGGCGTGGAGACTGAAAGCCGATCCAGCCGGATGGTCGTCCGGGAAGATTTTGCTGAAGATCTTTCCAACGACGATCGCTTGATACGTTATCCCGGATATTATCTCGATAAAAGTTATCAGTATTACATTTGTGAAAACGGTGTGGCGCTGGAAACAAATGATGCCGATGTGGTCGCTCACGGCGGCATCAGTATCGATGAAGTGATCGTACCGTTCATCGAAATAACAGGAGTGGATTGATATGGCAAATGAAATCGGAATTCTGGTTCCTTTGAAATATGACTGGATGGAAAAGACCGTTGAACTGCTGCAGGATGGATTGGAGCCATCGGAGATCAAGCAGAAACTCCGCGAATATCTTTCCTTCGAGATGGAAAGTCCGACGAATATCCGTAAAACATGCACTGAGCTGATGGATGTCTGGGTAAATGTACAGGAAAATATCCGGCCAATTCGGGACTATGCACTTTCGATATTTGCAGAGGAGAACTGTACACATGCTCTGCTGCATTGGTGTCTGCTTCTGCTGAGATATCCGGTTTTTTCGGACATGGCCGGACTGATTGGGAAGGTATTATTGTTCCAGGATTCATTCACTGCCGGCTGGATCAATAAACGGATCAAAGAACAGTGGGGAGACAGAAATACGTTCAAAAAGTCGATCGGTGTGATCCTGCGGACAATGTGTGAACTTGGTGCTTTGGAATCGATCGATACCGGTGTTTACAGTGCAAAACAGCGGAATATCCAATCAAATATTGATTTGCAGATGCTTTTGAGAACATTGCTGAATCCGGGTATGAACGCATATTATGAGGTCCAGGATCTGAGCCGTGTGCCGCAGATGTTTCCATATCTCTATGAAATCGATTACGAATGGATCAATGATCAGGCTAATTTCAGATTTTCCTCCATAGGCGATAAAGTCATTCTGGAAGAAAAATGTCCAGTCGATACCCATTAGGCAGGTATGATTTATCTTTTGAAATAATACAAGATTTGTACAAGATAAAATCAATGAAAAATATTGCTATTTCTCAGAAAAATGTGGCTTGAATCATTCAGGTTTTTATCTTTTGTACAAGGATAGTACAAGATTATAGATCGAAAGTATGTGACAAATGTATCGGGCGAAAGTGTCCCCTGGACAGGACACTTTCACTCGGTACCATTGTCCCACTTTATTTTTCCCTTCCGAAGAAATCAGTTTTCCTTCGCCATCCGACATAAAACGCTGTGGTCCGGGATGAAAATATCACCTTCCGGATCGAAAAGGGCGCGGGGGCGGCGGACTTTTGTCAGCTTTTCCTCACCGTTTTCAAACGATATCTCATAGACCGTCAGGTGCGGATCGGAGGCGAGGCAGTGGATATCATACAATGCCGAATTGAAGACCAGGTTGGCGATCTCAAAATCCACGACCTCCACCCGGATCGATCCCTTATAATGGGCGGTCTGGCGGAAGAGCATGTGCTTCGGGTCATCCTTGATGGTCCACATCTCAAAGCTGAAATAGCGGTAATTCTTCAATCCCTCTTCCGGGTTGGTCACAAAACCGGCGTACCCCTTATACAGCTTGTCCTTCAGCAGATGGAGCTTGATCAGCCCGTAACGGTCATGGGTCACGTCGGAATCCCAGAGGCCTTCGGGGATCAGGTGTTCCCGGAAGATCCGGTCCCCTTCCGAAGCGCCGAGGCTTTTTCCGGTTTTGAAGACAGCCGATACAAATCTGCCGCTGCTGTTGAATTCCTCGATGGAAAACGATCCGCATAATTCCCCGTCCGGGACCAGGTCATGGGCGCACAGCACCCGCGTCCACCCCCAGATGTTCCATTCGCCGTTCATTTCGGCTGCCACCAGAGACCCGCCCGGGGCAGTCAGCCCCGCCAGCGCGTCCGCGTGAGCTTTTGACCGGATCTCCGAGCTGCGGCAGAGGGATTCGGTGGTATCGGTCCATTCCATCGGCGGACAGTCGCCGTCGTTATCCGCCAGCGTCCGGGAAGAAAACACCGTATCGAAGGTCTCCCCTTTGATATCGAAAAAATCCGTTTGGCGCAGCTCAATATTTTTGATCCCCGCCTTTTTGATCAGCCAGTCCGCGGTCCGCAGCACATACGGATTCCGGTCAACAGCGGTGATCCGGGAATCCGGGAATACGGACGCCAGAAACACGGCCAGGATGCCGTTCCCGCAGCCCGCGTCCAGGATCCTTTTGCCGAAAAGCTCTTTATGGCCGAGGATAAAATCGCAAATATGCGCCAGATAGTTCCATTCAAAAACAGCAGACGTTACCATGCTGACCTGCGGATCCCGGTTTTTCAGCGTATACAGCGCGTCATGGTCCCGCTCTTCGCTGTCCGTCTCGAAATGATAAGCGTTCCATTCGTCCGCGAACCTTTCGGCAGCCGCCCGGTCGTCTACTTTCGTGCTGATCTGATCCGAGAAATCCCCGGATTTTTTGGCGGGTTCCATTCCCAGGGAAGCCAGAAAGGCGTTTCCGTTTTCAATTGAGATCTTCATTTAATTCCTCCCCGAGATATTTCTCCAGGTCATTAAGTCCGACGCAGTCTCCGCAATTACAGTGATGATCCCGATTCCGGAGCGTTTCCTCCAGGGATTCCATCAGGCTCATCAGATCGAAGCTGTACTCATTATCCTCATCCGGTTCCCCGTCGAAGGCCGCGATCTGCCCCTTGTGGTCCAACCCTTTTTCAAAAGGATCGAAAGGCGAGACCCCGAAGCGGCATTTATCTTCGTTTTCTTTCAGCGCGGCGTAAAGCCAGTGATCCTTTCCCCGGTCGCTTCCGTATCCGATCTCATGCTGGGCGATGACATAATGATCCCCGATCTTTCCGGTTCTCCGAAATACCGGTTCAAAGCCTTCCACGGTGTCCTTTTTCATGAGCTCTTCCTTTGCCCTTCCCAGAGCCACGAGGTCGCTGTCGTGCCGGATCATCTCCAGGACAGCTTTCGGGAACCGGTAAGCGGACCTTCTTACCTCGGCGATGGAAATGCTTGAGAAACCGTCGTTATCCTCCTGCTCGATCTCCCGCTTTTCGATCTTCGAATCGACGGTGAATCCCATTTTTTCCGCGATGGCGGCGTTCATGCTGATCTGGCCGAGATCTGAATTGGTGTAATTCGGGTAGTACCCGGCGGTGGTGAACATCTCTTCGCCGGAAGTCGGCTCCAGGTTGAGCCAGACGATGCTTTCCTTCCGGAAGATACTGCCGATCAGGTCCAGGCACAGCCGGAAAAGACCGTGCTGCCGGCAGTCTTCACGGATGTAAACACTTTCGATCAGCACGACCGGCATTTGCCCCAAAGCCCGGATCGCGTCCATCCGCCGGAGGTACGGGAGCTGATATTGGGCCTTTTCCTCATCCGGGCTGAATTGATACAATGCCCAATAGGGATTGAGGATCCGCAGCAGGTCTCCCGCGTCCCAGGATGAATCCCGGAGGATATCCCGGAAAGCCTCAAAGGACGGACGATATACCAGCGCCGTCGGGTCGGCCTTCGAAAATACCATTACGCCCAGTATCTCTTTCTCCAGCATGATATAACAATGTCCCTTCTGCAGGCGGAATTTGGAAACATTAAACCGTTTCCTGTCCGCGCCATTGATCCCGTGCCCCATCGTAAACTGGATCTCCGGGGTGATGTATATTTTATAGGGCCCGCATTTCCAGACGGCGGTCCCTTTCCAGATGTTTTCGAATCCGCTGAGGCTGACCAGCATCGCTTTCATGTCCTCGCTGAATTCCGGATCGACCACTTCGATCAGCTGAATTTTGTTCCCGTAATAATGGACCATTTTGTCTTCCTCCATACCGAAAATCAGGGTGGCAAGAGGAATATTGAAATAATTCGCGATCAGGTCGAGCTTGTACAGGTCCCCGATCCCGCTGCCGCTTTTTGCCTTTTCCAGGTTGCTGATGTCGGCCTGGTACATGCCCAGGTCCAGCGCCATGCGCTCCTGCGATACCCGCTTGCCGAACTTCCGCTGCTCCCTGATCCTGCGTCCGATCTTTTCAAAATCAACCATGTTTCCTCCTGTTTCCCATACTATACCGCTTCGGTAAGGATTTTTCCATAGCCCGTTTCTTATATTTTGCGTTAATTATATCGAAAAAAATGTGGGACAATGGTACCGGGTGAAAGTGTCCCATCTTTGGGACACTTTCACCCGGTACCATTGTCCCACTTATTTGGGGAGGGCGTCAGGCACGCTGAATGACGCTTTTGCTGATGCCTGTTAATCGTTCGATCTGGCGGATCGACAAACCCTTTTCACGAAGCATTCGAATCGCCTGATTCCGGGATACCCAGTCATAGGTCCGGATCACAGAGCCATCCTGGATGTTCAATGTTTTTTTCATGACCAGTTTTGCCCACTCATCATCATGCTCACGAATCAGCAGATCCTGATCCTCATATTTCGCGTTGATATAATCCTCATACTCTTTGTAACTGCCCAGCATCTCCATGAGAATTTTTGTATCGACAAATGAATTCGGATTTCCATATCGGTTATAACTGCTCCAGGGGTATTTCGCGGCGGGGCAAATTCCTGCATCTCTCGGATTATTGAGGATATACCTGAAAACTGTGCACAGTGTATCCTCACTTTCAATCACTTTGCTTCTGTATCTGCCCTGAAACAGATGTCCGATACGGCTGTACTTTTTATTAAACCAGATCGCATAGTTCCCCGCCAGATTTTTCATAAACGCTGATAAATTACCTTCTCTGTCGCAGACGAGAAGATGAACATGGTTTTCCATCAGGCAAAACGCGTTAATGGCAACTTTGCATTCCTGCCCGTTTTTTTTCAACAGATGGAGAAAATGAGCATAGTCAGACTTTTCTTCAAATACGATCTGTTTTCCGTTCCCGCGCAGGATCAAATGGTAGTATCCTGATTCGCTGACAGGTCTTGGTATCTTCGGCATGATCTCATTTCTCCTGATGTTCTGGTGTGAGTTGAAGTGGGACAAAGGTACCAGGTGCAGGTGTCCCAGGCAGGGACACTTGCACCTGGTACCTTTGTCCCACATTTATTATATCGTATTTCGTAACGACGGGTAGTGTGGGACAGAAGTACCGGGTGTAAATGTCCCTTTCCTGGACACTTACACCCGGTACTTCTGTCCTACATTTATTGTCAGAAAATATAAGATTTGGGCTATAGACTTTTCTGATCCGATCCTGTATCATATGGATAACAATAAACAAAACGGAGGAAATGAACGATGAACATTTTACGGAACGTACGCTGGGGATATACAGGTGACGGAATGGCCTGCGGGCCGGTGGGCGGCTTCGATGTTGTGGAGATGATCGTGGAAAAGGATAACGGAAAGCTGGCTTTCATCCGCCTGGACTGCATGGATCAATACGCCGGGGTGACTGTCCGGAACCATTCCACCTTTGACGATTTCGTTTTTATCAACGATGATGATTCCCTGACCAACGATTATGATTTCGACATGTACGAATTCGGTGATGAGGACGGGGAAAATGACCCGAACTTCAGCGTGGTCAATCTCGGCCTGACCGTTCTCCGGCATCTTCGTGAGATCGACACTTACGATGAGGACGGAAGGGCGGCCGAATATGACGGCGCCCGCGCGTTTGTCAGGGAATGGCTGGACGAGGACCTGGATGAATGCGACATCCCGCATTTCCGTCTGGGCGATGATGAGGAGGAGGAAGAGGAAGAAGAATAACGCCGAAAAACGGTTCCGGCTGCCGTTTCCCAACCAGCCGGTGACATGATATAACACCTTGCAAAAAAACCGGTGCTGACGCATCGGTTTTTTGTTCGGGTCCTTCGGGCACTGTCCCCCGCCCCGGGGTCGGTTTTGACTGACTCAGCTCGCTGAGTCAGCAGAACCGACCCCACCATCTTCTGCCGGACGTTCTCAAGTTTCCGGTGAGGCGGATAAGATAAAGACCAGAGTTGGCTGCAGGTTGCTGTTACATTGGTGGGGTCGGTTCTACTGACTCGCAAGCGAGTCAGGC
>DAIMGK010000044.1:0-29357 GCA_036723985.1 Flexilinea sp.
ACGTCCGGGACGTCATGCCGGAGGGCAGCTGGTGCGAAGAATACCGCTGCCGGGCTTACCGGGAATATATCGAAAGCCAACAGTTCGGGATCCTCAAGCCCGGCCCCTTTGACAGGGAACCCCCGCCCTACGACATCCCGCCGGAGGGGGAGAGAAGGTAAAAAGTAAAAAGTAAAAGGGAAAATGTCACAGATGAGCAATAACAGCCGGGATCGGAGGATTTCGGCTGTCTTTGACTGTCCCCGAAGGCCTATCGGGGACTGTACCCGAAGGGGACTGTACCCTGAGGAAACTCACTCTCGCCTCGGAAGACTACCGCCCTTCTAGCCAACCGGGTACAGTCCCCGACTCACCCGACCATTTGTCAGCCGGGGCGGAAAACTCCCGATCAGGTTTGCCGGCAAACGGCGAATAACGGCCTGCAAATTAATATATTTTTGTCATAATATACAGAGACAAAAAGCTGAAGTAAGGGATTTTTCCGAATACGCATATAATTTTAGCAATGACACAGTGCGAGAGCACTTTTCAACGGAGTACGCCTTATGGGAAAAACAGTTCTTGATAATATTTCGAGCCTGCGTTTCAATGAAGAAATGACATGGCAGCAGCTGCTCACAAAAATGGCTGAAGACGCGATCGCCCACGGCTGGGCAAAACCCGGCTTCACGGAAGCACTTCTGACCCGGGAATCCAAATACGCCACCGGCCTGCACGCTTCCATCGACATCGCGATCCCCCACGCTGACGCGGAATGGACGATCGAACCGGCGATGGTCACCGCAGTTCTGGATACCCCGGTAGCCTTCGCTCCCATGGGCGGAGAGGGGGATGAGGTACAGGCACAGTTCGTATTCATGCTTGTCATCCCGGATGCTGACGCCCATATCGACTTCCTGCAGGCCATCGCGGGCTACATCGAAGATGAAGAACTGCTCGGAGACCTGGCGGAAACGAAAGACATCTCAAAACTGGTGGCTTATCTGAAAGAAAACATGTAGTCATCGGTTGTCAGTTATTCGTTGGAAACCGGATGGCGCTTCGCGCCTTTGGATATATGTAAAACGGTTCTATGGGCCTCTGTCTGAGGTTTCTCATGGAAACAGGAAGAAAGATAATAATAAAGAAGGTTCAAATGTTTGATGTAAATAATTTTGCAAGCAAGTCGGCGAAGGTCGGCGTTCTTTATCCCTGCAATCATTTTGCTATGGGTTGGAAGGTCGAAGGCCTCCATCGCATGATGGGTAATGAAATGACCGTCAGTCCGTCACCGAAGGTCCAGGAAGCTGTCAAAGCTTATGCCGATAAACTGAACTGGTATCCGGAAGATGTCCTGACAGATGAAAACCTGCGCCTCCACCTTGCCGATTATGTCGGTCTCACCGGCAGAGCTGATTACATCACCTGCGGCAACGGTTCCATGGAAATCATCGATATGATCTATGAATCCTTTGTCAACGAAGGCGACGAACTTGTCATCTCCACCCCGGACTACACACTTTATACCAACCGCGCCCTGCTTTACGGCGGCGTCGTCAAAGGCGTTTATCCGAAAGACCTGGATTTCACCTATGATCCGAAGGACTTCACCGATCAGGTCACTGACAAGACGAAACTGATCATGATCTCCCGCCCGAACAACCCGGACGGTCATATGGTCAGCCGCGAACTGATCGAAGCCTGCCTGAAGACCGAAAAGATCGTTGTCGTCGACGAAGCCTACTATGAATTCGGCGAAGATCCCATCGAAGACCTGATCGATGTCTACCCGAACCTGATCCTCAGCCACACCTTCTCCAAGGCGATGGGGCTTGCCGGCATCCGCCTCGGCTGGATCGTCGCCCGTCCGGAAGTCATCGACGTCGTCAACAAGGTCCGCCAGTCCTGCAACATCAACCAGATCGCCCATGTCGCGGCCATCGCCGCCATTGAGGACCGGGATTACATCAAGGCCAATGTCAAACGGATCATTGCCGACCGCGAGATGTTCTTCAATGCCATGAAAGAGATCCCCGGCATGCGCCCGATCCCGTCCGCCAATAACTTTGTCATGGTCGACACGCTCGAATCCGGCATCAAAGCCAGCGACATCCAGAAATACCTGTTCGAGAACCACTATCTCGTCCGCAACTGGATCGATTCCCGCGGCCTGCCCGGCGACCGTTTCTTCCGTGTGACCATCGGTACCCATGAAGAAACAACAGCCGTGATCGATCTGATCAAAAAATACTGTGCGGAGAACAGCCATTAATTTTTCCTCGTCAGCTGACGGCCGGCTGAAAACAGACTTGAAAGATTGGCGTTTTGATGCGGCAATTCAGGCGAGTTTGTAGTATAATGTTTATTCAGGTATAAATTTTGCAGTTATCCTTTTTAATTGTTTTTAACAAGGAATGATTTCGCAATTAAAAAGGGCTGCTTTAAAAATAAAGGAGTAAAAATGAAAATCCCGGTTATTCTTGTGATGTGTGGTTCCTCTATCGCCACTTCCACGCTTGCTGCGACGAAAATCGAACAGGAAGCGAAAAAACGCGGTGTCCAGGTTACTGTGAAAAAAGGCAAGATCTCTGACGCCGACCGCCTGGTCAAGAGCACTAATGCTGATTTGATCGTCGCCACCGCTGTCTGCAAACAGCGCGAAGATATTCCGGTTCTCTCCGGCGTACCCCTGATCACCGGTGTCGGCCAGGCCGCCCTTTACGACCAGATCTTTGATTACGTCAAAAAAGCAGCCGAAGCATAATCCAGTGGATAAAACAGGTTTATTCACAAAATAAACCTGTTTTTTTATTTTTTTTGGCAACCGGCATCTGCCGGAAATAGTAAAGGAGAAGTGTATGGATATTTCTGCTCTTTCTACCAAGTTAGGTGAAATCCTGACTCCTTACATGGATCTCGGTGCCCTGTTCATGATCTTTCTCGTATTCACGCTGATTGGTCTGGTAATCGGGCTTGGGATCCTGAACGCCATCCGCAACGGTTTGATGGTTGCGGTCGGCTTCAACGGTGTGTACATCGTCGTTGATTTCTTCGTCAACGCGATCACGCCGGCCGCCACGATCCTCTCGGAGAAGTTTGGCGGTGTATTCGAAATCACAGACGTGGGTTGGGGCGCTATGGCTGCTGTCGCCTGGTCCAACCCGATCGCCTACGCTGTGGTTATTTTCTCTGTTCTGCTTAACCTGGTTCTGGTTTTCGCCAACCTGACCGACACCATCAACCTCAATATCTGGGACCTTTGGGAAGCCAACTTCTGCGCAGTGATCGTCCTCGCCCTCGGCGGCAACGCGATCACCGCCCTGGTCGTCGCCCTCTGCTGGTCCGTTATCTCCCTCTATCTCGCCGACTGGTACGGCCACATGGGGTATTCGGACAAGTTTTACGGCTTCCAGAACATTACACTCTATCAGGGTGTCAATGACATTTGGGGACCTTTTGGCTGGGTCATGGCGAAGCTCCTGGACAAAGTCCCCGGTTTGAAATCCGCGAAATGGACTCCTGAATACATTCAGGACAAGTTCGGCGTCATCGGCGAACCCGCGGTACTCGGCGGTCTCATCGGTATTTTCATGGGCGTCCTTGCCGGCCTCTGGTGGGCTGACATCGTCATGCTCATGATCAACATCTCCACCGGTCTGGTGGTCATCCCGATGATGTCCGGTATCGTTATGCAGGCTCTGGTTCCTGTCTCCGAAAAAGCTTCCGAAATTCTGCAGAAGCGTACCGGCGGCCGTAACCTGTTCATCGGTGTTGACTGCGCCATCGCTGTCGGCCACTCCGCCGTTCTGGCCACCACCACCCTGATGATCCCGCTGATGATCCTCTTCGCGTTCATCATCCCCGGCGCCCGCATGATGCCGCTGGCCGACCTGCCGTCCCTGCTCTTCTTCTGGGTCTACATCGTCGCCCCGTGCGGTGGTGATATCATCCGCTGTCTGATCTCCTGTATCGTCGCCGGTTTGATCGTCACCGTCCTGCTGCTCAAGGTCGCTCCGTACGGTGCTGCCGCGGCCGCCTTCCAGGGTGTCGGCGGAGGTCACGCGTCTGCTACCTTCCTCGGCTTCTGCCCGGATATGTGGGTCACAGGTATGCTGCAGGAACACTTCACCGATACCGGTGTTGTGATCGTCATGATCATCCTCACGATCGCCTGCACAGGCCTCTCCTTCGTCGCGAAGAAGAACCGCAAGAAGGCTATCGCCGAAGCAGCTGCTCAATAATCAATGTTCTGAAGACAGCAATTATAAAATAACAGCCGGTCCGTTACGGGCCGGCTGATTTGTTTCCTGAAAGGTTTTCGCGAAACCCGGGATCTTATCGGTCCTTTCCCGCTGCCTGCCGGTCATAAAGCGGAAGGCAGCAGGACCGTCCCGTCAGGGTCTTTGCCCGCTATGCATCTCCCTGCACACGTTCGCATATCATATCCGCGACAGCGACGATGTCGAACCCATCCAGGTCCGCCCCTTCTGTCGAGAGTGAATACATAAGCCCGGGAACGACATCAAACCACAGATAAGCCTCGATCGTTTTCTCCCCGGTCCGGACCTTCATGATCTTTTCCTTAGTCCATCGAAGGCTGCTTTCCTGCACATTATCCCACTGATAATAAAGGCCGCTGATATCCTCAAATTCCGTCCCGACCGGCTTGATCCTGGCGGTAAACGGCATATCATTCAGCGTAAAACGCATTTCCGCCATCTTCTCCGATTCGTTCATCCGGTAAATCACATCCTTCGCGTCTTCCGGCACCTTGAAGGACAGGCCCAGTTTTTCCATAAGCCCGGCAGGATCCGTTTCCGTCCAGGGGTTTGCCAAAGAAGCTTTTTCCGGGGCGGCGGGTTCTTCCGTCGGAATGACAGCGGCCGGTTCCTCAGTCGGAGCCGGTTCCACGGTCGGAGTCGGAACAGTTTTCGGACCGCATGCCGCTAAAACCGGCAGCGTCAGACAAAACACCAAAACAATGATCAATATATTTTTCATAACATCATCTCCTCTCAGAATTATAACGCGGAAAAGAGAGGCAATGTTTCCGGAAAAACCGGCTTTTCCGGCCATACTTTCCTTTTCCTTTTCATTTTCACTCTGCATAATATTCCTTCCACTTTTCGTAAACTATTGTAGAATTATAGACAAGAAAGTGAGGTGCCCTATGTGGAGACCCGGATTTGCGGAAATTCTTATTGTACTGGTCGTCATCATCCTGCTCTTCGGTCCCGGCCGTATCAGCAAGATCGCGAAAGAGCTCGGCGCCAGCATCAGCGCGTTTAAAGAAGGGCTCAACGGCGAAAACAAAGAAGCTCCGGCGGAAAGATCCGTGACGGAAGACGAGAACAAAGAACAATAACCCATGCGATTTTTTAACGTCGGCATACGGGAAGTGATCCTGCTGCTGGTCATCATGCTGATCCTCTTCGGTCCCCGGCAGATGCAGGAAAACGCGCGGAACCTCGCCCGGGGTATCCGGAAATTCGTTCGCTCGGACGCCTGGCGGACATTTCTCGGACTTTACGACGATGTAAACACCATTAAAGATCAGGTGATCCGGGAATCCGGCATTCAGGAAGTACAGGACTCCCTGCGCGGGATCAACCGCCGGCTGAATGATATCGACAGTGATCTGCGCCGCGCCGATCCGATGCGGACAGAAGACCGCCCCGCCGAACCGTCACAGCCTGATGATGAAGCCCGGGGATCCCATGAACAGTAACGGAACCAACAGCCAAAGAGATTACCCCACCGCCGGTGTGTTTTTCGGCGCGCTGGAAGAACACATCACGGAGCTGCGGAAAAGGCTCATTATTTCCGCGGCCGGATTCCTGGCCGCCGTGATCCTTTGTTTTTGTTTCAGCGAAAAGATCATGGATTTTCTCTGCGGCCCCATCGGCGGCCTGCAGCATCTGACGTCGATCGAGATCACGGAAAACGTCTCTTCCGTCTTTGACGTCGCGCTGCTGGCGGGATTCATCCTTGCCTTCCCGCTGATCGCTTATGAGGCCTTTGCTTTTATCCTGCCGGGACTGAAGACCGGTGAAAAAAAGGTCCTGTTCCGCTTTCTGCCGCCGGTCATCCTGTTTTTTCTGGCGGGTATCTGCTTTGCCTTTTACATAGTCCTGCCGGCAGCCATTCCTTTCCTGACAAGCTTTATGGGGATCAAAACGGAGATCCGTCCCTCGGATTATATATCCTTCAGCACCAACCTGATTTTCTGGATCGGGATCGTGTTTGAAATGCCCATCCTCATCTACATCGCCGCGCGTCTGGGCTTCATCCGTGCCGAACAGCTTCTCAAAAACTGGCGGCAGGCAGTCGTAGTCTGCGCCATCCTTGCCATGCTCATCACCCCCACCGTCGACCCGGTCAATATGCTCCTCCTGATGGTCCCCCTGACCGCCCTCTATTTCCTGAGCATCCTCTTCGCCAAACTGGCGGAAAGAAAGAGATCGAACTAAGAGGTCAAAGTTCAGAGTTCAGAGTTTTTTTAGAGTGATGAAAATCTACACGACTGCCACTTATTCCTTGCTCCTTGTTCCTTGATCCTGCTTTCAAACATAATAGATTGAGCCCAGTCTCATCAATATGCAATGAAAAAGGCTCAACCAACAAAACCACCAACCACCAACTGTCAACTATTGACTATTAACTACCTCTCCGAAAATAGCACCGTCGGGGTATTCGGCGTAGAGGGGGAGGCCATTCAGGACGATGGAGAGCCATTCGCGGTCGGTCTCTTCTTCCAGCATTTCCTGATAATTGAAGACCACCACATAGGCATTCCCGCCGAGGACCTCATCATCCATCCATTTTTTATCCAGCTCAAAGGTTTCCCGTTCCGTATAAGACGCGGCATCGAACATGGGCGGCAGGATATAGGAAGGCTGGTCATTGAGCAGCGAAAGCGCGGTCTGCCGATTGGAAAAGAGCAGTTTTCCGGCGGGAAGTTCCTTTGCCGCCAGGCGTGTCCGGGATTCCCGCCATTCATCCCCGGCAAAGCCCTGACCGTTGCGGTGAAATTCCCGGATCAGGTCCGACTCATCTTCAAAGAGAAGCGCAGCAAACCCCACCATCACCACAAGCACCGCGATCCGGCCGCGTTTTGTGTTCAGGAAACGGGAAGCGAAGCAAACTGCCAAAAGCAGCAGACAGACATAAAAGGGAAGCAGGATCCTGTTGTCAAAAAGCGTGGAGCCGTCAATGAAGCAAACCGTCAGGATCACCATAAGCATATATGCAGCCCCATGCAAAGCCGGCGGAAACAAAGCTGAGCGGCATGCTTTCTCCGAAGGCCGGAAGAAGCAGCGGAGCCCATAGATGATCACACCAAGCAGCAGGAACAGCAGCCCGGCAGCGATGACAATGCCCCAGAACTTTATAAACTTGTCGACAAACCCGCCGAATTCCGGCAGGAAAAACCCGGCCAGGTTCCGGACCCCGTCCTCCACCTTATCGGCAGCGGGCAGATGGAGCGAGACCGCCCGGTTCACTGCGGAATCACCGCTTTGCCTGTCTTGCAGCAGCCAGTATCCGAAGGGGAGCCCGAAGCCGGCAAGGTACAGCAGAGCATCCGTGACACGTTCTTTTGCGGTGGGAAGCACACAAAGGATATACACCGTGACCGCTCCGACTGCCGCCAGTCCCGCGTACCGGGTCAGCGCCAAAGCACCTGAAAGCAGACCGATGAACAGCCAAGGCAGCCCCCGGCGTTCCCGCGCACCTTTCACGGAGAGGATAAAGACGAGCAGAAAAATCGTCATATACAGCGCTTCGCTCAAGCCGTATACATGCGCCTGAAGGACCGGTCCTGCACAAAGGAACAGGATCCCGCCGATGCAGGCCATAGGGAAAGAAGCCGTAAGCAAAAAGACAGCCGCCATAAAAAGCGCCTGGTTCAGGACCGCGCAGCAGAGGTTCACAGCCTTTGCAGTCTCCAGCGGGTCTTCACCGGAAATTTTTGAAGCCAGCGCCAGCGTCAGCGAATAGAAAGGGGGAAAATGGGTTATCGCCCGGGGCAGCCCGTCACCGCCGATCCGGACATAGCCGCGCCCTGCCAGCAGGCTGCGGGCTCCGCCGATATAAGCCGCGGAATCGTTCGTCAGCCCGACCCCGTTCGGCGTTGAATACAAAAACAGCGCGGCGGAAGCAGCGCATAACAGCAGCACCGGGAGAAAATAAATCGCTTTTTTCATAATTATAAACAAGTGTAAAAGGGAAAGGGAAAAGTGTAAAGCGGATAGCAGAAACTTGTGAATCGCGGGTATCAGACACAGAAGAAGGTGCAGCAGGGCAGTCCCGCCGCACCGCGTTCCGGAGACGGATGCATTCAGGATCCGATCGATACGGGCCGGAGGCAGCAGCTCAGCGGGAACCGTCCCCGGGACTCGTCAGATCCGTCCTAAAGGAAGCTTTTAACTTTTTTTTCATGACAAACATCACGGATATTGAGCGGTTTATTTTCAGAACTTTTGGTAAAATTCTTTATCAGAAGGAATACAATTGAATGAATACACACAGCTTGAAGCTGATGCAATGTATCGGCATTCTGCCGGAGATCCGCGAGATCACCGGGAACATGCCGAACGTAAGTTATAATGATGTCACTTTTGACAGTCGGAAAGTCAGACCCGGTTCGATCTATGTAGCATTTCCGGGAATCACCCACGATGGACATGAATATATCGCCAGCGCCGTACAGAACGGCGCGTCTGCCGTTATCGGGAGCAGGTCGATCCCGATGCGTCTGCCCGTGCCTTATATCCGTGTGGAAGACTCACGGGAAGCCATGGCATGGGCTGTTGCGGCGCTTTACGGATTTCCCTCGGAATCCATGACCGTGATCGGCGTCACCGGCACGGATGGCAAAACCACCACATCCATTTATCTTTACAACATTCTTAGGGCTGCCGGGCTGCATACCGGCCTGATCTCGACCGTTTCGGCTATCATCGATGACGAAGAACTGGATACGGGTTTCCACGTCACCACACCGGAATCACCGGATATCCAGCGTTACCTTTCCATGATGCGTGACCATGGCGTGACCCATGTGATCATCGAGTCCACCTCACACGGCCTCGCGCAGAAACGCGTGTCCGCCATCGATTTCGATATCGCGGTCGTCACCAACATCACCCATGAGCACCTGGATTTCCACAACTCCCGGCAGGCTTATTTTGAAGCCAAAGGGCTGCTTTTCCAGAAGCTGGGCGAGAACCAGGACCGCAAAACACCGCCCCTGGCCGTATTGAATTACGACGACCCGGATTCCTACAGATTCCTTGACAACCTGATCAGCGTACGGAAAGTCGCGTATTCCGCCAACGGGGATAAAGAACATGCTTCTGCGACCATCCAAAAGATCAATTCCACGCCTTCCGGGATCAAAGCCATCGCAAGGTTCACCGATCTTCCGGAAGGGCCCATCGAGACCGAAGTCCATACCAGCCTGCTCGGAAATTATAACGGAGCGAACTTCCTGGCCGCCATGACAGCCGCCATTTACGGGCTGGGGATCGACCCGCAAACCGCGGCGTTCGGGATCAGCAAAGTGGTCGGCGTCCCGGGAAGGATGCAGGTGATCGATGAAGGGCAGAACTTCACCGCCATTGTGGATTTCGCCCACACTCCCAACGCACTGGAAAAGGCGCTGATCGCCGCCCGCAAGATGCTGCCGGCAGACAGATACGGAAATCCGCAGGGACGGATCATCGCTGTTTACGGTTCTGCGGGACTGCGGGACCGTGAAAAACGCCGCATGATGCCGCGGGTCTCTTCCAAATATGCCGACATCACTGTCCTGACCGCGGAAGACCCCCGCACGGAGCCGCTGAACAAGATCCTCAAAGATATGGCCGAGGAAGCGATAGAAAAGGGCGCTGTCCTGAATGAAACGCTCTTTATCGTCCCTGACCGACGGGACGCCATCCGCAAGGGACTGGCCCTTGCCAATCCGGGCGATATCGTTCTTTCTCTCGGGAAAGGGCATGAACAGTCCATGTGTTTTGAGACGACGGAATATCTCTGGGATGACCGCACCGCCATGCACGCCGCGCTCTGCGAAATGCTCGGCAAACCCGGCCCCGACATGCCGGTGCTGCCGGATGTTGAGGAGTACAGTGATTAGACAATAGTCAATAGTTGTCAGTCATTGGTTTTTTGTTCGGTATTTGAGAGCAGCTGCCGGGGGATAAAGATCCGGAATAACGAACACAACTGAGGCAGGAACCACAGAGGACAGGTTTCAGGCACTGCGGGTGCATATGAAACCTGTCCTCTGTGGTTTTGATCCCCGGAATTTGTATTTTCGGCCTGAGAGGGACGCGGATCTGAGAAAATAAAAACAGATCCGCGGGTCGGGAAACACGGCGGATCTGTTTTGATATCCTGAATTGCCTGTAAGCCGGCTACCGTTTGTCCTTATCGATAAATTCGAGGAAGATCACAGAGAGAAGGGCAAAACCGCCTACGAAAAGGAACATCTGGATCCAGTATTTGACGATATTTTCTCTTGTATTATCATAGGCAGTGTTTTTCGCGGATTCCGAGGTTATCGACTTGATATAATCTTCCGCTTTCTCTCTGCCCACCAGATCCAAAAGCTGCCCGACTGTGGTACTGAAATTATACTTCTCCTCCCGCAGTCCCTGTTCTTCCGTGATCTTCGCCAAAACATCGATCACTTCCCCGGCAGTAAACTTTTCCGGAGTTTTTTCCGTGACCGCTGTCCCGGCTGTTTCTCCGGAAGCACTTTCCGCCTGAGCCTCTTCTGCCTGAGCCTCTTCCGCCTGCTTCAGCAGCTGTCCGAGGGTGAAGGTGCTTCCGCTCAGCGATTTATCCGGATCGATCTTAAATGCTGCCAGGATCTCTTCCATGGTCGGGAACCGATATTCCTGTGCCCGGAAGTCATGAACCGGAGAAATGTCATCCCGCTGAAGGAAATCCATGACCTGTCCCAGCGTGACCGTGGTGTTGATTTCCTGATTTTCCACTTTCACAACGGAATACCAGCCGGTCACCATCGGCAATCCATTGTAATTTGCCTGCGAGTTAATGCATTTCAATCCGTAATTGGAAATCGAGATCGCGGAGAATTTGTCAGCCCACCGCGGGAGAGTGAAGATCCCGCCGGAAAAGACCAGCTGGAAGATCAGAACAAAGGGCATCACGGTCATAGCCATAGTGGTGGAAGTGGTGACGCTGGAGACCCACAGGGAAAGCATATCGGAAGCATAGGTGATCAGAAATACCGAGAATCCCAGATCAACGATCAGCCATGGTGTGAACAAGCCCTGATCCGGGAATTTGATCCCGGCACGGGAACAGACTAACAGCATGATCACAGTCTGGAACAGACAGAGCAATGCCTGATAGACCATATGGGAAAAGACATAGGCGGTAATGTGAAGGCCGGAACGATGTTCCCGCTTGAGTATGTCACGTTCCCGGCATACGACCTGGATCGAGTTAAAACAGCCGTTCCAGATGGAAACACAGGTCAGGGCAAATGCCCCTTTCAGCGTACCTTCCATGGTCACAAAGAAATCGTTTCTCACGACCATGGCCACAAGGCCCGCAATAAGGGCTGCCATCGGCATTACGATCCAGTCATTCTGATAAACAAATCCACGCAGCAGCTTGCCGAGATAAATAATGACCTGACCGCCTCTGCCGCGGTAATGCAGCTTCTGCTGCCTTGTTGTTGTCACGGCTGCTTCAGACATGCTGCACCTCCTGAGCGTATTTGATAATATATTCATCGGCAAGGCCATCACCGCCTTCTTCCGGACGGTTGATCGCCTTTACGACTTGTTCCATTTGTTCCTTATCAAAGAATTTCCGGCAATCCTCTACAGTTCCGTAGAAAGCGAGACGCCCGATATGATCGGAGTCCTTCGCGAGGATGATCACATCATCGAACAGGTCGATCACACGGTCCGGCGTATGGGTGATGGCGATCACGATACGCCCGGTGTCAGCCACCTTGCGCAGCTGCCTGAAAAGTGTCTTCGCCATGACACCGTCAACACCGGAATCCGGTTCATCCAGGATGAACAGGGACGGATTGGAAAGGAATTCCATGGCGATGGAAAGGCGTTTGCGCTGGCCGCCGGAGAGTTTTTCCACCATGCTGTTTTTTACCGGTTCAAGGCCGAATATTTTCATCGCTTCCTCAATACGGTCTTTGTGATCCTGCCGGGTAAAGCTGGACGGCAGGCGAAGTCCCGCGTAATCCATCAGCGTATGATAGACAGTGTCTTTACCGCGCATCAGGTCTGACTGCGGAACAAACCCGCACTCGTACTGCATTTTTGAATATTCCGCGTAAACATCCCGTCCGTTGAGCATTACTTTGGCATTAGCCTTTTCATACCCGTTGATGGCGTTCACAAAAGTGGTTTTTCCCGCGCCGGAACCGCCCAGCAGCATTACCATCCGTCCGGGTTTAATGTTCATATGGATATCCTTCAGCAGCAGCCTCTTATGAAACATATCGTCCCAGGTGGCACGCTCTTTCAGGTTGACCGTCAGCCCCTCACCGATATCAGCGATATCTCTGCCCAGAACATGGGACACTGCGTTGTCGCGGAATTCTCCCGCTTTCCAGGAAGGCTGATATTTATCGGAAAAACCCCAGACCAGGGCAGGAACCGGTTCAAGAAAGATCCACAGCCACAGCCAGCGCTTGCGGACATTGTAAACATCAATAAGACCGTTATAAACCTGGATGGAATAAACCAGATCAATGATGATGAAAACCATTTCCACCGCTGTCATGATGACCCTGATGTTTTCATTCTGGATAAACAATACAGCGACATTAAAAACCGTATGGATAAACTTCGCAAACGCGATGACCCGTCCTTCCGGCTCTTTACCCGCGCATTTTCCCAGCTGATACTCACGATACCAGGGAACCAGTGACCACCAGCCTTTGACATCGGACTTTTTAAAAATCATCCAAAGCCCGACAAAATATAAAGACTGGAGAATGATCGTTGACCTGCTGGTATCCCCAAAGAATATATTCGCAAATATTTTCCAAACAAGCATAGGCTAACTCCTTTTGTTGAATATTATATAGCCATTCTCACAGAAATAGGACTCATCTCAAGTTATTCTGAATTATACATGCTATCGGAACATTAAAGTAATTGTATTATCAAAGTCCGGTATCAGTTCTGAGATAAGTTCGGTATCTGATCCATTCAGCAGAACGAAAAGAACCGGAGATGATCAGCGGGGGAAAGAATATCCCGGTTCCTCTACCGGCAAAGGTGGAAGGAACTGTCACCGCATAAGAACCGTTCCGGAAAAACAGGAGCGTGCATTCCTGATAACCGGTATCCCGGTAATCATGGAGCACGCTCCTGATTATTCTTTCAATAACAGCGTTCTTCTCTCAGTTCATAATGCGCCGGCAGAGTTCAGGAAAACGATCCATCGTGTCCCAGCGGGCGCCGGAAAAATTCACGGGGGAATAAAGGAAGACCCAGGGAGCATCATCAACAACGATTTCGAGCGCATCCCGATACAGCTTCTCCCGCCCTTCCGCATCAACAGTTTCCGCCGCTTTTGCCAGCAGCGCGTTGAATGCCGGGCTGTCATACCCCTGCCACCAGGGACCCTGAACAGATGAATCCAGTTTCTCATGCAGCACCCGCCAGGTACTGAGCGGAGCGGAATCGAAAATGCACAGGTCATGGATCTTCTTCGCCCGCACATCCAGCGCATACTGCTGGCGATCCTCCTGAACCGCCTCATGAAGCTTGATCCCGATCCGCGCCCATTGCTGTTTCAGGCAGCGGAAGACCGCCGCAGACTCATCCGGTTGGATCGCCGGACGGTACATCGTTACTTCCAGCCCGTCCGAGTATCCCGCTTCTGCAAGGAGCTGCCAGGCAGTCTTCGTATCATAGGGATAAGGTTTCAGCCGCGGGTTCACACCGAAATGGTTCCGGCTCAGCGGTCCCGGCAAAGGGACTCCCATCCCTCCGAGAACATTCCGGATGATCTCATCCACATCAGTACCGTAATTCACAGCCTGCCGGACCCGGGCATCGGAAAACGGCCCGCTGAAACAATTCAGCATCAACGGAACAGCCACCGGTGATTCATATTCCGCAACACAGCAGTCATCATCCGTATCGATCCGCGGTGTGTTTTTACCCTGTATATCGGTAATAATGTCCGCTTCACCCCGCAGCAGCGCGTTGATCCGCTTCTGTTCATCCTTTTCGGGAACAAAGATCAGTTCCTCCGCGTCCGGAACGCCTGCCCAATGGTCGGCGAATCTGACAAACCTGTAACGATTTCCGTCTTTTCCCCCATACCGAAACGGTCCCGTTCCGGGGATCGTTTCCGGATCGGAACCGATCTTCTGTTCAGGGATGATCATAATATACGCCAGCAGGTCCTGCAGATCAGCCATCGGTTCCGGCAGTGTGACCCGAAGACAGAGCTCATCCAGCACTTCGACAGCCGCGCTGCCGAGGTAACCGTACAGGAGGGAATCCGTACCGAGGGCGCCCGGTATTTCCTTCGATGCCGCATGGCGGATACTTGCAGCGGCATCCGCCGCGGTCAGGGGAGTGCCGTCATGAAAACGCACATCTTTCCGCAGGGTGAAGGTCCAGATCCTCGCGTCTTCGCTGACATCCCAAAATTCCGCCAGCTGCGGAACAAGACGCCGTTTCGCGTCATACCGGACCAGACCTTCAAATGCGGAGAAGCGGATATTCAGCAGGCTCCGGGGCTCGATCCACAAATGCGGATCAGGATAAGCTCCTCCCGGCTGCCAGATCACGATTTTTTCTGTCGTCATGAACACGGCTCCGCGCTTATTTGATCACACGGGTGCTTGTAGTGCTGTCCTGCGTAGCATTTCCGCCTCTGTGAACGGAAGCACCGACATGACCGGCAATATTCAGCATGACCGTATCGACACTGACATTGGATTTATTGAAAGCGCGTCCGCCGCACCAGACACTTTGTCCGACACTGCCTCTCGATTCCAGATTCAGGTAAGTGGTACCCGTAACAGAAGAATCCGATCTCTGATCCGCATATCCTCCGAGGAATACCGCATAAATAACGGATCCTGAAATATTTGTATAGGCATCTTTGACCACGGACCGCGCGCCCTGGCCGAAAGCATAGCCGCCGGAAGAAACGCTGAATTCGACCTTCGCGCCCGGCATGATCGTTATTGAAGCGGTATCTTCGACCAAAGACTCACCGCCGTACAGCGCAGCACCGCCGCCATGCAGCCAGCTGTCAGTTTTTCCGCTGAATACCAGCGTGGTATTGACAACACGCGCCAGAGCGCCAACGCCGTTGGCTTTGGAACCGGCGATCACCCGGCCTACCGTTCCCGAGATATCAAGGTAAGTGCTTTGTAAAACAGAATGCTGTCCTGCCCCGACTTTCGCGCCGCCATAGACCATACCGCTTCTGAATACCACACCGCTCGCGATCGTCGTCGGGATCCCGTTGGCATAGAACCCCACATTTTCGTCAGCCCAGGTCACAGTGACCGGATTTCTGTTCGCGGTGACAGACAGGGAAACGATACCGCGGTTTGAAGGGATCACGACATCCTCATTCTGGACGAAATTTCCCATAAGACGGAATTCCACATTTCCCGCGTTTCTTGGAATCTGATTGACGGCGTCCGTAAAGTTACCCGACTGCTGACCGGGTCCGATATACATCACCGTCGAGCCGGTAATCTGAGGAACATATCCGGGATCATAACCAGGATCATAGCCGGGATTATAGCCGGGGCCATAGCCGGGCCGGTAACCGGGATCGACCGGAAAGACCGGTGTTTTCGGATTGACCAGTTCAATATCATAAGCCCCGACTGCAGCCACACCGGAACTTTCCGCAAGGCCTTCATTCGCTTTTACGCTGCCCGCGGTGCCCAGCGCGATAACATAAGTGGAGCGGACCGGTGCGTAGGTATCCGAACCGCTGGCATAACCGCCGCCATACAAAGCGCTCGTGACGATTCCGGTACGGGACAGGACCAGATTCGCGAGCTCACTGACATCAGCCCGTCCGCCGTTGTAGGCATAACCGCCGCCATGTACATAGTTAGCGCTGCCATTCACGATAACATTCACATTTTTCACCGACGATACCGCTCCATATCCCATGGCCAGACCGCCGCCGATCACATACTCAGCAGCGCCATTGATGAGGAGTTCGGAACTGTCAACACTCACGTTTCCGGGCTGCGCGGTACATTTGCCGCCGACCAGAAAACCGCCCGATAACGTCACGCCTCTTTCCAGGATAAAGGGAACACCGTTCGCGCAGATCACATTCCCGCCCATCGAAACAGTGACCTGCGATCCGCTGTAGGACGCAAAGGTGACAGATTTCAGGCCGGACAGATCCGAAGGAAGTTCAAGCTGCGAATTCATCGTGAGAGAATCGGTCAGATAGATCACAGCATCACCGGCATTTTTCCCAAGGGCACTGACCGCGCCGTTCAGGTCATAAACACCGTTCTGACCGACGATAACTGATTTGTTTCCGGCAGCTCCGCAGCTGATCGTCAGCATCAGCATTAAAGCCAGAACAAATACACCAGACAAACATTTTTTACACATACCCGCTCCTTTTTTGTTTGTTTCAACAATGATCATGCCGCTGATCCCGGCAGCCATTTCCGCATGCCGCCTTCAGCAGGCTGATTTATACTGTCATTCGTAAATACAGCGCCAGATTGCCTTCCGCGCCATCCGAATAAAACTGTTCCTGCGGACAAAAACCGCTCCCGGCCGCCAGATCTCTCAATTCCTCTTCCTGAAAAAGATGAACATAACGCAGACCGGTCTTCTCACTGCTGCCCGGCAGGGCATAACGCCAGTCCAGCAGCGTATCCCCCGGTTCAGCCTGTTCGGGAGACAGCCCGGTAAGCTCCCAGGGCTGGACACGAGCCATCAGCTTCGGAGAATTCTGAAACTGCCAGACAGAAATGACAAAGGTCCCGCCGGGCCGCAGCAGTTTCCGGACCGCGTCAAAAATCCGTCTGTGGTTATCCTTACCCGGAATGTGATGAAGTGAAGCAAAAGCTGAGATGCCGTCAAACCGTGTTTCCCCGAACAGGTCCGGCCAGGCAGGATCCATAAGATCGCCGGCAGCATACCGCAGTGTCAGACAGTCATTGGAAAGGTCAGATGTTTCCTTCTGCGCTTCCCGGAGCAGCGGTCCGCTGAAATCCATCCCCGTATAAGACCCGGAACGCCCCTGTGCCGCCCAGATTTTTCCCAGCGCGCCGGAACCGCAGCCAAGATCCAGCCAATCAACACATCTGTCAGTGGGGATCGTCTGTAAAACCCTGCTGATACCGGGCTGGATCCGTCTGCGGGTCGCTGCGAAAGCGTCCCCGAATTCGGTATAAAAACGCCGGTTTATTTCTAAAAGTTTCTCTTCGGCAGGCCGGTCCATGCCCATGTCCTATTCATCCATAGCGCAGCGGAAACCAAGGTCATACGTGTGGTTCAGAATGTAGGAGGAATTCCGTGCGCTGACCTCATACCGTTTAAAGGGATACGCCCACGAATACCCCCTGATCGAATACTCATTCCCGCCGGTGACAGATTTCGGATTTTCGGAAGGGCTTTTGCCGTAATAATATGGATCATACTGATCGGCGGTCCATTCCCACACATTTCCTTCCATGTTATAAACCCCGTAAGGACTGACGCCCTGCGGGAATGAATCCACCGGGGCAGTATCCCCATCTCCGAAAAGATTCACCTGCATCGGGAGTTCATCCGGCATTTCATTTCCCCAGGGATACAAACGGCCGTCCGTACCGCGGGCGGCTTTTTCCCATTCCGCTTCAGTAGGCAGCCGCTTTCCCGCCCAGGCGCAATAAGCATAAGCCTGGTTCCAGTCCACATGGATCACCGGGTAATCGGCATATCTTGTATTGGTAAAATAATCCGTCCTTGTCGAGCTGCTCACATCCCGGGGCATGTAGCAGTAACCGCTCTGGACACATTTCGTAAACTGCGCGTTGGAGACTTCAAAACGGTCGATCCAGTACCCTTTTAAAATCACCTGATGCGATGGTTTGGAAGCGGATAAAGCGGTGTCGTCATCAGAGCCCATGAGAAAAGAACCCGCCGGTATAAATACCATTTCCGACTCATCTTTTCCGAGCGTCTTTGTGATGGCATTGGCGCCAGGTTCGGGGGTGACTGTCTCATAGAAATAATCAAACGGGAAAGGGGTAAAAGTCGGTACTTCATCTCCCTCCGCTGATACCGTTGCGAACAGAAATGCTGTCAAAAGAAACACAAGAAAAATGATAAAGGCTGATGATTTCATGTTAAACTCTCTCTCCCGGTGTGATCTCTCACTGATAATTATAAACGATAAACTGAAACCTGAAAGAAAAAGTCAAACGCATGGACTTGAAAAACCCGGCACTTTTCAGACAAGCCGCACTGCCGGATGATTTTGAAGGACAGTTTTTCCGGAGAAGAGATCGACCGCGCTGATACACAGCATTTTGTTTTCATCAATGCCGAAAATCATCTCAAAGCGGGGGATCCCCGGTTCTCCGGGCTGATCGGTGCTGAGGAACAGCGGGTTCCGTTCATTCATCCAGAAAAGTGTTTCCGAACGAGATTCTTCCTCCGTCAGCGGCATGACATGGGCGGAGCCGTCCGCATCGAAAAAGATCTCATTTGCATCGGAAGGGCGCTCATCCTCTTCCCGCAGCTCATAGATCGCGATGCCGAATTTATCCTGTCCGGGGAAAGCGGCTTTCAGTTTCATCGGGGATGTGAGCCGCGGTGCCGGGTATTTTGTTCCTTTCGGGATGATCGTCCGAAACGCGTACGATCCCGTCCGGGGATCTGTATATCGGATCGCGTAGTTATGCTGAATGAAGTCATAAATATGCATCCCGCCGGCGATCACGGCAGCGCCCCGGGCAACAGCGCCCAGCGGTTCGCCCCGCAGCACTTTTTCCTGCGGGAACAGCCTTTCCAGATGTGTCCGGACAGACGGGATCAGGCAGGACCCGCCCACAGGCAGTACCGCGGTCAGTTCATCCCGCCGCAGCCCGTGATCCGCGGCGGTGCGCAGGGCTTCTTCAATGACAGTATCCAGTGAAGCGAACAGACCGCAATCCCGGAAAAGGTCCTCCAGTTCAGTCCGCGTCATCAGAAAATATCGATTTTGGAAAAAGTCAAAAGCAGCCTGTTCGGCTGAGGAAAGGCTCATCTTGAACTGTTCACAGTAACGCAGCAGTTCACCGGAACAGCTTCGGAGGAACGGATCATTTTCAGAGAGTCCCAGACGTTTCAGGGCATACTCATAGAGCCAGCGGTCCATCGCCATTCCGCCCGAATTAAGTCCCGCTTTTCCGAGCACCCGGCAGCACCGTCCTTTTTGGATCCCCTCTTCCATGACCGACACACAGACCGCCTGCATCGTGCTTCCGCCGATATCGACCACCAGAAGGGAATTTCCCGGATGCAGATTCAGTCCGTAACCGGCTGCCGCCGCACTGGCTTCATCGATCAGACGGATACGTGTATTCCCCCATTGCGTCATTCCGGAGATCAGCCATTCACTGTAATGTTCGAAAGACTCCACCGGCACGCTGAGATATATTTCATCCGGCTGATTTTCTGACTCAGGGAAAGCTGTACGGATCACCGTCCCGAGATAATCTTTCGCCGCACGGTAAGCATCGATCCGGCACTCCCCGACCCGCAGGGCATACGGACTGCGCAGGCTGATATAGCGTTTCATCCAGCGGAAGATCTTCCCTTCGGCGGAAGACCGAAGCGGTATCTGTTCCCCGATATAGAAACGTCCGTCCGGTTCATAGGAAATCGTTGACGGGATCAAAAAAGACCCCGGGGAACTGTATTCCGGCAGGGTCAGAACTTCCGGACACCGGGTCCGTTCGTTCCAGACAGCGGCAACGGTATTGGAATTGCCAAAATCGATCGCTGCTTTATTCGGCATGGTACGGGAGATCATTCAGCAGGCGGTATACCCGGTCCAAAACCTTCAGCGCGGAAAGGTTCCGCACAGTCCAGCCGTAATTTTCAAGGTCATCCCCCGCAAAGGTACAGAGGCTGATACTGTTAGCCGTCGGGTGGACATCACCGCTTTTCAGGCCGTTATTGGGCAGCCGGCTCATCGGCTTCCAGAGGTTCCAGAGCGGCACATTGAACTCAGCGGCAATTTTCGCGGTGACCGCGTTAAAACTGCCGTCTCCCTCAAGGTCATCGGCTTTGGTAAACAGGATCGGGACGATCTTCCGGGCTAACGTCTTTTCCACCAAAGAGCGCAGATGCGTTTCATAGATATCTATCCCAAGCAAAGCGTCATTCGTCCCGAAACCGATGAATGCGATGGAAGGAGTAAAAAGGCGGTATTCACAATTCAGGGCGGATTCATATGGCCAGCAGATGTCGTCATCATACCAGTGATATACATCCATGTCCATAGCCGTCGCCCCGTTTTTGGCTGCCCGGGTATAACGGGAAAAGGACCATTGGAATTGGTCGATGGTCTCCTGCAGATATTCATACGGGCCAAGGATATAACCGGTATCCCTGCCGGAATCAAAACAACCCAGGAAGGAGGGCATGACCGTGTTGCTGTCTCCGACTTTGCTGAAACGGGCAGGGTTATTCCCTTCCGCGATCCCCTCGAAATACATCGCTTTCATTTCCTCTGAAACCGTTTCCGGGAGTTCCGGCCAGTCCCGCCAGTCTTCGGGATAAGTCAAAGGAACCGGTGTAGGAATGATGATCTCCGTTTCTGTCGGCATCGGCGTCGGTTCGGGAGTTTCGGTAGGGAGTGGCGTTTCTGTCGGCATATTTGTCAGGATCGCAGCTTCCGTTTCAAGACTGATCTCCGTCATACGGATATGCATCTTCTCCCGGCTTTTCTGACTCATCAGAACCAGACAGCCCCCCGCGATGCAAATGAGACCAATGACAGCGAATAAAACAGCCTTTTTCAAATTCCCATCCTCATCAACTAATGACTAAAAACTAACGACTAATGACTAATGCAGCATCCAGACTTCTTCTACGATCAGCCCGACGATCAGGCCGAAGAGCATCCCGGCATATACCTGACGGGGAGTATGGCCGATGACTTCTTTCAAAGTATCCTCGGAGATCGGCTGTCCATTAAAGACTTCCCGCAGGATCTGGTTGATCCGCTGCGCGTGCAGTCCTGACTGCCAGCGAACATTGGCCGCGTCATACAGCACGATAATGCTGAATACCGCTGCCACCGCGAATATTTCGCTGTCAAACCCGCAACGCATCCCGGTGACCAGTGACATGGAACAGACAAAAGCCGAGTGGGAACTGGGCATCCCGCCGGAAGAAAGCATCTGTACCGGATCCCATTCGTGAAACATCCAGTAATGAACAAAAGGCTTCAGTAATTGTGCCAGAAGCATGGCGATCAGCCCCGCGATCAGGGCATGATTTTGAAAGATCGATCCCATCGGTTATTCCTGTTCCGTCTGTTCGGTTTCCCGAAGATTTTTCAGTTTGAGCTCCGCCTCATCCAGCATTTTTCTGCACTGTTCGGCGGTCTTTTTCCCTTCCTCAAAAGCTTTTAACGCGCTTTCCAGGTCAAGGCTTTCTTTCTCCATTCGGGTGACGATCTCTTCCAGTTTTTTATAAGCTTTTTCAAAAGTTTCGTTCTGTTCCGATCCGTTTTCCATGATTCTTTCCTTTCCGGTTTACTATTCAGAGGTATCTATGTGGAGAGGCTTCCCTCCGGCTCAGTTCTGAGCCTCCGGAAACCGTCCCCGTTCCGGGTACTGATTTCTGACCGCTTATTCCACGATCGCTGCCTTTTCCCCGTCAGCGAACCGGATACTGATCCGGTCTCCCGTGTCCAGATCGGCAGCGGAACTGATGACCTTCTCTCCGTGCCGGACAAAGGCATAGCCCCGTTTCATGACGTTTTCCGGATTCAGGGCCAGGAGACGTTTTTCCAACCCGCTGAGGGCATTCTTCCGCTGCCCCATATAGTTTCCTTCCGCCAGACGCAGGCGTGTAGTCAGCTGTTCCAGCGCGCGTTTCTCATTTTTGATTTTCGTCTCCGGAGACTGGTTCAGCAGGCGTTTTTCCAGCAGGTCAAGGCTTTGCCAGGACATCTGCAGCTTACCGGTAACTGCCCAGTTCAGTTTCTGTTCCATCTGCCCCAGCTCATACTGGATATCCTCCAGTGCGGGGACCACCCGTACCGCGGCACCGGTCGGGGTCGGCGCGCGGACATCCGAAGCGAAATCTACCAGTGTCGTATCGACCTCATGACCCACGCCTGTAACGATCGGGACCGGAGAGGAAGCCACCGTCCGGACCAGCGCTTCATCATTGAAACACCACAGGTCTTCGGCAGATCCACCGCCCCGTGCCAGAATGATCACATCCGGCTTCAGTTCGTACAGCTGCAGCAGCGCGGAAATAATCTCGGGTGGAGCAAATTCTCCCTGTACGGAAGCCGGAGCCAGCCAGACCTCAGCCAGCGGCCAGCGGTTTCTCAGTGTATTCTCGATATCATGCAGCGCCGCGCCGGAAGGCGAAGTCACCAGACCGATCGTACGGGGGATCCGCGGGAGCGGCCGTTTTTTTCCTTCGTCAAACAGTCCCTCTTCCGCCAGCTTCCGCCGCAGTTTTTCCAGCTCCTCGTAGATATTTCCTTTCCCTTTGGGACGGACAGAATCGATATTCAGCTGATAATATCCGCCTTTTTCATAGACCGTGACATATCCATGCGCTTCCACGGCATTGCCCTGGACCAGCAGCCCGCGTACCTTCGCCGTCAGGTTGCTGCGCCAGACCACCGCTTTCATTTCCCCGCTGCTGTCTTTCAGCGTCAGGTAACAATGCCCTGAAGTCGGGACGGAAGGCTTGGATACTTCACCCGCCACCCAGCAGCTCTGCAATGCCGGAACGGACCTCACGACACCGCCGACGAGCCTGTTCACCTCACCGACCGTCAGTGTCGGGTCTTTCTTTTCAAAAAAAGGCATCTGCTCCATGATATTTTCCATACCAGATTATTCTACTATAAGAACACTTCTTTCCGCGCGAAACGGGACAATGGAGGCAGTTCCCGGTGTCCCTCATATGGCAGTTTTAATTTGCCTTTTCCCAGATGCTGTTTTTATAAGCTGAGACGGCGAGTTCATCGCAGCGGTTGTTGTACGGGTTGTCGGCGTGGCCTTTGACCCAGATCATTTCGACTTTGTGTACATGCAGCAGTTGGGAGAGCTCCTCCAGCAGGTCCACATTTTTTGCCGGTTCGGATTTGTTCCGCATCCACCCGTTTTGCTTCCAGCGTTCCAGCCAGCCGAGGTTCACCATATTCACGACATACTGGGAGTCCGAATAGAGTTTTACATCACAGGGACGTTTCAACGCGCGGAGGCCGACAATGACCGCCATCAGTTCCATACGGTTGTTGGTCGTACTCGGTTCACCGCCGGAAAGTTCTTTCTTATATTTTCCGGAGATCAACACTACGCCGTACCCACCCGGTCCGGGATTTCCGCTGCACGCGCCATCTGTATAAATTGTTACTTCATTCATAGATTTCTGTTATCCTGTTCCCGGCTTGCGGTTAGAATATAAGGGTAGAAGACCCTCGCGGTCAATTCTATCATTGAAAAACTGATTTCCCGGCAGTTTCGGGATTAATGGAGAAAGAAGCCTGTAAAAATGAGAAAAAAAATCATCCGGACAGCCTGCACGATCCTTCTGCTGTTTTGCTCCGTTCAATGCGGAAGAGCCGTTTACGCGCGTTACGCGGAATTTCTCAGCCGCGGACAGATCGTCCCTTCACTGATCCTCATCTGCGGGATCCTCATATTCGGGACAGTTTTCACCTTGCTGCTGATCTGGAAAAAGGAATTCCTCAGCCTGCCCGCGCGGGTAAAAGGCCTTCTCCCGTTTCTGTGCAGACCCGCGGCTGTCCTGATCTGCCTGATGCCGGGTATCCTTTATAACTTTCTGCATTTCAGTGAACCGTACCGTGGATTATGGATACGGATCTTCATCTCGGGTTTTTCTGTCATTTTCGCATCCTGGTTATGGGACAGGGAAAATGACATTCATTTTTCCGGCCTGATCCCCTGTGCCCTGATCTTCAGCGCGGGCTTCGCGCTGCTGACACAGTTCCGGGACATCACAAATTACCCCTTCAGTATCGGCTGGTCCGAAGGGAACCGCATGTGGGATTACTCCGTCCTTTTCGGAAAGGATCTTTATGATTTTCCGCAGGATCAGACCATTCCCGCGTATATCGATATCGGCAGGCAAAGCCTCTGGGGGCTGATCTATCTGCTGCCGAAAGTCAACATTGTGATGGCACGGCTCTGGAATGACTTCCTCTTTACCATACCCTGCGCCCTGCTGGGATGGGCACTGCTGCGGTTTGAACCGACTTGCAGGAGCAGGCGGCTCCTGGCTTACAGCCTGTGGGCAATGCTCTTTCTGATGCAGGGGCCGATCTATACCCCGCTGACTCTGGCGGCTATCCTGGTCGCGCTTGGGAGCCGCTTGCCGCTGGTACTCAACTGCCTGCTGACGGCCGCTGCCGGTTTCTATGCCGTAATGTCACGCTCAACCTGGCTCCCTGCGCCCTCCGCTTTCGCGGTCTTTCTGCAGTTTCTGGACCCGAAGGCTAACAGCAGCGATGAAGAACGGAAATCCCGCTGGTGGAAATCTGCCGCGCTGGGTCTCTCCGGCCTGGCAGGCGCGGTGATCTATATGAAACGGGATATCTTCACCGGGATATTCTCTCCCGGCATGCCGGAAACGGCGGAAACCGCCGGCGCGGCGGCAGCGGCAGCGGCAATGGACGCCGTCCCGCCGATCTTTTCTCCTGACTGGTTCCGCTACTATCTGGGACGGCAGGCGCTGCTTTTCGACCGTCTCTGGCCGAATGAGACGTACAAACCGGGGATCGTCCTCGGCCTGGCAATGGCTGTCCTGCCGATGATTATCCTGATCGCCGTCTGGGCATTCCGGAAGGAATGGAAACTCGACTTCTGGCAGAAGCTGCTGCTTTATGCCGGGAGCGGCATCTTCCTCTGCGCGGGGCTGATCTTTTCGATCAAGATCGGCGGCGGTTCCAACCTGCATAATCTGGACATGTTCCTGATCCTGATGCTCATCGTCAGCGCCCTTGCCTGGAAAGCGGGGATGGGCAGCTGGCTGACGGAAAAGATCCGGACAGACAGCCTGATCTGTCTGCTGATGCTGGCCGCGATCCTGATCCCCGCGTGGGATAACATTACTCACACCACACCGCGGATCTATCCCGATCCCGGGATCACAGCGGATGCGGCGGAAAAGATCCGCGAGGTCATCGATGAGCATGACGGTGAAGACATCCTTTTCATCGACCAGCGCCAGCTGCTGACCTTCGGAACGGTCCAAAAGATCCCGCTGATCGCAGATTACGAGAAAAAATGGATGATGGATGAAGCCATGTCCAACGACGCGGCTTATTTCGAGCCTTATATCAGGGATCTGAAAGCCCGCCGCTTCGCCGCCATTATCAGCGAACCGCTGCATATCAAGTTCCAGGGTGCCGGCGGGGACTTCACGGAAGAAAACGACCTGTTTGTCACCTATGTATCCGTTCCGACACTCTGCTATTATGAGCCTTATGAGACATACGCCGAACAGGGGGTCCAGATACTCCTCCCCCGTGAAACCGTCCTGGATCAGGAAGGCGTGACCTGCCCTTGAGTTCAGAGTTGAGAGTTCAGATGTGTGGGGCTGTCACCGCAGACTCAGAATTGTGTCGAATGTGACAGTCCCTTGAATTCGGAGATATGAGTTTTACCCACTGACCGGTATCCACCAACCACTGCCCACAATAACTGGCCCAAAAATTGCACTGCTGTTAATGAACAGCATTTTGCTGACAGCTGATCACCGGTCAGCTGCTGACCTATGAAACACGATGAGGAAACTTTTATGAAAATCGCAGTATTAGCAGGCGGAATTTCACCGGAGCGGGATGTTTCCCTCTCATCCGGATCCATGATCGCCAACGCGTTGGCTGATAAAGGACATGAAGTCGTACTGGTCGACAGTTTTCTGGGGATCGAAGCTCCCGCGGAAGGATTGGAAACTCTTTTCAAAAAACTGCCTGAATACCAGCCGCAGCATATTGATGTCCCGTCAACACCGCCGGATCTGGCAAAAGTCCGGGCGGATCGACGTCCGGATACCGGATGCAATTTCGGACAGAATACACTGGAAATTTGCCGTCTGGCGGACGTTGTCTTCATCGCTCTCCACGGTGAAGGCGGGGAGGACGGGCAGGTACAGGCTACCTTCGACCAGATGAACATCCGCTACACCGGGTCAGGTTTTTACGGCTGCGTCAAAGCCATGAACAAGGATGTTGCAAAACACCTGATGAAAGCGAGCCGCATCCCCACCGCCCGCTGGGAACACGTCCTTTATCCGGATGATATCCACTGGGACCGGATCATGGCACTGGGCTTTCCCCAGTTTGTAAAACCTACCTGCGGCGGTTCCTCCATCGCTACTTTCAAATGTGATAGCGAGGAAGAAGTACGGGAAGCGCTGAAAGAATCCTCGAAAACATCCGAAGACCTGCTGTGCGAAGCCTATTTCGGCGGACGGGAATTCGATGTCGGTATTCTTGACGGAAAAGCGCTGGAACCCATCGAGATCATCCCTGTCTCCGGCTGGTTCGATTACGAGAAGAAATATCAGCCGGGCATGACACAGGAAGTCTGCCCCGCGGATATTCCGGCTGAATACGCGGAAATCCTGAAAGACGCGGCGATCCGCATCCATAAATGTCTCGGGCTGGGATTTTACTCCCGGATCGATTTCAAGATGGAAGAAGACGGCAGTTTCACCTGTCTGGAAGCCAATACTCTTCCCGGGATGACCCCCGGCAGTCTCTTCCCGAAGGAAGCGAAACAGGCAGGTATCGCTTACGCTGACCTTTGTGACATGATCGTACAAGCCGCGGTAAAATAGAAATCAGAGCTTAGAGCTTAGAGCTTTATCAAGAGTTCAGAGTTAAGAGTTCAGATGTGTGAGGGACTGTCACCGGAGACACAGAGTTGAGTCGGGGTGACCGGCCTTTGAAACCAGAGTTCAGAGTTCAGATAAGTAAGAAGAATGAAGAGTGTATAATTTTTGATACAGAGGTCAATCCCTGATACCTTACCACTGACCACTGATTACTGACCACTGACCGCCGACCACTAAGAACACGAGGAGAAAAAAGATGATCGATTTTGATAACCGTCCCTGGGGACGATGGGAAGAATATATTTTTGAACCGACATACCGTGTCAAACGCATTTTTGTTTTTCCGGGCAAACGCCTGAGCCTGCAGCGGCATAAACAGCGTGCCGAGACCTGGGTGATCGTGGAAGGCAGCGGGATCATGACGCTGGACGACAAAAGCTTCCCGGTCCAAAAAGGCGATGTCATCACGATCCCGAAATACAGCATTCACAGGCTGGAAAACAATACGGAAGACCAGCCACTGGTCTTCATCGAGACCCAGATGGGCATCTGCCCCGAAGACGATATCGAACGCCTGGCGGATGATTACGGAAGAAGCTAAAAAATCGGAAGTTTGCGGTGGTATCCGGGGTCAGTACTTTTATCAGGATAAAGCAAAGACCGCTTTCATGACGCATTGGCAGAACCGGATCCGGGATATGAAGTTTGAAATGACAAAAGGAACGGAAAAAGCCACGGCTCAGTGAGTCAAAGCATCCGGGTGCCGTAATTCTTCATTATTCTATATTTTTATAAGTGGATCAAGACTCATCAATATATGATGAAAAAGCATGAATAACCGCCATCCACTCACTAACGTCTGACGTCTTACGTCTTCTGACTATACATATTATGTTGATCACAAGCGTATCCAATCCACGAGTAAAAGAGATCCGCGGGCTTCGGAACCGGAAGGAACAGAAGCGGACGGGTCTGTTTTACATGGAAGGGCTGCGGATCATCGGGGAAGCCTTTAACAAAGGCGCGGAGATCGAAACACTGGTAGTCTGCCCGGAGCTGCTGAAGACGGAATTCGGTCTGCAGATATGGGATCAGGCGAAGAAACGCAATGTAGAGATCCTCGAAGTGAACCGTCCGGTATTTGAATCCATCGCCGTAAAGGACAATCCGCAGGGACTGGCAGCCGCAGCGAAAATGAAGTTTTACCGGCTGGAAGATCTGGATATCTCTCATGGGATCATCGTGGCTTTGACAGAGACAGCCGATCCGGGAAACCTGGGGACCATCATCCGAACAGCGGACGCGGTAGACTGCCGGGGCGTGATCCTGATCGGGGACTGTACCAGCCCTTATGACATCGGATCGATCCGCGGTACGATGGGCGCGATTTTTTCCACAAAGATCGTCAAAACGGATATTGCCGCTTTTCTGGCATGGAAACGGAAGACCGGGCTGCAGCTGGTCGGAACTTCGGACAAATCCGCTGTGGATTATGCCGATATTGAATATCAGGATCCGGTGATCCTGCTGATGGGCTCCGAACGGGCCGGTATGTCGCCTGAGGAATTCGCGGCGTGCGATGTGATCGCGGCGATTCCGATGCTGCGCTCCAGTGACTCTCTGAACCTGGCAGTCGCGACGGGGATCATGCTTTATCAGATTTTTAATTGTCACCGAAAGAAACCGGGAGGGATTGGCAATGATATCACGGGTTGAAGGAATCGCGGCGGAAATTGAAGCGGATGGTGTGATCGTGATGGTCGGCGGATTGGGGCTGAAAGTTTATACAACGCAGCCGCTGCTCAATGAGATCGAAAAAGGCAAACCCATCGCGCTCCATACGCATCTGATCGTAAAGGAAGACCTGCTGGCACTTTACGGGTTCCGGAATGATGACGAGCTGAACATGTTTTCACTGCTGCTGGGCGTCAGCGGCGTAGGCCCGAAACTGGCGCTCTCCATCCTTTCCAACACGTCGCTGGATGCCATCCGGCGTGCCGTGGTACAGGAGCAGCCGGACTTTCTGGCCCGCATTCCCGGTCTCGGGAAAAAGACCGCCCAGAAAGTCGTTCTGCACCTGCAGGGAAAGATCTCGGAATCAGCCGGAGGCGGTCTCGCGGATCTGCACAATACGGATTACGAAGTCGTCGAGGCACTGACAGCCCTGGGTTATTCCATTGTCCAGGCCCAGACAGCCGTCCAGTCCCTGCCGAAAAACACTCCCGACGACGTTGAGGAAAAACTCCGCCTCGCCCTCCAAAGCCTTGCGTAAAGAGTTCAGAGTTCAGATGTAGGGCTGTCCCCGCGGACTCATACCTG
>DAIMGK010000045.1:0-28368 GCA_036723985.1 Flexilinea sp.
TTATAATTTCAGACGGCTTTTTTGTCTCTTCTTTCCTTTAATCAGCGTTTCCTTAGAAAAAAAAACGACGGTTTGGAAATAGTCAACTCAAAGATTCGCTAACTATAACCAGGCCGTCGCGCAGCTCTGCGGTTTTTTTTATTTACGTTTTCATTATGTTTTCCCTCGGCATTCAACTGTAAACTTATATGCTGAAGCCCGTGTGATAATCGTTACTGTACCTTCCCGTTCCACTGTAAAGGATTCCCCTATCTGAAGGACCGTACTCGTTTTATGTTTTTTATACCAACATTCCACAAGGCCCGTTTCAGGGTCTCCCGTACATGCCAATCGTCCAAGACTATCATAAAATGGAATCACACATTTACCTCCTCCTTTCTGCTATATTTACCAAATACGCCATATTGCGTAATTATAACATAAAAAATTTGTCTTTTGTATTTGCAGACCATATTATTTTCAAAAAAAAAATTTCTTTTGAAGACCGCGTTTCTCATATTCTTCTTCTGTTACCATCAAGTTATGCTTTTTCAGCTGGACTCTGATCGCGGACCTTGATCCGGTAAACAATTCCATGAGTTGATCAATTACCTCATGATCACGTCCGTCAATTGCATCGTACCAGTCAATAACATCATCTGGATCAGGGACAACGCAAACTCCATCACTGTATCCACAATCAAAAATAATTTTTTTGGCAGTTGGAATGAAAATCGTTGGCGGCATCGCAATTGCGGCAGCGAATGTATTCGCCTGATGTTCTCGGAAATCCTCTTGTGTCACAAGTTTTCTTCTGCTATCAGATTCAATACATGTTCTCAAACATCGAGCCGCACGAGGACGATTATCTGTGTTTATGTTGAAAAGCGTTCCCTGGGTTCTCTTGAAAACTGAAGCATGCAGAAAGATATGCCCGCCCTCGTGGAGATGGGTGAAATCTGCAAATCCTTCTTTCCCTTCCTTCATAATCGTGTTATCGATCAATACCGTATTGGCGGCATATTTTCGAATGACCCTCTTAAGCTTTTCAACATCGAAAATCTCGACTTCTTCATCATCATTGAAAATAGCTTCGCCAGCTATTCTTCCCACACCATTGGGATCATAAATATATGCATATTCAATGGTCACATTCAGATAGTTTTCTAAAAAATGTACAGGTTTGATTTTAGTTGGCTCTTTAAGAGCCAACGGCTTGTATTCTTTGAGTATTCTTTCAGCATAATTCTCAATGTCTTTGTCACCAATACGTGGTGTGCCGTCTTTTGCAAGTCTATAACAACGAAATTTAACCATTGTTTCTTTCCACTCTTTTCTTCTCAAGCGATCTGATAAAATCTTCCCAATCGCTTTCATCTGCTATTCCGACATTTGTAAGTCGAAGTGCCCTTCGTGCCTTTTCACCGGAGCTGCTATACATCATAATGTCTTCAATATCGTCCGGAATTTTACGAGTCTCTCTTGCAGCTAAGTCATACATCAACTCTCTTTCCCTTTCTGTAAGATTCAGGTAGTTACAGAAAACCTTAATTTTCTCGCTGTCAAAAGGTTTCCTTCTTCCCTGTTCAATATCACTCAGCATACTGAGTGATATATTAAGGGCGTTTGCCACATCTTTAAGTGTGAGTTCACGTTCATCAGCCTGTCTTTTGCTTTTGATAAACTCACCAAAACGCATATTCTCCTCTTTCATTGGTGCTTCTTCCTTACCCTTTTTTTATTGGCGTATTTACGCCATATAGCGTAATTATATACTGTGCCAAATAATTTGTCAAGCGATTATTTTTTCTATCTCATAGTCTTGCTTAATTTGAATAACAACCGATTAATTATTCGTTAGCAACCCATCTTCATAGCATAAACGCTGCCAAACAGTTTGCTGTTCCTGTGGATAGAAGAATGCTCGGCAGGCGTTGAAGACTGACTGTGCACGGGCAGCTGATGTGATGAAAGAACCTGCACGTTCAAACCAGGCATAGGCTATCATGACATAACGATGTTCGAAAGAATCCTGCATGATGATCTGATATTGAGCATTACAGGTATTGGGTTCATTCAGCCTTGGAACTGCCTGGGTTCTGAGCTGATGCAGCTGTTCGATGGGCATTCCGGGAAAATATTTCATATAAAAATACAGAAATTCTTCGCTCTGCCAGTTGTAGTTTCCAAGATTCATTTCATTACGCAGGTCAAAGAAATAGTAGGCTGATGCCCTGCCGCTGGATAAAACTTCATAAGCCTGATATTGGATCCAGGCTGTTTTCTGATCAACAGCTGAAGTCGCCTGCTCAGTTGCCTGCATCGGCATTTCTTCCTTATCCGATTGAGCATTTTCGGCATTGGAAGCATTTTCTTCATTATCTATAATTTCGCCCGATACTTTTGCTGCTTCAATTACGACCGGTAATTGTCCATCTGAAGAATGATTACTTTGTTTCGTGATATCATAAGCCTGGATATTATCCCTGTTGATTTCCGGAGATGATATATCTTCCACAGAAGGTGTTTCTTGTTCATTTACAGCAGATTCATCCGGGTAATCTTCCTTATTATCATTTTCTTCATTTACCGGAATCGTATCTGATACTGTCACATTACGAACGGGCATTTCTTCAATAAAATCCTGATTTGCAATGTGTTCGGGAACATCAATTACCACATCAGGCTCAGTATTTGTTGTTTCCGACTCCGATTCTTGAAGATTATCGTTCAAGTTTTCTGATAATGGGACACTATTATCTTCTTGAATGTTGAATTCCTTATTATCAATATTATTTACAGAAGTGTTGTCAACCTGCGGAGAATCGACTACAGGAGCATTTTCGGGTTGAATCATTCCACTTTCTGATTTCAAATCCGGTACTGAATTCTCTGCAATCTGAGGTGCATTGCGATCCGATTTAATCACTCCGACTTTCTTTAAATACTCAACGGCATTTGTTCCCAGTATTTTATATTGATTATTTTGTAATGATTTTAGCTTTCCTTTGATTTCAGGATTGTCACGCATCAAGTCGGCCATATTCTTTGGTTTTGCCGAAGTTTTATACTTTTCAATCAATGCATGAATGATTTGTTCATAATCATTCTCAGTTGGCCTTCCTCCCGCAGAAGTTTGGAACAAATAATCAAATCCATATGCTTTAAGTAAGGATGTGGCATCCTGATAACCAAGCCATTGGTATAGACCTGAAATGGATTGACTTAGTTTTTTATGATCATTTTCAATCTTTCCCGGAATCATATGATCTGGATAATATTCATTCAAACGCTGAAGCATACTCTCTATTCTTGGTTTAATTATTTCCGGTTCATTATCCGGTGTATAAATAACTGCCGGACGTAATGATTTAACTTGTTCACCAGAAACGAATTCGAATCCGTATGCCTGAAGCATTTCACTATCTGATGCGTATCCGATCCTCTTATAAAAGTCCGTTATCTTATTTCGTAACCCGCTATCCAAAGAATCAAGAGCAAAAACTTTATGCTCCGGATATAGCATTTCCAGTTTAATAAATGCTCTGACAATTGCGTCAGCCAGACCGGGATCACTTATCTCACGCTTTTCAACCACCGGCTTTCCTTTTTCAGATATAACAATATTTTCTGTATTGTCGCTGTCTATTGATTCGGCATTATCAATATGTTTCTCTTCGATGGTTATTTCAGCAATATTTTGATTTGCTGTACTAAGATTCTCTTCTGTCTTAGCATCCTGTTGATTATCTCGTTCCTTCATCGACTCAATAACAGAGGACATGAGAAGAGACAAGAATCTCTTCTCGGATGATGCCTTTTCCGGTGTTTTTACATCCGGGGCAGCAGTCTCAACTTCCTGGATACCAGTCATATTTTCATTCTTTTCCGAAACAATTTCCGGTTCCGGAATATTATCTTTATCATCAGCCAATGGGGATATACTGGTATTTTCAGTGAAATCAACTGTGTCAATATTTTTATTGACTTCAGAATCCTGCGGGACCTCATTCTGTGCTATACCTGATTTTTCATTTGGACTGCAATGAAGCTCAACGTAAAGAATCCCCTTTTTATCTTTTGGCCCTCGTTTAGACACCGGAATAACCTCACCCGCTTCTGCGTAATATACCATATCTCCATTTCTAAACAGCGGTGAAAGGAAACGGCTAAGATCCTCCGGACAATAGCCGACATTTTTATACTCTGCTGTTACCAAATAACAACTGCCTAAACCGTTCCAGGGCTTTGTATTTGACTCATTGACAAGAAATAGAGGATCTCCATTTGTAACAAATTCGATGTTTGCGGTTCTTTCACCATACAAGGTGCCTTTTGATTCAAATCGAATCATAAAATCTTTTTTCTTGTAATCATAATTAAATTCATACTCAGAAGGATGGAAATCTTCCAGTTTATTTTTCAAAACGATCAGCTTCTCCATTATTTCTTGTCTGTTATTTTCTTCGGATGATACAGGCTGGAATTTCTCTTTTGTTTTTATTTTCTTCGTCTTAATATAGTTCTTTTCAGCATAATCCATTGCCATGGAATTTTCATGCACAATAAGTTTCAATTTTGATCTGAGACAGCCTTCAAATACCTGCTTTTCCATCGGATCATACTTTTCAGGAATAAAGACTGTAAATCTTGCCGGTATGGTAACATTGATAAGACTCTTACAATTTAGAAATGCCTGGTTTTCTATAATTTCAATACTGTCCGGTAATATAACTTCCTGCAGCCTTGCACAATTACTGAATGCTCTTCGACCTATATGAACAACACTATTTGGAAGAGTAATCTTAGACAATTCATTGCTATTGCTGAATGCATCTTCTTCAATTGAAACAACACCATTGGGAATGGAAACTTCTGCATCGTTTCCCGTATATGCCATCAGAACATTATTGATGATCAGAATTTTTTCACCGTTTATCAGTAAATTCTTGCATCCATTAAAGATATTCTTTCCGACTTTCTTGAGCCCTAGGGGAAGTGTAATATTTCTCAGACGAAGACAATTTCTAAATGCAGATTCTTCAATAACCACAACACTTTCGGGAATATTGATCGATTTCAGATTATGGCAACCTTCAAACGCACTGATACCTATGACGGAAATTCCATCAGGAAGTACAACATTTTCTAATATTAAATTATCTCTGAATACTGCCGCGCTGATTTTTTTAACTCCATTCGGTATTCGGACGTTTTTTTCTGCTCCGTAATAATGCAATATAGTATCTTTTTGCTCATTTGCGTAGGTAAATAAATTTTCTGCTGTATCTTGTATCGAATCATTGCCATGGTGTTCTGAAGAGTCATCTTCTGCTAATTTGGGAACACAAAACATTTCTATATCCATCATGATTCCAGAGGAATCAACATGGCAAGCTTTGATATCTTCAAATGTTATTTCATCATTATCGTAAAAAGGTGCGAGGACATTGCATAATTTTGCCGGCATATTCCCGGCATCTTTCCCGTTTTCAGTTAGCAGACGGAAATTATTATAATTAAATTTATTTTCCGGTTCACGTATAATTTGAATAGTATCGCCTTTTTTTAATTGTCTCACGTTTTCATACACATTATTATATTGGAGTCCCTTAGCTTCAAATCTCAGATATAACTCGCCTTCGATTCGATCAAATGGTTCATGTTGAGTGTAATTTCCGTCTGATAATTTTTGCTTTATTTCAGCAATTTTCCGCATCTTTCTTTGATCTGTTTGCTGTCTGAATTCAGATGGATTTGATGAATCGTCTGAAACAGAATCAGGAAAAGCCTGATCATCAATTATTTTCAGAGAATCAGGAAGTTTGACATCTGATAAATTAACACATTCACTGAAAGCCTTTGAACAGACATGTCTAAGTCCGTCATGAAATGTTATTTCTTTCAGTTCGTCACAATCAAGAAATGCTCCCTTACCTATATAAAGAACAGTTCCCGGTATATCAATTTTCTGAAGGTTTTTACATCCGCTGAATGCATTTTCACCAATAAATTTAGTGCCGGGCATAATGTTTATTTCTTTGAGTGAAGAACAATCGCTGAAGGCTCCGGAATCAATCGCCCTGACACTTGAAGGTATTTCAACTCTTTGAAGTCTTTCACATCCTTTAAATGCATCTTTCCCTATACGTAAAATACTTTCCGGCAGGGTCACAGATTCGAGGTTTTTACATTGTGCAAATGCCTCTTCATTGATAAAGGTGATTCCTTCCTCAATAATTACAGATTTAAATTTCTTGTTCCGAAACGCTGCTTTTTTGAAACTGTTTATTGCTTTATTGGAAATACGTGCCGGAATAATTACATCGGTATCTTTTCCACTATAAGAAGTGATCTCATAAATATCAGTGGTAAATTTATAAACATCTTTATCAAGATCTTTTAGTTTACAATTAGACTCATTGAGTGTGGCATTTTTATCCGGTTCATTCCATGTGAGTAGTTCAACTTTATTCTTTTCAAGCCATTTTTTTATTGCCGTTATCTTATATTCAGCTGCATATTCATACATACTTGAAAATAATGCTTCTGTCATTGGCCAATGAGCTTTTTTAAGCAACAAATTAAGCATCTTTGGATCGTCATCGATGATGCTTTTTAGTTTCGCTCCGCCTTGACTGTAAAAACTATTAAACCGATCACCATCGATATATTTTTCTGCGTAAGGAACTATCAGACCAGAATCAATAAGAAATTCAATTGTTTCAAACTTATTCCTACGATTACATTTGTCAAAAATGTGATCTGCAGAAAAAGGAAGACTTCCGCCGTTTCTTATCAGATACTCATTGAGCAATTTCGGATTGAAAAAGGCAGAATCTTCATCATCAAGAAAAGACCCTGGCAAATTGATAGCATAAAAATTTAAATCGTAACGATTAAAATCATCAGCGATTGCTTTTATTGCTTCTTGATCCTTTACAGGAAAATCATCAGTAAAGAATCTCATGTAGTCTTTGAAACAATCCTGGAAATTTGTAGGTATTACTCTGAACCTGTTTTCATATAGTTGTTTGGTAACTTCTTCATTTTTTGCAAGAATAGAAGCCAAAAAAACAGTTTGTGGATTGATCAAATTCTGTTTTTTCAGATACAGCAGAATATTTACGACATTCTCCGGTGTGGACTTTTGCGACGATATTATTTTTACAAGATCGGGATGCCATATAAGATTTGTTCCTTTTTTGGGGTAGTAATATTCTTCAAGTTCATAATTAAATCTGCTGATATATCTGTCATTTAATACATTCTTATATGGACTTGTAAAACTTGCTCCGGCTTCAACAAGTAGTTTGACTTTTTCGATATCTCCGCTGATACAAGCCTTTTCCAGCACACGGGGATAAAATTCAAAAGGTTTATATTTTTCGAAAACTTCCCGAAACGCTTCAAAAGTTCCTTCATCCGCCATTTTCTCAAGAAGCAACACTTTCTCATTATCGTTCAGTTTTTTCTTACCGGATGAAATTCCGGAAACCTTATCCTGTTCATCGAAAAATGCATTTATCTTTTCCTGATCTTCTTTGCCTGCCTGATTGATGATCTTTTGCCTGTTGGACATACAGAATTTCACATATCCTTCTTTGATATCAGCAGGATAATGATCCGCGTCGAGAATAAACCGAATCGCCGCATCAATTTTGTATGATTTTATCCCGTTTATTTTAGTTCTGTAAAGCAAAGATTTTACAATCTTGTTTTCCCATATATCTTGAGGAACACTATAATAATAAGGAAAATCCAATGATTTAAAGCGAGTTTTTTCATCAAAATCGATTTCAAGATTTGGGCAATCACAAAATGTATCTACTGATATTTCCGTTACTGTTGCAGGAATATGAATGGATTTTAAATCTTTACAATTTCCGAAAGCCTTTTCCCCAAGGCTAATGACACCATTTGGAATTATGATTTCTGTGAATGATCTGCAATTATAAAAGGCACTATCTCCAATTAATTTGATTTTGGGAGGAATAATAATGTTTTTCAGATTTATACAATCAGAGAATACTTTTTCAGAAAAACTCAACAGATCCATCGGTAAGCTTATCGATTGAAGTTTGACACAATTAGAGAAAGTTCCCGGACCAATATCTGTTACTCCTTCACTGATGATCACTTCGGATAGCTCCGGACAATCACGAAAAGATCCATGAAAGCTATATTCGCTGTTTATTTTTTTAACATCAGAAGGGACAATGATTTTTTTGATTTTTTCATTTCTGAAAAAAGCATCTCTGCCGATCTCACTGATTCCGGACGGAATTGATACAGTCTCATCAGAACCGGTATATTTTTCAAGAACACCGTCTTTAATTTGAAAATCGACTGCTTTTTCCGGTGAGACAGGCTCAGCCATTATTCTTGGAGAAAAACCTTCTAAATTATCATTTGCAGCGGAACTATCATTATCTGGTTTTTCATCAATTATGCCTGATTCCTTATCAATGTTTTCATAAAAAGCGATGACTTTTTCATATTCATCATTTTGATGAAGATATTTCAGGATTTCAGCTCTGTTTTTTTCACAATATTTTTGATTAGTTTTTCTCAGATCCTCCGGATATTCTTCGGGATGAAGAAAAAATTCTAAAAGGGCTCTATGATATATTGGGGAATATTTTTTATATGCAGTCAAAATGCTTCGGTGGAAAACAATTCGGTTAGCTTCCTCATGTCCTTCCTCGATATATTTACCCATTACATTTTTAAATCTTGTACCTTCATCGAAAGTAACTTCCAATTTTGGGCACTTGTAAAAAAAATCTTTTTGAATTATGTTGACAGATGAAGGTATATTAATTGACTCTAAATTGGGACATTTATAGAATGATTCATAGCTTATGGATTCAACACCGTAGGGGATGATTATTGTTTTTGTTTTTTCTAAACCCATAAATACATGCTGGTCAATATCTTTAACACCAGATGGAATCTCGATAACTTCATCATTACCGACATAACTCCGTAACCATCCTTTGTCAATTATAAAACCCATAAATACCTCCTCGGGTGTATGTATATGCGGTTAATTGCTGACTGCTGTCCTTTATATAAACCCCATATGTCTGGAACCTCGATTTTGTTTTGTCAGATCGATTTTTTCATCTGTCAGATAGTCTTCAACATCACTCTTGATTATCACGTTATTTTCGGCTTCATCTTCGGTACGCAGATTCTGGTTCATGATGACCTGGTCCAGAAGATTCCGCAGTGTACGGGCGTTGGCAAAGTTTGGCTCTTTGCGGTAATAATCCATGATGTCCAGAACCAGTTCCAGTGCGTCCGGTTCGATCTCATACTTTTTCTTTGTCAGGAACCGCTGCGCGATCTCGCCGAATTCTTCACGGGTAAAATCCGGAAATTCCAGTGTGAACTGGATCCGGGATTCAAAACCGGGGTTGGCGCTGAGTAACGATTCCATTTCTTTCTTATACCCGGCAAGAATCACACAGAACTGACCCCGGCGGTCTTCCATTTCCTTCAACAAAACCGCGATTGCCTCATCACCGTAATTCGCGGCTCCCTTCCCGGAACCGGCAAGCGCATAAGCCTCATCGATAAACAATACACCGTTCATCGCTTCAATGATCTTTTCAAGCGTTTTCGGCGCAGTCTCCCCAACAGATTTTCCCAACAGCCCGAGACCGTCTGTTTCGACGAGTTTCGATCCGCCTAAAACCCCCGCATCATAGAGGATGCGTGATAAGATTCGGGCTACTTCGGTTTTTCCGGTACCGGGATTTCCATAAAATGCCATGTGCAGATTAAACCCATCGCTGCCGACATTCTTTTTGGCATATGCCTTGATCTTCCGGATCATTCGCTTGACTGAAGCAAGCCCAATCAGCTGATCCAGCTCTTCTTCACCGGTCAGAATTTTCTTTGCAGCACTGTTCCCATCGGTTGGCAGATACAGTTTCGCGTCTTTGATATACCGATTGACATCAGCAATTTCAATAGTTTTATCTCCTGCGCCTTCGACCCGTAAATTCTGGCACATGATCACCTGATCCAACAGATTCCTGACTTCCCGCGCGTTTGCAAAATTGGGATCTTTCCGCCGGATATCGGTAATATCCAGCATTCGTTCCATCGCCTGGTCACTGGCTGTATATTCCCGTGAAGCCAGCATCTTTTTCGCGATTTCTTTCAGCTCATCGCGGGAATAGTTCTCAAAATTCAGCGTAAACTGGATTCTGGATTGAAAACCGGGATTGGTAGAAAGCATCTCTTTCATTTCGTTCTGATATCCGGCCAGGATCACACAGAACTTTCCGCGATAGTCTTCCATAGCTTTGATCAATGTCGCGACTGCTTCGTGTCCATAATCAAAACCTGCATCTTTTGGGGCCAATGCGTATGCTTCATCGATAAAAAGGACTCCGCCCATCGCTTCAAGAATCCTCCGCATTGTTTTTTGAGGAGTCTCGCCGACATACTGTCCAATCAGCCCTCCGCGGTCAACTTCAACAACATGGGCAGTCGGAAGAATTCCGTTCTCATGCAGAATACCGGCAATAATACGGGCGACTTCTGTTTTTCCTGTTCCCGGATTCCCGAGAAAACACATATGCAGATTCAGTGCTTCGCTGTCTTTATTCGCCAGCGCATATGCTTTTATCTTCCTGATACTCTGTTTTACCGCATCAAGACCGATCAGACCATTCAGGCGTTGTTCGCTTTCATTGTTGCCGGAGACATTTTTCCCACCGGATGAACCGTCTTCCAGCAGCTTTTCACAGCGATCAAACAGCCAGGGTTCCGGTTTACTTTCCAGGCATAAATTCAGCGAAGAAAGCGTCTCACAACGTGCATAATGTTCCCCTATCTGATCGAGAAGAAAAGAATTAATATTCTCCTGACCAATCTGCTGACCGTTTGCGCTGCTGTAGACAAAATGCTTCTCCGGAATCGGAGCCCGCAGCAGCGCTTCAATCGCGAACCACATCGGTTTTATATATTCTTTTAATTCATCCGTTCCATCGGAGAAGATATCTACCGTTACGTTCTTTTTCAGGATCTTTTCCACCCGGTTGATGGCTTCACGAAGAGTTATCTCTTTCCCTTGAGGTGTGGATTTGTATTCCGTCTTCTTATATGCCGTACCGAATAAATTGTTCTTCTTTACAAAGTTTTTTGTTTTCCGGCTCAAATCGCCCAACAATCCCAGAAGAATATCAGCATCCGAAAGTAATGCCACATCCGGTTCTTCAGCATAATTCAACTGCAGAGGCACAAATGTTATATCAGAAAATTCCGGCTGAAGATCCAAAACAGCACAGGCTTTTTGCATTATCTGATCCTGCTCCTCGACTTTTTTGATCAAATCAGAAAAGTCAGCAGAATAAGTTTCACTGAAAGGTGTATGCAGATATTTTGCAATTTCATTCAGAGTTGTATCAACCCGCTCGAAAAATATTTCTGTTTTGGGTGCTTCGCGGATATATTTGTAGATTTTCGGAAAATCAGGAAAACGCGTTTGGTCTTCTTTCAGGGTAATGTTTTTATTATGACTTTTCTGACGGGAAAAGCTGATCTGTGCTGCTGCATCATCTTTATATTTCAAGCCATCCAGGACCGAGATAATTTCTTTTATCAGCGCATCTTTCCTCGAAAAAAGAGTTCCATCCCTGACTTCTGCCGTGACAAAACCACAATCAGGGCATAAGATGCGCTTTCCACTTTCAATGATTACCCCACAGCGTAGACATTGATACATTCCCATCTGATTTCTCCACGTTTATAAAAATCAGCAGCCGAACTCCGGCTGCTGACACAGAATAATTACCCCAGAGCTTTCTTTACCGCGTCTAACGGTGTTGAATAGAAAGTCGCATTGATCTCACTCTTGAGATCAGAACGCAGCAGATCATATTTCTCCCTGCTGTCATCAGGCAGCATGATATTTTTCGCTCCGGCGTTAATGGCAGTCACAAACAGATCATAAAGATCGGTTGTCATCGGCATCATACTGCCGGACATTACGACCCGTCCACAGATAACCAGCGAAGGGGTAACTGCTCGCCCGATCAAGCCGGAAAAGAGACCGACAACTTCCGCGACGGAAATCTCATCACTGGCCCCCCGATTCTGCAGATCATTGAAATAAAAATTATAGTCATAGCTGCCCGGAGCGAGTCTGGTCAAGGTCCGTGCGTTTTCAAGGAAATACGCAAAAGCGGCATTCAGACTGTCTTTGACTGATAATGACGCATGGGCCAGACCTTCAATATTCCGGGAACTGAATCTTCCCGATCCTGCAACAGGCTTATTCTCCAGACGATAAACTGCCAAACGTCCGCGGATCGACCGGCCAATACCATATACGTAACCCGGTGTTTCATAACCTTCAAAAACTAATGCACGGTTAGAAACTTCCGGCAGATTGACAACAGTTTCTTCACCGGTATCCAGATCAATATATCCCAAAGCGACATCACTGAATTCAGCAGGATTCATTTTCCGCAGCTGCTCTTTAACCCGGCGGCGTCCTTCAATGGCATATTCCAGCAGCTCCCGGACTTCTTCCTTGTTCATGTTTCCGTCAGGATAGATCAGTTTCGCCAATCCGGAGAATGTTCTGCGGACGGCAGTCTCATCCCGGGTGTTATAATTTTTATTCAATGAGAAATATTCACTGAATTCATTGGTGAAATCATACTTTCGCATGGCATGGCAGAATTCAGCAAAACAATCTGAAATCAGACCATAACGCCGAGTGAAAAGGCTTGACCGTAATTTTGGCGTTTCCCAGCCGGGCAGGTAAGCATGGATACGATCGAAAAACGCGGAATCGTTGTTAAATGTCTCCGGGAATGGCTCAAAAAGATTCGTGGAGCGCATCATATCATCTACACTACGGAAAGTATTGCCTTCAAAAGCAATCGATGCATCGGAACTGATCGATTCCGTACCGCGGGCAAAGGAGCCGTTCGCCATATAGTTTTTCATGATCTGGACCATGTCCCCGGATGTTTCCCGGATTCCTCCGACTTCATCGAAAGCGATGCAGTCCCAGTTTCCAACCAGACCGACCCGTTTCGAAGACATGTTATAAAACATATTGGAAACCGTCGTATGTCCGCTGCTCATCAGGATCGAATAAGGGGATAGCTCGCTGTATACATGTGACTTGCCTGTACCGCGGGGTCCCAGTTCCACCAGATTGTAATTCTTCTGAATGAAGGGTACAAAACGCAGCAGATAATGCATTCTTTCCTTCTGGCTCAGGGAGTCCGGTTCATATCCGGCGGAACGCAGCATCAAGGTGATCCATTCATCCTTTGTAAATTCAGAGCGGGATTCACGAATTTCATCCAGGTTCAGGTTGGGCATCTGAATCGGTTTCAGCGAAGAGATCTCAAACGGAGATTCATATTTGGATTTCTTCTTTGCAGCTTTTTTCTTCTTCTTTTTCTCGTTTCCGAAAATATCTTCGTCATAATCCTCAAAGGGATCTTCTTCGCCTTCATCCTTATCAAGGCCGACATATTCTATCTTGACAATACACCAGATACCGCCGATCAATAACTTCTCGTTATGAACCACCAGGTCGGAAGACACTTCAAATGGTTTTATATCGAGATTTGTGAACCTGGCGATATATTTATCTTCTCTTTCGTCGTAATAAACCGTTATTTTATCAATGACAGTGTGCTGTCCGTTTTCTCTGATTTTGGATTTGATATATTCACTTTGGTCGGGCTTGATGTAATTTTCACTCAGAATGCGTTTGATTTTTTCCAAACCTTCTTCGATGATCTCTTCATCATCGGTGGCACAATAAATCCCCAGCAGATATTCCAATACATAGGTCGGAACGTTTGCGCCTTTTTTCATCAAAGTGGTCAGGTCTTTTCGTACGACCTTCCCCGGGAAGGTATCCAGTAATTTTGAATCAAATTCATCGATCATGTTTGCTCCTTAGCGGTAAGCTGTCAGCTGTCAGCTATCAGCAATCAGCTATCAGCAATCGGCTGACTGCTATCAGCTAACCGTGGGCTGATGTAATGTTTTGATAAAAGCATTCAGTTTCTTTCCTACTTCTGCTGTTAGGTTCAATGCTGCAGCAGTTTGCTTGTTCGAAAAATACCCCAGACGGATGCATAACAAAAGCTGTGATTCAAGTTCTGCATTCGATCCTCTTGCTATTTGCAGAAAATTTGAAAAAGATTTGTCAGATCCCCGCTGCTTTCCTTCTGCAATATTTGATGAAATGGAAATAACGGCTCTTCTCATCTGATCAGACAAAGTATAAGTCTCTTCTCGCGGCAGCAGTTTCACTAATTTATATATTTCCACAGCTAAATCCATACTTTGCTGCCAAACGGCAAGGTCTTTATAATCTTTAATCGCCATAATACTCCTGTTCTCGGCTATCAGCTGTCGACTATCGGCTGACTGCCGACAGCTGACGGCTGACTGCTAAAAATCAAACTCATCCTGAAACGCGATGTCAATCGAAAATTCCGTCCGTTCCACGACTATACCCGTTTCCTTCTCCCGAATCAGCAGGTAGTAGGTTTCTTTGTTGTTGAAGGCAGCGCCTTTCAGTGTAAAACGAACACGGAAGACCCGCTCATTATTGTTTTCCGAAGTCTTATCAGCAATGACAGTCTGCCGGTCACTGAGAACATGCCCGGAAATATCGGTCAGGTAAATCTCATAGGTTGCCGGTGAAACCTTTCCGCCCACCGCTTCCTTTTGGTAGAAGTTCAGCGAGAACATGGTATTAGAGATCTTCCGGCTTTGGCTGAGCAGCTGCAGGCCGGCTTTCTTCATGTCCTCGAAGTTCTTACTTCCGGGTCGTTTGTTCTTAAATTCTATCACGGGAACGACAATTTCCTGAAGGGAATTCCCGCCATGGACATAATTCATCCCGCCGCTGCCGGTCATGATGCGTATATTTGCCGGAGGGGTGAACCCCACAAGCGAACTGTTCAGGTAATCCAGTGGGATGCGCTGCATTTGATCTGCCCGGCAGTCGGGTTCGCCGATCACATAGCGGTGCCCAATCTCAATGATATTTCCGGTGACCTTCCCTTTGTTGGTTTTATCCCAGGCTTCCAGCGGCTGCCAGGTATAAAGAAAACCGTGATCCGCGGTGATGAAGATGTTCGTTCCGCTCAATTCATTGGTGATCATTTTGACCAGTTTCTTGATCTGCTGGATCGCGTCTTCGCAGGCATCGAACACGCCGGATTCCGTGATCTGCTTGTCGCCGATCGCGTCAATGGTGTTGTGATAAATATAAACGCAGCGTGCTTCGGCGATGGCTTCCCTGCGCGCTTTCTGATTCATTTTCAGAAAGGCAATGCTGGTAATTGCCGTGTTTCCGGAATGAGATTTCTTCAGGATTTTCTCGCGGGCATCAGTATTTTCAGGATTGATTCCGTCACAGTTTATATCAGTGTTATCCTTTAATTCAAGCCTGACATGCGGCAGAAGCGCAGCCATGCCATAACGGGTCAGGGATGGAAAGGCCGCCTGCATGGAACGAAGTTCGGCGGTCCCTTTTGTATCCCGCTGGAGCTGGCGCTGCAATTCTTCTGCGACTTCATAACGCAGCCCGTCGGAGATAATAACGAACACCCGCTGTCCGGCATCAGCGATACGCTGCAGGAAGCTCATATAGAAATCTTCCTGATGCGTGATTCCGGAGAGTCTGGCAGAGCGGCTAAATTCATCTTTTGTCAGCGTCTGCCATTGCGCGGAAAGTGACGAAAGATAATTGTTTTTATACAGCCGTTCCACATAATCGGCAGTGCTGTTGAACAGGTCATCCAAAGAGGTACTGGCTTCCTTCAGGTTTTTGCCGAAAGCCTTGTGGAACAGGCGGTAATATTGATCCATCTTATAAAAGTTTTCACAGTATGCCTTCCAGAAGGCTTCATGGGAGGCGACATGGAAAGCGGCGGCATTCTGCTGGCAAAACCGCTGCATCAGAGCGGTTTGCTGAAGTCCTTCATAGAAACTTTCAAATCGATCGTACCAGCAATGGGTCCTGCGTTTTTCAGCGGTATTCAGGATCGCATCGACGCGGACCACATCTTCCGAAATCTCTGTCATGAACCGGCGAAGGATGCACTCATCAATGCAGGGGAAAACCTCGCTCTCCCACAATACTTCGACATCCTGTTTATCAAAACGAGCCGGAAGGCCGAGATACTCTTCGACCCGGCGGGCGAGATCGTAATAGGCTTCCCGATGTTCGGCGCTGTTTCCGGTGTGCAGCCATTCGTTCACGATCGCGTAGCAGACCTCTTTGTGAGGTTCGGAGATGAACCTTTCCAGTCCTTTGAGGGCTGATGGGGGAATATTCATGGAGAGCGCACTCAGCAGCACGTGCGCTGTGAGATTCGTCAGATCCGCCTGTTCCTCATGAACATATCCGGTCAGCTGATAAACCACTTTCCATACCATGGATTCGTAACCGAACTTCCGGATATTGGACAATGCCCGGTTTTCCTCCAGAACGGGATCATCGGAGAGAATTGCCCGCAGGATTGCCTGAGAGGTGTTGTTTTCCGCACCGCTTAGTACCGCCAGCACATCCAGGTGCAGCTGTCTGGGGATTGCATTATAGTCACTGTGGAAGGCGGCCAGTTTCGCCGCACGTTCTTTGCTTCGGAAGAATTTGTCGTAGCCCTTCACAGCCTGCCGCAGACCGGGCGTGTCGGGAATGTTCAGTTCCTGCATCCGGATCGAGACCAGGTCTGCCCGAAAGACTTCGCTGTACAGCTCGATATCCAGCAGCCAGTTTTCACGGATATCATCGTAAGAAAGCGGATCGTAAACCAGATAATTGTTTTCAGGATCTGTCTCGGAGAGCAGCATCTTCACGGCGAAATTATTTGTCCCTGTAAGTTTAATAATTTTCACGCCATCCAATGACATCTCATCGATCTGGCTCTCAAACTCCCGCTCCGGATCCTTCCAGAAGATAATGCGCCGCGAATAGTTTTCCGGCAATTCGGCTGTAAATCTTTTTTGTATTGTCTCAGTTATGTCCATAATTCTCCGTTAGTTAGTGACGAGCAGCAAGTGACAAGCGGCAAGTATTTATTAATTTGAGATTCTGCTTCTCTTCATAGTCGAATGCTGTTATATGAATCTTTGTCACTACGCTCCTTTCACTTATCACTTGTCACTTGCCACTGTAATACGCTAAATAAAGGGTATCATGTAAATCGGCAGACAGATCACATCCTGATCTTTTGTGTAATCTTTCGTGTACACCAGGTACTTATTCAGAATTCGATCCGAATATTTCTCACTGAAACGATCCAGAGAAGCGTGTTTTTTATATCCTGATGATTTTATTTCCAGCGGACAGATTTTGTTTTTCCTGGCAATGAGGAAATCGACCTCGTAATTATGTCTGGATGTGGGGTTCAAAAACGTGTGATAGAATAATTCATTCCCGTTTGCCGTAAGCATTTGAGCGGCAACATTTTCATAAAGATAGCCGAGATTCGCGGATAGTTTATCATTGAGAAGTTTTTCATAAATCTCATTCTCGGTAAAGTCTTTATCTCTGAACATCAGTGTTGTAAATAAGCCTGTATCACAAACATACATTTTAAATCTTGAAAGATCCTTATTCGCTGACATACCCGCATTCGGGTCATTCGCGTGATAGGATACCAGAACAGTACCGGAATCTTTCATTTCTGAGATCAGGCTCAGCATATTCTCAGTACCGGTATTCTGATTCAGGACTTTTCCGGCTTGATATCGAGAGGCATTTGTGTTTAGCTGTGCAGGGATTGCGTCAAAAAGCATTGATGCCCGGCCGGATGAATCTATCTTCATAAAATCTTCTTTATAGAGAGTCAAAACATCCCGTTTTGAAGCATCCACCATCTTGAAATTGTTCGTGCGTAAGAATTCGTTAACTGCTTGAGGCATTCCGCCGACCAGCATATAAAGGCGGAAATCCCGAAGAAGCCGTCTGTTTGTCTGTTGTCCGAGAGGAAGCCCCGTTTCGAAAAATGTTCTGATAAAGGTAAAACTCGTATGATCCCCAAGCGCCCACAAAAATTCCTCATAATCCATCGGATACATGTTAAGTTTCCGCTCTTCACTGGGAATGACAATATCTTTGACGTTTTTTCTGATGGATATCAATGAACCTGTTTCCAGGTAATCATAACGATGATCTTTCACCAGATGCTTGATTGCCTGGCGGGCAAGGGGACATCGCTGTACCTCATCGAAAATGATCAAAGATTTTCGTTCGAACAAATCGACTTTGTATTGAAGCTGAAGCTGAAGAAATATATAATCAAGATTGGATATATCTTCAAAAAGGTCTTTGATGGCTTTGGAGGCGATGGAAAAATCGATCAATATATAACTTTCGTATTCATTTTTTGCAAACTCCTCTGCAGTTGTCGATTTGCCAACCCTTCTTGCGCCTTCAATCAGGAGCGCGGTACGTCCGTCAGACTCTTTTTTCCATTCCAGCAGTTTATCATAAATTTTGCGCTTGAACATATGTCACCTGTAATTCGCATTTTGTTTTTTCTTTTCTGTTCTCAAACATTCGCAATTTCTTTTTACATGATTATACCGTAAATTCGCATTATCTTTTAATTGTCGGCAGTTATTTGTAAGTTTTTTTATTCTCCGGTATCAGCATCAGGTTCTGCCTGCCACTTCTTCCGCTTGCCGCTTGACACTATAATATGATTTACTAAAACGTAATTTAGTTAAAAATGAAAAATCAAATATTATTCCAGGGAGAATTTCACAAAACAATAAACTTTTTCAAGCGACTTTTTGACATCAGTGTCAACTTCCAGTATTGCAGTACCGCTGACAGCAGACCGCTTGTCACTTATCCCTTGCCATTATTGGTCATTCTCCTTCAATAAATATCTTTTGACTTCTTTTTCTCTGTTACGCCTTCTTGCATACCGCAATAATTTATTTTTATCAAGACGATATTGCTTTTCAGCTGTATCAAATACATCCGGCAGTTCGGATTTGCTGAATGTCAATGATATCAACTTGTCGGCACACATATCGACGAGCATTTTTTCGAGCAGGATCTCATAAGTATTATCGGTTCGCATAGGGGCTTCTGAAATAAGATCAGTCACAACAATACTATCCTTTGCCCAATAAAGCGCGTAATCCTTTTTCCCCGGTTTATACATCAGATGCTGAAATTCTGATTCCTGTAAAAACCGGAAAATAAATATGCTGCACTCCTTTTGAGCCTGAATAAAAACAGTGTTTTGTGCAATCAGGTGATTCAGAAAATCATTCATAAGAACTGTTTCGAAAACCGTAAATTGAATATATGGATATCTTTTTCTGATCGAATGTGCCAGATTTTGGGCGAGATCAGTATAAGACGGGTGATATTCCTGTAATTGATTTTCACCGGTCAGGGTGTAATCATCGTATCCGTTATGTAATAAGATGCCGTCACGAACCATTCCGCTTATAGCCCAATGATAAGTATTCGCGCTAAGCCCGGGTTTTTCTTTCATTAGATGTGCAATAAGCGCTTTATGTGAGTAAGATTTTCCGGTTATCAGATTGTTTATTGTATTTTCATACCACTGCATGACAAAAATCCTCGTAATCCTAACGCATATCGGCAAATATTATTGTTATTTGCCAAAAGTATACTCCCGCTAATTACAATTGTCAACGCATATTGGCAGATAATACGAATATTGCCGATATGCGTTGATGTCTTAGCGCTTATTATCAAATAACACCCTCTTCTTAATCAATCGACTCATCAATAATCAACCTATCCCATCAAAGAGATTTCAATTCCCCTCAGTCAGGCGGTAACATTCTCCTCGGAATATTGTAAATCTTTGATTTTTTTCTTAATTTGCTCTTTGCTGATAAGTTCTTCTTCTGCAATTATTTTTCCATATTCATTAGGATAACATATGGTAATTTGTTTTAATATCCTATGATCTACCGTATTTTTAATAAAACAGAATCGTTTTTTCTCTCTATTGTTTGGTTTATTCATCTTATAATAATCTTTCAGATATTCAGCATAAAAATCTGTCCCATTATTAAGGATCATAATTTTTATTCGATCATTGTAAAGTAAAGGTCTTGTAAAATTCCTGCTATATGTTAATTTATCAACATATAATTCATTATTGATCATACTGCCACTTGGAAATCCGCTTGATATTGCCCATGAAGCACCATATTGTCTATTATGAGGAGCATACTCTTCCAAAAATAGATTTTGGCATGTCTCGCTATCTATCAGTTTTTTGAATTCCAGATATCTTTCAATGATAATATCAGTAATGATTTGTATTGTTTTTATAGTAATCAAATTCTCGATTTGTTTCAACATAAAGCGCATTACCTTCCATATATTAAACTGTTTGTTTAGTATTAATCAGCTTGAACATAATTACTCAAAGCGCTTATTAGGGGGACAGTTCCGTTCGGCGCCTCACCGTAACTGTCCCCGTCCACTTCTAAATCAACGGATGTTTTTTGAAATCCCAGCTGGTTTCGAAGGAATCCCAATCTGAAATAGATATATTAATATTTTCTTGTGTTATTTCATTGACCTTTTGTTTTTTGCAATCATCAATAACAATTGGAAGTTTACCGATGTCTCCTGGTTGAGAATTTAAGGTTGGAGACAAACCCATTAATTCCTTCGTAACAACAGAATTAAGAAATCCTAGATAATATGTCAAATTTTGATTGGCGAAAAGGCAACTTCCTCCATTATCAAATAGATAACCATATCCAAAATAACGCATGCTAAGACTTCCCGAAGTAACTGTAGACCATGTTATTCCATTGGTAAAGTATGTATCTTTATTGCGTAAGTTTGATCCTGAAAAGGCTTTAATTTTTTTTCCATTATTTTTCCAATAAATCATATACTCATTATTTCCATACCATTTTCGATATGCACCACCTTTATTATATGGAAACCAATCACAAGAATATATATCTTCAGAAGACAAAGGCATTGTGTGAGGAAATGAAATTTTTGATTTGTTTATCTCATGCCATAAACGTAAAAAGATTGAATTATCCCCAGTATCAATTCCTTTACAAGGTCTTGCTGATGAAATAATAGGAGGGTTGTTATAAGAGTTTAATAATGCATCGCTCAACCAATACGCAATCGGAGAGCCGGGGATTTTGCTGAAGTTTTCCTGATTGGCTGAATATCGATTTTCACCGGAAAGGAAAAGATCTCTTTTCCCCGATTCTGATTTTGGGTCAACCATACGGCAATAAATGCCGTCATAGCTTGGAATGAAAAGATTTCGAAGTATAAAGGCAGTCGTTTGTACTACTTCACCGCCGATTTCATCAAAACCCCGTGCACCGAGATGAACCATGTTCATAATTGTATGTCCCTGAATCAACTTTTTTCGCAGTGATTCAAAACTGGACAGGAACATCCAACTATGCATGGTGATCTGACTGCTGAAACCATTTGCGTTCAACATTTTCAGATTTCGTTCAATGAAAACAGAAAACAGATCGCCTTTACTGTCAGGATAGGCTTCTTTGACAAAATCAGAAAGAACAATACTCATCTGAGATGAGCTCATATAAGGCGGATTCGTGCAGACCACATCATATTTCTGTGATAACATTTCCGCTTGATCGATCATCGGGAGGAGTTTTTCGAGCACGATCTCATGAAAATGGGCAGCGATCAGATCCTGCGGGGCGGTTTCGGCAATAAGCTGAACTTTTTCACGGAGTGCAGGAAAATCGGGAATATTCGGTTGGATCAGGCTGCCGTATTCTTTGGCATCGCGGAAGGTCTCTTTCAGCTTCCACATCGTGTCCTGTAATTTACTATCTTCTCCTGAAACAAAGCGCACCAGGTCGTTATTGATGAAGTCCGAATCCTGAACGGCGAAGATGTTCGGACGGATCCCGGCGGAAAAGATGCGGCGGCTGTATTTGCGGGCTTTCATCATCACGGCAAAATACGCCAGCTGCCCGGCACGGGTATCGATATCCAGACCGAAGAGATTATTTTCCAGAATGGACCTTGCCGCGTCCCGTTCGGACCAGCCCTCGGCGGTATACAGCTGCATCAACACGTCAAAGGCATAAACCAATACATGGCCGGAACCCATGCAGGGATCGAGGAATTTCAGAGCAGCAAGTGGTAAGTGGCAAGCGGCAAGGGGAGAGGAATCAGTGGCAAGTGACGAGTGGCAAGCGGCAAGGGAATTTAATTGTTCACGGACTTCCGGGGTTTGTTCGGCCTCAGGAAGGTAATACTTCCATCCGAAACTTTCCGCGATTTCTTTTTCTTTCTCGATACGTTCCGTTTCCGACTGCTGACCGCTGACAGCTGACTGCTGATTGCTGATAGCCGACAGCTGACTGCTGACCGCTATCCTTCCCAGCGAATTTTCGACCATATAGCGGACGATCCAGTCTGGGGTAAAGAGCTGGGTGGCGGATGGGAGGCGTTCCTTGCTGATCTTGACGTTCTTTTTCAGCAGGTCATAGGTCTCGTCCTTGAGTTCGGAATTGTAGTACTGATACAGCCATCCGATGATCTGGACCGCATCGGTCCAGTCCTCCTCCGGAATATCGCTGACCATTCGGCCGATGACACTGTCCGGGCGGAGAAGGTTGGAAGGGAAGAGGAGTTCCGTCCAGTTGGAGATGGTCTCGAACATGTAAGGCAGGGCTTCGTTGAGGGCGTTGCACTGGGTGATGAGCAGGTACTGATACAGGCTTTCATCGTCTGCCGCGTCCTTCAGCGCCAGGATCCGCTCCCGGTCCAGCCCGTCGAGGTCCACGTTCAGCGCCTGCTTCAGAATCTCAGGGTGGAACTCTCCATTCTCATCGGTGAAGACTCGCACCTTGGAGGGCAGATAGCCGTTGACCTCCATGAAGCGCAGAGCGATAAAGCGGTTGAACCAGGTATAAGCCGCCTCTTCCATCACCGCCTCATACCCGCGGCTGCGGATCTCGCCGATCAGCTGTGCTCTCTGTGCTTTTTTGGCGGGGTTCAGCGGATGTCCCGCAATGGTATCCTGGGTGGGATCGTTCACACCTCCATCGGTGATCTCTATCTCAAAAGCCCGCTGCTTCGCAGACTCAATCAGTTTTCTCCTCGCCCATACGGCGTAATTTTTTATCGCTGCTTTGTTCATATTTTCCTGCCCTTCTGCCAGTTACTTAATCTTTTCCAGTACATCCCCAAATTTCGCGTAATTCACTTTTACTCCATCATCGAGGTCAATCTCGATCATCTGGTCCGCCAGGTGATGGATCTTTTCCTCATATTTCAGCAACTCATCGGACTGATCTCTGAGTTTCGTGATCTGTTTTTTGATTTTTGTCTGCTCTGATTTCGCCGCACTGTTTAGATTTGTTTCCAGCATCTGAATCTGTGTGCGGTAGCGTTCCTGCTGTTCATGCACATAATCGGTGCGCATCCGGGCAAGCAAATCAGGCTGATAGCGGTGCATGTAGATCAAGGCTTTGAAGCCGTTTTTCTTTCCGGAACTGAAGAGCCAGTAGATCGGCCTCTTTTTGTAGGTCTGTACATGGTCAGCGTAAAACCCATTCAGGAAATAAGACCGTATCACTTCACGGGAAGAGCCTTTCCCTTCCAGAGCATCCGCGATGAAGCGAAGATTCTCTTCCAGCGTTTCTTTTCCGTAAACTTTCTCTACAAAATCCACAAAACGTTCGATGATGTCATCGGCAAAATAATCATCATCACAGATGGGTAGGATATTATCTCCGTCTACTTCGAGCATATTCGGTACCCATCGCCCGTCATCGGTTTTCGCAAACCACATGCTGCCCACACCATCTCCCCGCTGGAAGTGGACCTTTCGACCGGAACCGTTGCCGGATGTCAACTGACTGCTGGCTACCGGTGTCATAAAATAATTACTGAAGTTCCCTCCGGCAAAGCGCAGCCCTTCCACTGCTATCGAATAGCGTCCGAACATGCAGCCAACCGCATAGGAGATCAGGGAAACGATCATATCCCGCATGGAAAGGACATAAGACATCTTCCGTTCTTCCTCATTGGGATGGTCGATGACCCGATATACCGTCACGTCTTTCTCAGCGACTTCCGGCGTCAGTTCATCCTGCAGCCCATAAATTTCAATGAAGATGCGGTTCAGTTCCTCTTCATTCGCCTTGAGCTGTTCAAAGCGCTTATTACACTCTTCTTTCCATTCTTCATATTTATCTTTGACCAATCGAGCCATAGTTAGCATTCAGCAGATTTTTGTGGCAAGTGACAGATGGCAAGTGACAAGAAATATACTCTTGCTTTCACTCCATTCTGCTCACCGTTTCTATAAACTGCTGACATACTCCTTTCCTGTTATGATTAAAAACATCCTTACAGATGGTTTATTTATTGTATAAAACGACTTGAAAAAAAATCATTAATTGCAAAAAATAAACTGCTTTCCACTTTATAATTTTCTATATGTACATTTCCATAGCGCCATAGGATGATTTTTTATTCTTTCAATTATGCTCTCATCAGAAAATAATAATTCCGGCTTGTATTCTCCGGTTCTAAATGAACGGAGATAGGATTTTTCACGATCAGTAAGTGTCATCAAATCTCTGATATATTCTTTTGATGTGCTGATTTTGGCGGAAAGATCAAACTGGCCTGTACGCTCAGAAAGCTTTAACACAGGTAAAAGATCCCTGCGAATCATTTGTCCGGTAATTCTGTCAATAGAATCGGAATTGAATTCTTCGCTGACTTCATCTGATGAAATTGATGCATAAAAAATAATGCTTTTTCGGAAAAGATCCCGTTCTTTCTGAAACAAATCTTTATTGATCAAATTGCTAAAATCATATAAATCCCTTGCTGCAGCACGCGTCAATAGAGCAATTGTTTTCGCTGCAAATATTTCCATCGGGGTAACGCATAGTACAAGCGGATTCTCTGAAAAAAGATCACCGGATAGTACTCTTTGCTCCGGCTCGAACAGATGAGCGCGCAAAGAATAATTCATTTCAAGTTTTATAAGATCATTACCGCCGCCGGAATTTACGTAATTAAAATGAAATGAATCCAAGCTGTGACGGGAATATGAAGAAGCTGAAAGAATATACCCTTCTGAAGACATATAATCCATGATGATTTTATTCATCTTCCCGCGTAAATCAGTCATCTCTTTTTTGTCAATATTCGGAATAAAATCCATATCGATATCAACTGATAGTCTTGGCATATTGAATATGGTTAAATTAATAGCGGTTCCGCCTTTCAACAGAAAATGGGATTTCAGCAATTCTTCTGAATTGAAAAACAGTATGATTCTCTTCAGACGTAAGACTTTCTCAAATGTATCCCTCGAAAATCCCAAATTTCTGGCAGTTCGCTCTATTTCCGATTTGTTATACTGCGACATCTATTATTTCTCCATTTTTCCACAGCATGATATTTTCAGGAATGACAAGATTCCAATATTCATCGAATGTGCCTTTGGCATGATTTTTTACGAGATATCGTCTGCTTTTTCCAATATGATCATGACAAAAATCGATAAACGAATCCGATATGTCTGTGTTTTTTTTCAGACAGCTCATAAGAAAACCTGTTTTTTGATAAAGGAATTGATTATCATATCGTTTCAGATAAAGCATCAATTTATCTTCGTTAAGTTGTTTGAACCCCCTGATATTTTCAATCGTTTCTTCCGGACCGGCATATTTATCCATATCTTTTATGCAATCCAAAAGAGTTCTTTCTTTGTCTGTCAGTTTTATCCCACCGCTGAATTCGGGAGAGATAACACCATCATCAATGCCGGACCGGACAAAGTGGTAAAGATATCCATCAAATTCAAAATCATTGAAACGGTGTTTAGAAGAAACATAAACATCATAATAAACCTGGTCGCTGATTCCATAATATTCTAAAGCAGTGTGATGTGAAAAATATGAACTTTCGTTGATAAAACTCGCAATCTGAAAACGGTTGGCAATCGGTCCTCCCAGTTCCAGGCTGACACAGGTATACAGATTTCTGCGTATTCTCAATGCTTTTTTCGATTTGAGGAGCCTGCAGACTGCAGCCCTTGCGCTGTTTATGTTATGATAATATTGATTTACATCTTCTAATTTGAAGACATAATATTTTATCATTTCATCATATATATTCATAAGATCCATCTCACAGTTTATTTTTTGTAAATTAATATTTAAAAATAAATCGTTATTTACAAATTATAAACTAATTTTGTCTGTAAATTCCCGGATTCAGCATTTTGGCAGTAAGCAGTCAGCAATCAGTAATTTATCTGATGGCTGACTGCGACTGCTAAACACTTATCACTTATCACTTGTCACTTACCGCTAAATAATATGAATCGCGTCATGACCTTTCAGCAGCTCTGCAAGCTTTGCTTTCAGCTCTTCCGTGTATTCCTCGATGTCTTTTGCGTTTTCCAGTTCCTGACTGGTGAAAAGACTTCCCCGGGTGACGGTTAAGATGTCCTGTTTTTTTATTACCGGGCCTACGGTCAACAGTTTCTGAAGATATTTCTTCCGAATGCCGTCGATACGGGAGCGCATGGCATCCAATTCCGTCATCGTCTCGGAAGAAAGGGCATCATTTTTCCGGGATTGCAGTTCCGCATCGGCTGTGTCAACAATTTTCCGACTCTCCGGATCATCTTTCGCGGTCTGATGAATCTCCGCCATGGCGGCCTGAATATCGCTGAGAACATCATCCTGCTTGAGCCGCAACAATCCGGAATAGCTGCTCTTTACCCTTTGGCAGAGTTCCGGTAACTCCTTGATCATACGGTAGGGGCTTGGATTCTTCAGAATGCTGTCGATCCGGTCCAGAGCCTGAATAGTGCTTTCTTCGTTCTGTAAATAGTCACTTTCCGCCCGCATCTTTTTCAACAAACTGGCCGCATTGTCAAAAATACTCTTCTGTCCGCTGAAGAATGCTTTCACATCCGACATGTCGTCTCGCAGATCAAGAAAATCTTCTTCCAATGCTTTCATCTTATTGAGGAGGGCGAGATTATCTTTCTTCTGCCCCAGTAGGTCATTACAGCGGGCGATCCCTTCTTCAACGACAGATCGTCCCGGATAATTCCCGGACGCGTAATCCGTGGTCAGCATTTTTTGGAATTTATCCCGTTCCGCTGTAAAGTTTCCGGTTATATAGGCGATCAGTCCGTCTTCATCGTCCGGCAGATCCATAACGTTGAAGTACTCTTTCAGGAATTTACGGGAACTCTTGAGCAGAGCTTCGGGTATTTTTACTCTGAGACTGATGATGGATTTGTTGATCTCCGTTTTCTTGCGGAGATAATCCGGAATATGTTTATCATCGGGCTGGATCTGGTTGCCGCTGTAGGTTAGAATTGCCCTTTGCGCCGCGATCAGAGAGATAACAGCAGCGGCAATATCAATTTCCCGCCAGCCATAAGGTATCGCGGAAAACCTGTTATGAATATCGCCCATAGAAGTAGGCAAATACTTTTCTTTCTGTATTTGCAGATACTGGTAGATCTCGCCCACTGCTTCCGGATTATGCCAGGCCATACTGCCGTCCAATGTACGCTGGTCATTACGTTCCCTTATGATCCGCAGCAGCTCTTCATCGCTGTCGAAATTATGGCGGATATAACTTAGTTTGGTATAAACCTTTTCAACCAGTGAAGAAAGCGCATATTCAAATTTATCTTTGATACCCGAGGATCGGGTATTGATCATTTCACCCGCGGCAAAGACCCGGGCATTCAGAATCGCATTGGAAAGCAGCTCCCGTGCCCGTTTTTCCATCTGTCCTGCCTGCTGCTGGTAATTATGAATAATATGCTGAGTCGCTTCCGGCAGCTGCGAAACGTTGCGGCTTTTGATATATTTCCGGATCTTTTTGGCTTGTTCCAACTCTTCAAAATACGGATATTCATCCGACAAAACAAAGAGGGCTTCGCTGCCGCTGCCAGACTGGTGGATCAGGCGCTGGTCTCCGGCGTTATACAGGTCAGAAGCTGCCGTCAGGATATGAAGCTTGATAGCCCCGGTCTGGATTCCGATGGCAGTTTCGTCCACCATCTGATCAAAGGAAAAATCATATTTCCCGTATTTGAATTTCTTATTCGGATAAAGGTCACCGAAAATCATATCGGAAATGGATTTGATAATTTCTGAGCTATCCACCGGTATATTGCGGATCTCTCGTGCAATTTCCTGTTCTTCGTCTGTCAGGAAGGTGTATGTGTCACCGCTTCGGGAGATATAGTTTTGCGAAAACAATCTGTCCAGGGACGCCTGGATTTCTTTGCGCATGTTGATCTTATCCGCCCGGATGTCATCAACCATCAGCGTAGTGATATTGTCGACATTGGC
>DAIMGK010000046.1:0-28184 GCA_036723985.1 Flexilinea sp.
TATTCGGCTGTCTTTCGTTCCCGTGACGTCACGGGGACATCACGGGGACTGTCCCCGAAGGGGACTGTACCCAAATTAACTCATCCCGACTCGTAAACCACACGATCCGCCGGGCGTAAAGTAATCTTTGATATTAGTCCCTATCGATCCGGCATTAACAACAGGCAATCTTGCGGATCAAAGTTGAGTTTCCTCAGGGTACAGTCCCCGTTTTTCGTCATGGAAGATTCGGTTATATGATCCCTACTGATCCGGCTTCAACGGCAGGTGATCCTGCAGGTCGGTACGTCACGGGTACAGCCCCGGGTAGAATCCAACTCCATATGGTACGAGCTTCGCTCGATTTGGATTCGGAGTTGGAGCTTTGTCCCTTCGGGTACAGCCGTAATGTCCTGACTCACAAGACTGCCTGGCTTTGAAGCCGGACCGATAGAGAATCAATAGCAAAGGTGACTTTACGGCCGGCCGGTTTACCTCACTTCCGACTCGGGATGACGTTCACCGGGGCTGGGAAAATTTTCGGAAAAATATTACTTTTTTCTTATTTCTTACGATATTTGACCATTGTCTTTTTTTATTATTTCAGTTAAAATCATTTAGATATAGGATTATCCTTGAAAAAGGCTTAATGAGGGAGATTGCTCATGAATTCTGATGAAGTATTAGCTGTAATTCTTGGCGGCGGCCGGGGAACCCGGTTATTTCCGTTGACATCAATGCGTTCGAAGCCCGCTGTTCCGATCGCGGGGCAATATCGTTTGATCGACATTCCGATCAGCAACTGTATCAATTCCAATATTTTCAAGATTGCTGTGCTGACCCAGTTCAACTCTGTGTCGCTTCACCGGCATATTACCGACACCTATCAGTTCGACCGCTTCCATTCCGGCTGGGTCCAGATCTGGGCCGCTGAACAGACGATGGACAACGCCGACTGGTATCAGGGAACGGCAGACGCTGTCCGCAAACAGCTGAGCCAGATCGTTTCCGCGAATTCGAAATACGTTCTGATCCTTGCGGGTGACCATTTGTATCGCTGCAACTACGCGGAAATGCTGCAGTATCATATCGACCATAACGCCTCTGTGACTGTTGCCGTGCAGCCGGTACGCAAGGAAGAAGCATCCCGCTTCGGTCTTCTGAAGACAAATGCCGAAGGCCGCATCGTTGATTTCAAAGAAAAACCGAAAGATCCGGTGATCCTGGAATCCATGAAGAGCTCCGATGACCCCGAACGGCCGTTCCTCGGTTCCATGGGTATCTATATTTTCAACACGGATCTGCTGGTGGATATCCTTTCCACGAAGGATTATTCGGACTTCGGCAACAATGTGATCCCGTACGCCATCGACCACAATGACGTTTTCGGCTGGAGCTTTGATTACTACTGGGAAGATATCGGTACCATCCGCTCCTTCTATGAGACAAACCTGGCATTGACCGAAGAGAATCCTCCGTTCAATTTCCATGATCCGAAACACCCGATCTATACCATCGCCCATACCATGCCTACCGCTAAAGTATTCAATACCCGCATGGATCGTGTGATCCTCGCCCGCGGTGCCCGCGTTAAGGCGGAAAGCGTCGAGCATTCTATCGTCGGTGTGATGTCCTATATCGACTCCGGTTCTGTCATCAAGGACAGTATCCTGATGGGCGCGGAAATGGAGAAATACCGCACGGAAGCGGAAAATAACGCGGAAAAGAAGGGTGTCCTGATCGGGATCGGGAAAAACTGCCATATCGAACAGGCGATCATCGATAAGAATGCCCGGATCGGCGACGGTGTGGTCATCAAACCCTTCCCGGCGGGAACCGACCTGGATGATCCCAACCCTGAGAAGCGCTACTATGTTCGTGACGGTATTGTCGTGATCCCGAAGAACGCGGTCATTGAACCGGGCACGGTGATCGAACCGTAACTTCAAACCGTTTGACTTGTGTACAGCAGACCCCCGGATCTGATCCCGGGGTCTGTTTTTGTTGTACAATAGAATTGAAAACGGATGTTAGCTGGTGGTTCGATTTTCATGAAGAACAGGTGAAACCTGCCTCAATGTCAAATGTTTGAAAATAATGATGATACCGGCCGCCGGCGGATCACAACGTCTGACAACAAATGACTAAAGACTAATGACTAATAATAGGAGATAAATGGAAATAAACCAAATCTGGAAACGATTAAAGATCCACCAGCGCTTTGCCATCGTCAGTACCTTTTTGTTCGGTATCCTGGCGCACGGTCCGATGCTGTTCAATAAGCTATCCAACAGGGACGATCTGCGTTATATCTTTACAGGTGGCGTAACTTTTACCTCCGGCCGCTGGATGCTTTTTCTTGTGGAAAAAACGAAAAACCTCCTGTTTCAGGACAGCATTTACAGTATCCCGACGATCAACGGCCTGTTTTCCCTTCTTTGCATAGCTGTTTCCCTTTGCCTTCTGATCGATTTATTTGAACTGCGCTCTGTTAACAACTGTATTCTGCTCAGCGGCATCATGGTTTCGATCCCGGTGATCGCTTCCCTTTTCGGGTATATGTTTGTTGCCCATTACTTCTGCCTTGCTTTTTTTCTGGCAGTACTGGGGTCATATCTGATCCTGAAAAAAACGAGATGGTATACCGTTCTTTCGGGCATCGTCCTGATGGTTTGTTCCGTGGGACTGTATCAGGCTTATATCCCATCCATGCTGTGTATTCTGCTGCTGGGGCTGATCAAACGATTCTCTGAGGCGGACTGCAAAGAAAAGCGGATCGATGCGTACAAACTGTCCGGGATCATTCTGGGGAGCTGTTTTGCTTTACTTTTGCTTTACAATACCGTTACAGAATTTTTTCTGAAGATCAACGGGCTGAAACTAAGCGGCTATAAGGGGATCGGAAGTGCCGGAAGTGTTTCGCTGCAGACCTACTTCGGACGGGCGCTTTTTGCGTATCTGGAGTTTTTCCGGCCGAGAAGAGGCGCGTTTTATGACGTCCTCCCCGGCGGAGTGAGGGCTCTTTTCCTTATTTCCATCGTTTTGTTTTTCATCCTTTATCTGTATTTTGTCTGTTCCCGTGTGAAAAAGAACGGTTTATGGGTCGGCCTGATCCTCGGAGTCCTTGGTCTGCTGATCCCGCTGGCAGTCAATTTTATTTTCGTTATGGTCGATGAGACCTTTTGCAACGCGCTGATGGTTTACGGCTATGCATTGTTTTTTATGGCGTTTGTCTGGATCTTTGAACAGACTGCCGCCGGCCTGAAGCCCCTTTTCAGCCGCATCCTGAATGCGGGTGTGACTCTTCTGCTCGGCCTGGTCGTGATCGCCTGGTGCCGTTATGACAATGTCTGCTATATGCGGCTGGAGATGGTACAGGCCCAGTATGCCCGCTATTTTACTTCCCTCATCACAAGGATGCAGAATACGGAGGGTTACAATTCTTCCATGCAGGTCGCCTATATCGGGGACCCCCGGGTCGCCGAATGGGATACCACCATGCCGGAAACTTCCGAACTGAACTATATCCGCACACATCCCTTCTTCGGTATCCGCGAAGTGCTCAGTACCGATCCCTGGAGGAATTACATGACCTTATGGTGTGAATTCCAGGCATGGGAGGCGAATCCGGCTGACTTTGCCAAACGCCCCGAGGTCCTGGCCATGCCCCACTATCCCGACGCCGGTTCCATCAAAGTGATCGGGGATACGCTGGTGGTCAGGTTTTGAGATAAGCCGGGCGGCATTCAGACCGGGTACTTGAAAAACAGTTTCATTTATGGTATGCTTTAATTTGAGGTAAATATGACAAGAGATCAGGTTTTTTCCATGATTCGGTGGCTGTATTCCCACCTTACCCATGTGACAGTTCTGAATGAAGACCAGGTCCCAAAAGAAGGGCCTTTTATTCTTACACTGAACCATCTGAGCCGTTTGGATTTCCCTGCGCTGATCATGACGGAGCGCTACAATGATTTTTACTGTGTAGCCGCGGATAAATATAAGAATTTCCCGATATTCGGAAAAGTCATCACAGACGCCGATATGATCTGGATCGACCGTACCAAGGCGGATTTTAAGGCGATGAAACGCATTATGACTGTGCTGAAAGAAGGTAAGGTCGTTGCGCTGGCACCGGAAGGTACCCGCAGCAAGACGAAGAGCCTTCTGCAGGGCAAGGAAGGTGTGACATTGATTGCGTCCAAGGCCCATGTGCCGCTGGTCAGCCTGGGTATCGAAGGCTCGGAGAAATGGATGGATTCCTTCAAACATTTCCACAAGCCGCACCTCATCCTGCGTTTCGGTCCGGCATTTACCCTGCCGGCTATCGACCCGGACAACCGGGAGGAATCCCTGCGCCATGCAACCGATGAAGTAATGTGCCGCATTGCCGCCCTGCTCCCGGAGTCATACCGGGGTTATTACCGGGATTTCCCCCGTGTGCAGGAACTCCGCGAGGAATGGAAAGCCCGCGGTGATATCGCGCTTCCGGAGTAAGGTTTCCTCGCGAAAGGGTATGTTTTCCGCATCGGGTCTTTTTTTCAAATATCTGATTTATGACGAATGGTAATCAGGATCGTATAGAGCGTTAATGGAAAAAATTGTTTTATTTGATACTTCTATTGGCAGCAGGAATCTCGGGGATTTTATTATCAATTTAAGCATCAGGAAGGAAATGGATTTCCTCCTGGGAAATCATTTTGTGATCAATCTGCCGACGCATATACCTGCCATGAGCCATTTTCAGAAATTTGAAGCCATGTTTGGAAATGCTTACCTGAATGAAATCTGTGATGCCAAATATAAATTTCTTTGCGGAACAAATTTAATAAAAAGCTCTTTGCTGAAGATCCATAAAGATTGGATGATCGATTTTACTGATACAAAACTGTATCACGGCGCGGTCGCCGTGGGCTGCGGCATGGGTTACAATTCAAAAAAATGTGACCTGTATACAAAACAGATCTATAAGAAGATTTTCAGTTCTGAATATATACATGCCGCAAGAGATCAGCAGACGAAAGAGTTCCTTGATGATCTCGGATTGAAGGCCATTAATACAGGATGTCCTTCAATATGGCAGCTGACTCCTGAAGTATGCGGAAAAATTCCCCGAAAGAAAAACAGATCTGTTGTGTTTACCCTTACGGATTACATGAAAGATCCTGTCAGCGACAGAAAAATGATCTCCATCCTTCAAAATCAGTATGAAAATATCTGCTTCTGGCCTCAGGGCTTGAATGACACGGAATATATTATGTCATTGGATGCGGATCTCAGTTCTGTAAAGTTCTTGCCTCCCAATCTGGGTTCATATGAAAAATTGCTTGATTCCGGCGTTGATTATGTCGGGACCCGTCTGCATGGCGGGATCTTTGCCATGCAGCATCATTGCCGGACGATCATAATCATTGTTGATAATCGGGCCCGTGAAATGAACAGGTCCTTTCATTTGAATGCGATAGAAAGAGAAAACATAGCGGAGGAATTGCCTGATTTGATCAATAAAGAGCGGGGTACGGAACTGACAGTCGATTTTGATCTGATCAGAACATGGAAAGAACAATTCAGGTAGATCATCGTGACTAATTCAACAAGGAACAAAGGAAAAGAACTGACAAAGAATACCGTCATTATAATGCTGGGTAAAATCAGTACTCAATTCCTTTCTGTATTTCTTCTTCCGTTATATACATCATTCTTATCCAAAGAAGAATATGGGACAGTGGATCTCATTCTGACATATGTGGGTCTTTTTGTTCCCTGTATCACGCTTCAGCTTGAAAACGCATTATTCCGCTTTCTGATCGATTCCAGAGATGATAATGATGCGATCGCCAATATTTGTTCCGCTGTCTTGTATGATACGGTATTGCTGCTGATCCCCTTTTCCTGTATATATTGGATAGTTGTCGGTTGTTTCCGGTACCCGTATGGTGCGATTCTCTATTTTATAATCTTATTTACGATATTTTCGAATATGTGCCTTCAGGCCGCACGGGGATTGGGAAGAAATGATGTTTATTCAATAGGAAGCGTGATCGCCGGTTTATCGAACGTCTTATTAAGCTGCCTGTTTCTGATAAAACTCAATTATGGGATTAACAGCATCCTGTATGCGAATGCTCTTTCCAATTTATTGTGCGCTGTTTTTATCAGCCTGAAACTGAAATTGTTCCAATTTATCAGAACGCCGTTTGATAAAAAGGTTTGTTACGATGCGGTCAAATATTCTTTCCCGTTAGTCCCTAACAGCATTATCTGGTGGATCATTAATGTATCAGACCGCATAATCGTATCTCATTTCCTCGGTGTCGGCGCGAATGGCATATATGCGATTTCCAATAAGTTCCCAACTGTTATCATGTCCGCGGTAAGTATCTTTAATCTTGCCTGGACCGAATCGATTTCTCTTCATATTAATGATCCGGATGGAGAGAAATATATAGAGAAAATATTCAGTGATGTATTATGCCTGATCGCATCTCTGGAACTTGTTCTTCAGTCCGGTATGTTCTTCCTGTTTCCGATAGTAGTTAAGGAAGGTTTTATTGAATCCTATCAATATATTCCCCTGTTATTGCTTGGCGCGTTTTTTAATTCCTTTGCGGGTCTGCTCGGCTCAATTTATGTCGCGCTCAAAAGAACGAAAGAAATCGCGGATACCTCTCTGGCGGCAGGCATAATTAACATTGCGCTCAACCTGGTTTTTATCAAAAAAGCGGGAATTTACGCAGCCGCAGCCAGCACTGTTATTTCCTTTATGGTCCTGTGCCTTTATCGGTCCATTGATTTAAGAAAATATATTAAAGTCAGTATCAATTCAAAAAGGCTTTATTTCTGTGGCGGACTGTACATTTTGACATATGGGGTTTATATATACAACAACAGACTCGTGAATATTATCAGTTTTTTCCTGTGCATCATATTTTTTGTCGTCATAAACAAAGACCTGATCGCAGACTTTCTCGGACACGGGAAAAGACTTTCCTCATGATTCCACGCTCCGGATTTCGGAAAAAGTCCTGGATCGCAGCATTATGCATGCAGCTGAGTCTAAAAACCATTTCCGGCTGCATCCGGCAGATCAATGCCCCGCGGAAAAAAACTGCGGCAGATACGCAAGATCCGGCATCCGCGTACCGTTTTTGTTCTTCTGCGTTTATATTTTTCCCGGGAAGCTTACTTTTTGCAGAATATGCCCGTTTGCTGTGCGCTGAGCATATTCTGCTTCGATGTTCATGGCTGGATCTGTCTGCAATATCCTCAGTATCCGGTCAGTCTTTCCGGGGTTCTAAGATAAATATCAGACTGATTTTTCCGTTTTCCACCCAGCCGGCTTTTTTGGCAAGGTTTCTGGATTTGTAATTCAGTTCATCTATGTAGCTCATAATGGTTTTGCAGCCTGCTTTCAGTATCTGTACTGCAGAATAATACCAAAGCTGCTGCCCGATTCCGATCCTGTAGTAGTCCGGGTGGGTTACATAATGCCGTGTCTCACATCTGGTTTTCTGCAGAATCCACCAGTTCAAGCCGCAGACAGTGCCGTCTTTGTCCAAAACTGCGGCGATATGTTGACTTTTGTCGGTTTCGAATTGTCTGTGAGAAAGCGGAACATCGGTCGGTTTCAGGTATTTATCCCACAGATCCAATACCTGTTTGCATTGTTCGTGGGTCAATTCACTGACTGTTATCAGGCCTTTTTCTTCCATATTTTGGGTTGAGCGGCGTAATGCCTCCCTGACCGTATCCGCATTTCCTTCCAAATCATATTCGACCATCAGGTTTCTGGATACAAGACGGAAATTGACTTTTTCCAGTTTTGGTGTGAGCTGGTCCAGATAGGCTTTTCGTCTGTCGAAACTATCCAGTTCTTCGATCAATACCGGCTTGTCAGCCTTCAGATCCGGAAATTCCTGATTTGTATCCAAAAAATAATATGCACGGTACAGATTATTTTCGTCAAGATAAAGAACAAAACCCTCAGGAAAAGCCTTGTAATACAGATTACTGCCGGCAATGCCTTCCCGCACTAATTTCCCGGGTAAAATGCAGTTTGATTCAAGAGCAGGTAATCTGTTTTTTGTTTCCTTATATAAAGTCTGAAAAAATGAATAGTCCGTGATCGGGACCAGGCCTGTCTCATAGGATTTTCTCAGCATCTTCCTGTCGATTTTCCCATTCTTGGTCAAAGGGAAAGACTCATAGGAAATGAAAATGTTAGGGATCATGTATTTTGGCAGTTTCCGTTTCAGTTCTGTGATAATTTCCTTTTGCCCGATATTCGCTGTATAAAAAGCGGCGATCTTATTTTTCTTTTCATCAAATAAACAACAGGATCGGGTGATGCCGTCAATTGCGTTAAGATTTGCCTCGATTTCTTCCAATTCGATCCTGTGCCCCATGTGTTTGATCTGGAAATCTTTTCTTCCGTCAAAAACGAATTCATTATTATCGGTAAGCGTTGCCAGGTCGCCTGTACGATAAATTATTTCCGGATATGCGGAGATCAGCGGATTTTGGACAAAAACCGCTGCTGTCCTTTCTCTGTTGTTATAATAACCGAGCGCAGTGCATGTTCCCCGGACACAGATCTCTCCGGTTTCCCCCGGTTGTACGGGCCGATTATTTTCATTCAGTACCAGAATGTCCTCGTTCTCGAATGGTATCCCGATCGGCAGTTTGTCCGTCAGGGCGAATTCACGGTCAACAATATAATAGGTACAGTTGCATGTAATTTCTGTCGGACCGTAAAGATTGACATACATCGCATCAGGCAGATAAGACCGCCATATATTCAGCATTTTGATCGGCATCACTTCGCCGGAAAACATGATTTTATTCAAATACTGAGGAACACGGTATTTAAAGGCATTGATCCCGGCCACAATGCAAAGTGCCGATACGGCCCATATTATCGTCGTGATTTTATTATCATCGAGTACATCCAGCAGTTTTTTCGGCATCACAAAACAGACCTTTGGAATGACGTATAATGTCCCGCCCAGATACAGGGAGGAATAAATGTCTTTGACAGATACATCAAAATCAAAAGGCGCCTGATTGCCGAAGATGTCGTCTGAGGATAAGCCGAAGGTTTTGGTGAAAACCGGAATGAAATCCAGTACATTCCGATGTGAGATCAAAACTCCTTTGGGGACACCGGTCGATCCGGATGTACACATGGCATAAAGCGGATCGATATCGATCAGGTTCCGCTGACGTTCCTTCAGCAGCTGTAAGTCAGGATCAAGTTCGAAAATATCATCATATTCCAGTATTTGGATGTTTTCTGATTTCAGTTCATCAGGTATGTTGTGGTGCAGAGAAATCAGCAAAACCGGCTGTATCATGGAAAAAATGGATTTTATCCGTTCGATCGGTTGGGTGGGATCGATGGGTACATAAAAATTGTGGCTTTCAACGATTCCCAAAAAAGTACAAATACTGGCTGCATTACGGTCGATCATGACGGCAATCGGTGAATTGACTGCCGGTGTTGTTTTTGCGACAGCTGTTCCGATACTTTCAGCGCGATGCTTTAAAGTGGAATAACTGATCGTTTCATATTCATCTTTAATAGCTGTTTTCAGCGGGAAATTTCTTTCTGTTTGCTCAAGATAATTCAGAATATTCATTACATTGTTTCCTTAGATTTCATCGATTCATTTCTTTTTGGATCATTCGGTATACAGAACCATTGGAACGGGAACTTTTCCTCAGAAGAACAATTTGTCAGTATGCTCTTCGTAAGCGTGACAAATAACCTGTTCAGATAAGAATTATAACATATTGAAAAAATCAGCTTTTCCGGCCGCTGTGAATGCACTTTTATTCCTGCCTGAATGATTTACTGTGAATTACTTCATTTTCTGCGGCATCCAGTACAACGACCAGGATCGAATCATCATCCGCGTTCCAGTTTTGGCTGCCGATATTGACTGAGGATGTTTCCCGATCCAATGAGAACAGATACAGGATCGGATCTGTCCCGAAAAGAGAAAAAGGCCGGTTTGTCTCTGTTTTTTCCTGAAGGACTGTTTTCTCATGGATCACTGCTGCGTAGGGCTGATCATTGATCCGGTGTATTTTTTCCAGACCGCTGGATTCCAATGCAGCGATATCTTCAGGATCTAAAATATCTGTTGATTCAAACATATTTCCGGCAATGAATATTGTGGTTTGTTCCGTGTTGAGGGCCGTTTCGATATAATCCGTGAAAGTGCGGGAGCCGTTTAGTTTTTCTTTCAGCACACGGATCCGGAACGCATGCGGGACCGAAAGATCAGTCCTCGGACGATCCGGAAGAGATGTGTCAAAACTGCTGCTGTCAATGACCTGTTCTGAAACGTGATCGTAAACTACGAAATTCAATCCGGTTTTGTTCTCCGCGTATTCTTTGCCGTTTATACCAATGGATACTTTGTTCCCGGCCTGACTTCCTGAACTTGCAGCTGCGAATGTGTTTTTGGCATGAACCATGGAAAAAGAGCCTTCATCGGCAGACCTTATGTATATTTTATCCGTGTGGAAATTTCCTTCGATATCAATCGTTCCCTGCGCAATAATACTATCTGAATCATCCTCCGCGGAACGGTCATAGATTATGGCTCCCCGGTCTTTCATTCCGGTATATGATTGCCCATCCCGTATGGCAGCCAGGGCTTCAAACCCGATGCCGGAGAGCAGGTCACGGATCTCAGTTGTCATTCCTCCGGCGGCATTGCCCTTCACAGCAATGAAAACCGCATAACGGTCGTTATTAATTAAATCGAGATATTCTTCAAGTGTTTCGCATAACTGAAGTTTCGCGTTTTCTTCCGTTATACCAAATTCCTTTGCCTGTCCGGCTAAATAATCATAATTCCGGTTTCCGCGAACATCCTCTGTTTCGTAGGTTTCCTGCAGGAACGAACCGATATAATTGCTGATTTTTGCCGCACCGTATATATTGGGATGGGTGACATTTTGAAAATCTCTGGCGAAATCCAGTCCGATCTCTTCCTGAATTTCGGACAGGTTGAAATCGATGAACGGAATGCCGTTTATGTCAGCCAGATATTGTACGGCGTCATGATGAAGATCCTGCATATTGGGGAGAGGAATCTTGATCAGTACCAGGTCCAAATCATGTTCCGCGCAAAAGTCACGGATCGCGGTGAAGTATTTCCCTGAAGCGGTATTGAGAACGGCGCTGTACGCTTTCGGGGATCGTTCCTGTTCCCGGGTGATACTGTAATTCGGGATCTCGATCTGCGACGGCTCCAGGTTGTCCATAGCCATGGAAAGGACCGCGTTCTGCCCTCTTGTGTAAAAGAAATTACCCCGGTTATCCAATCCGGTAAAATCATCTTCACTGATCTCAGACCATCGGGAATGATAGGCTGTCAGGGGAAAGAGATAATCCGCCGGGTTGATGCCGTACACTTCCGCCAATTCCCTGTATGCTTCCACTTTCACCGGAGAAAGCCGCATATGGGTCAGGGCCTTTTCATTATCTTCGAAGGATTCATCCACGGTTAATACGAAAGAGGTATCCAGCACGACTGTACGCAGTGTTTTCGAATGCAGCCTGTAAACTTCTTTCAGCCAATAGTATGATGCGAGCAGCGGCTGTCCCGGGGTACCCAGGTTATAAGCGCATAAACCATAGTTGGTATACAGGGTGATCGGTGAGATCCCGTTGACCACCCCGCTGTTGCCTAAAAAGAGGACCTGGATCCTGTTTTCAGGCTCTTTATAGATGCCTTTGACCGTATTATCGGTATTCCAATCCAGCCAGGTAGGCGTTAGCAGCTTCGTGAAAAAAACAATGATACAGATGAAGCCTGCTGACGCTCCAAAGATTTTGAATAAACCGGTTTTTGTGATCTTCATCTTCTTATTTTCCTGATCCATTTGATACCTGATCTTATCCTAAAACTGCTGATAAAGAAAATTTGCCGCGTTAAAACTGGGACCGTATACACCGAGGATCATGACCGCTGTGACAGCCGCAAGAAAGACGAATAATTCAAAAACGGGGCCCTGGGTCGTGATCCATCCGCGTATGCGGAAACCTTTCTCATGGACAAAATCGACAGCAACCAGAAGAAAAACCATGATCAGCAGCAGGACCCAATCGGCAGTCCCGATCCCCAGCGTATTCAGCGTCCCGTCAAAAAGGAAAGCATTGGAATACCATCTTGTAAAACAATTTCTGATCATGGAAAGAGTGGTCTTCAGGCTTACGGCACGGTAGAAAAAGCTGCCGAAGGAAATGATGACAAAAGTGCGGATCATTTGGAAAAGCCGCCACGAAAAAAGCTTATCATCAATACGGCAAAGCTGCTTCAGACGGAGAATGGGATCTTTAAACAAAATGCCGGATACGATAAAAATGCCGTTGCACACACCGAATACCGCATATTTCCATTGAGATCCATGCCATATGCCACTGATCAGGAATGTGATCAGAATATTTACACACTGCCTGAATTTTCCTTTCCTGTTTCCTCCAAGAGGGATATAAACATAATCTCTCAGCCATGTAGATAAGGATATGTGCCATCTGTGCCAGAAATCCTTAACCGAAACAGAAAAAAAGGGCTGGGTGAAATTCAGTTCCAGGTCAATACCGATGATCTGAGAGAACCCCCGGGCAATATCGATCCCGGCCGAAAAATCCGTGTACAACTGCAGATAGTATAAAACCGCTGCAAAGAAAATGATCAGCCCCCTGTAGTTCCCGGGATCGTCAAAAACCGTGTTGACCGGGATCGTAGCCCGGTCGGCGATGATCTTTTTTTTCATGAAGCCCCAGAGGATCAGCTGGACGCCGTAACAAAGGCGCTGAAAATCAAAGGCATGGCCTTCATAGAGCTGACCAGCCAGCTGTTTATGGCGGGGGATGGGACCCTGCAGGATCTGCGGAAAATAAGACATAAATAACATGAATTTCGGCAGGCTGGTATCGGCATGGATCTTTCCATGGTAAACATCCACCATATAGGCAATGGCCTGCAGGGAATAAAAGGAGATCCCAACAGGCAGCAGGAGATACAGTTTCGGGAAAGCGATCCCGAAATGTCTGGTAACATAGCTGATGTTTTCCGCGAAGAAGTTGTAATATTTCAGGAAAACGAGTGTCAGGAGAACAGTCAGCACACCGCAAAGCATGATCCGTTTGCGTTTTTTTCCGCCGGAAGCGAGCAGGTCCCGGATCCCGTCTTCCGTTCCGCTCTCTTTCAGAGCGTCGATTTTTATCCGTTCCGATTCCGCCTGTTTTTCAAGGCAGAGCCCCGTGCCGAAAGTTACGAGTGTTTCCGCGAACAAAACCAGGATGAGCCATTCGCTGTTGATGAAATAGTAAATATAACTGCCGGCAAGCAGCACACCCCATTGCCATTTTTTCGGTACGGTGAAATAGAAAACCGTGACGAAAAAGATAAAAATCAGAAACTGAACTGATACTAAAGGCACAAATAAACTCCCGAATCCAAATCCGATTATTTCATAACTTTATATCGTATCCGCTGCCTGCCTGCCTGAGGATTTTCCCTCTAAAACCTCTGATAGATGAACCGTGAGGCATCGAAGCCGGGACCGTAAGCGCCCAGAATAAGGATGGCTGTGATCGATATGATAACGACCAGCATTTCAAAAACGACACCCTGTGCCCGGATCTGTTCCCGGATCGAAACACCTTTCTCGTGAAGGACACTGACGATGATCATGATCAGGACCATCACAGCCAGAAGATTCCATTCCGCAGCCTCGAGCCCAAGCTTCAGTAAGCGTCCGTCAGTGAAAAATGAGAGATCATACCATGCCGCAAAGAATGACCGGATCATGCTCAGCGAGGTTTTCAAGCCGGCACCGCGGATGAAAAATATGTTGAAGGAAATGATAAGGAAGGTAGTCAGTATCCGGAACAGTTTCCAGGAAAAAAGCTTTTCATTGATTTTCAGCAGCTGTTTAAGCCGGAGAAAAACGTTTGTCAGCAGAAAGCTTACGGAGATGATCATGCCGTTCCAAATACCGAACGCCGCGTATTTCCATTGGGATCCATGCCATATGCCGCTGATAAGGAATGTGATCAGAATATTTACGCACTGCCTGAATTTCCCTTTCCTGTTTCCCCCAAGAGGAATATAAATATAATCTCTCAGCCATTTGGATAAGGACATATGCCATCTGTGCCAGAATTCCTTAACTGAAGCGGAAAAAAAGGGCTGGGTGAAATTCAGTTCCAGATCGATACCGATGATTTGTGAAAAACCGCGGGCGATATCAATCCCGGCCGAAAAATCCGTATACAACTGCAGATAGCATGCGGCGACCGCAAAATAAAGGATCGCCCCTTCATATTCTGCGGGATTGTCAAAAATGGAACTGACCGGGACAGCGATACGGTCCGCGATGATCATTTTCTTCACAAAGCCCCAGAGGATCAGCTGGAAGCCGAGACAGAAACGCTGAAAATCAAAGTTATGGCTTTCATAGAGCTGATGCGCCAGTTGTTTATGGCGGGGGATGGGGCCCTGCACGATCTGCGGAAAATATGACAGAAATAACATGAATTTCGGCAGGCTGGTATCGGCATGGATCTTTCCATGGTAAATATCCACAATATAGGCGATGGCCTGCAGGGTATAAAACGAGATCCCGATGGGCAGCAGGAGATCCAGCTTCGGGAAAGCGATCCCGAAGCGTCGGGTCAGAAAGCTGATGTTTTCCGCGAAGAAGTTGTAATATTTCAGGAAAAGGAGTGCCAGCAGCACTATAACCACGCCGCAGATCATGGTCTGTTTCCTTTTTTTTCCGCCGGAGGTCCGGATCGCCTGAATTTCGTCTTTCGAACCGCTTTCTTCCAGAGCGGAAACCGCTGCCTGCTCAGCCTCTGCCTGTTTTTCGAGCAGGAGCCCGGTACCGAACGTTACGAGTGTCTGCGCGAATAAAACGAGAATGAGCCATTCGCTGTTGATAAAGAAATAGATATAACTGGCGGCAAGCAAAACGATCCATTGCCATTTTTTCGGCGCGGCGAAATAAAGCACGGCGGTAAGGAAAAGAAAAATAAGAAACTGAACAGAAACGAATGGCACGAAAAAACTCCCGTAACTTTACATGATCTGATCTTCAGCGGAAAGTCCGCCGGTCGATCACGGTATTTCCATCTTCCCCGCAGATGAGGATAAAAACGGAATCTTCCTCCACGGTACAGCGGTTTTTGTCCGCGATGACAAGGTTCTCACCGGTTTGATTGGAGAGAAGATAAAAGAATGGTTCGGATCCCATAACGGTGATGAAATCATCCGTGCCGGAAGTATCCGCGGCGGTTTCACCGTTCCGGATCATCGCGGCGTAAGGCTGTGCTCCGACCTTTTCAGCTTCGGGCAGGCCGGCAGACCGCAGAAAAGCGATATCATCCGAAGAGAGGAAGCCGCTATCCTCCCGAAATGTGCTCATCATAAATATGACGCCGCCGTCGATGGAGAGTGCTTCGGAAAGATAATCCCGGAAACCGGATATGGTCTGGAGTTTATTGCTTTCCAGTTTCGCGGCATAAGCGGCCGGGAGCCGGAGGTCTGTCCTTGCTTTTTCCGGTGTATGGGTATCAAAACCGGCTCGATCCACAAATTGCCTGATCTCGTTATCGTAAATAACAAAATTCAGCCCGTCTGTATTTTCGGAATATTCATCGTTATCGATGGAAACAGAGGCATAATTTCCCGCGTTTGCACCGGCGCTGATGACGGAGATCAGCTCTTTCCCTTTCAGGGGGGAATAGGAATCGCCCACGGCCGAACGGTTATAGATGCCGTCAAAGACAAAATCTCCGGACAGGCCGATCCTTCCCTGGACGATGATAAAATCCGTATCGCTGTCAGCAGCGGCATCGACGATGACCTTTCCCCGGTCGATGATCCCGACATAGGAATAATTTTCGTCCAGATCCGCGAGCCGCGTAAAACCGGCATCGGCGAGCAGTTCCCGGTCCCGGTCGGAAAGGCCGCTGACAGCATCGTTTTTGACTGCCAGAAATACGGTGTAGCGGTCCTTGCTGATGATCCGCAGATATTCTTCCAGGTGTTCGCAATGATGAAGCTGTCCGGCTTCCGCGAGGGGGGCATAGGCTTCCGCCTGCTGCTCCATATAGCTGTAGTTCCGGTCACCGCGGATATCCCGCAGCTCGTAATTATTCTTCAGAAAGCTGCTGATGTAACTCGTGATCATTTCCGCGCCGCGGATGTTGGGATGGAGCCGGTCCACGTAATCGAAAGCGAAATTCAGACCGATCTCTTCCTGGATCTCCGGCAGGTTGAAATCAATGTACGGCAGCCCGTTCAGGTCCGCGAGATACTGCATGGTGTCATGTTCGAGGTCTTTTTCCTGGCTGGGGATGCTGATCAGCACCAGATCCAGATGTTTTTCCCGGCAGAACTCAACGATCTTGTTGAAGTAGCGCAGGCTGCTTTCATCGCAGGCTTTGATACACTCTTCCGGGGTATGATCCTGTTCTTTCGTCAGCTGGTACAAAGGGACCAGGATGCTTGACGGCGCCATTTTATCCGCCGACATGTCGTAACTGACGTTCATTCCCCGGGTGTAAAAATAATTGTCAGCGTTGGTGATGCTTCTGAAATCCGTCCGGGTGAGCTGCGGCCATCGGGAGTGATAGGCAGTCAGGGGGAAAATGTTATCCCAGAAGTGGAATTCCTCAAATTCCTCATCACAGGCCCGGATCGCCTCGATCCTGACCGGAGAAAACTGCATATAGGCCAGCGACTTTTCGGCAAACGCATAGCTGTAGTGTTTCAGGAAAACGGAAGACATATCCAGGACCACGGTTTTCAATGTCCCGGAATGAAGCCTTTCGAATTCCCGGATCCAGTAATAGGAAGCCAGCATCGGCTGCTGGGGGGAACCTATGTTGTACGCGCATATGCCGGCATCGTTGTACAAAACTATCGGAGAGATCCCGTTCACAACGCCGCTCATCCCCAAAAATACCACCTGGACCCTGTCGCGGGGCTCCTGATAAACGCCTTTGACTGTGTTGTCTATGTTCCATTCCAGCCAGGTGGGCATCAGCAGTTTTGTAAAAAATAGTAATAAGGCACCAACACCGAGGATGGTGCCAATGCACTGAAGCAGACGTTTTTTCATTCTTCCGGACAGGTCATTCTTCCCGAAGCTTTGCGATCAGTTCCAGCATTGCCGAAACAGTATTGAAATTCTCCGGCTCCAGGTCTTCCACGTTGATCTCAACGTCGTAATGATCATTCAGTTCTCCCACGATGGAGATGATGTCGAAGGAGTCCAGGATCTCGTCGTCGATGAGTTTTGTCTCATTTTCAAAATCGACATCCGGACGGATACCACGTAAAATTGCCAAAATTTCTTCCATAAATTACCATTCCTTGAAGGGGACGGCCGCTGTCCGCCGAAGGAGGACGGAACCGTCACTTTAGAATTCAAATGTTTCCGGGGCTTCCGTAAAGGAGCTGAAGGCCGCTGTGGCGTTTTTGAAGTACAGCATCTGCATGTTGCCGTCATCCGGGTCATACATGCCTTTCAGCATCGGCATCTTTTCCAGCATGGCGGCTTTCACGTCCCGGTTTTCATCGTTGACCAGTTCTCCGGAAACACGCAGAGTTTTGCTGCCGTTGAAGGCGCAGATCTCCGCTTTGGGGTTGGCGGCGAGCTGTTTGGAGACCGCTTTTACTTTTCCGGTCTGGATATAAAGTTTACCATCCCACAGCAGTGCGGTGCCAAAAGGTCTTACACGGGGCTGGTCCCCGTCGACCGTAGCCAGATAGTAGGTTTGGGCCTCATCCAGGAATTGAACGACTTTTTCGATACCTTTCATTTTTTTGAACCTCCTGTTTATATAAATGCGTGCCGGTGTCAGCGGGGGCTGCACTGTAAGATGCGGGCCTGCTCACTGAACCGTACGATAAAGACGATGGACTATTATCACGGGTCAGCGGGGACAGTTCTGCTGACCCGCGCTGTCAGGACGATGGTTGTTATGGTCCCGTTGGTCTTGTGCGGCAGATGCGGGTCAGCGAAAACCGTACCCGGCTGACACCGTCTGACGTCTATTTCTTCTCCAGATATTCTATGATCTTCTGCTCATATTTTTCGATATTGGCGCCGATCACGGGATCGCCGATCATTTTTCCCTCTGAGTCGAAGTAGTATGTCATGGGGAAACTCTGGGTCGGGAAGATATTTTTCAGCTCATCGTTGGCGACGATATTCGTGTACGTGATCCCGTATTCCTTCAGAAATTCGGCTGCCTCTTTGGCGGCGGCGGGATCGTCCCCGTCGTAAAGCAGGCCGGCGATCTGTACGCCGTCGGCGTTATATTTTTCGCTCATTTTCTGCAGGACCGGGATCTCCGTAAGGCAAACGGAGCAGGTCGTGCTCCAGATGTTGAGCATCGTGAATTTGTAAGGCTTAAAAAAGTCTTCGCTTTTTACGGCATTCCCGCTGATGTCCGCGGTCGCGAAACGGATGGACTGGCCATCCAGGTTGACCTCGGTCAGGGCGAGGGGACGGTGGAATGAGAAGGACGAGCCGTATTTTCCGGCTTCGGAGAAAATCGTCCGGTATTCCTCAAAATAAGGGGCGGTTTCTTCGGAGGCGAAATCCGCCTCTTTCGGGGTGCCGTTCTGGACGATATAGAATGAGAAATCCTCAGCATTGCCCGCGGGATAGACCGTCAGGCTTGAAGCGGCGATCAGGGCGATGGTTTCATCATAGTTTCCGTATGTGACGTAGATGTCTTTGATGAGGTTCTTCAGGTCGTCCGCCGATCCGTTGTTCTTGACCCCATAGACGGAAAAAAGCGGTTTTGCCGCGGCGGAGTACGTTCCGGCGAGCTGTTTGTATTTCTGCAGCATTCCGGCGTCCGTCTGCGCGTAAAAGGCGGCAAGGGAGATATTTTTTATCAGCTCATCGTATTCAGCCGCAGTCATGGGGAAATAGACCACGTCAGCGGTCACCAGCCCGGAGCCCGGGATGGTCTCACTGCCGCCGGAGGCGGCGATGATGCCTTTGGCTTTCGTCATGGCAGATGGCAGGCGGAAAGATTTGATCCCGGCGAACGGGGCGGTCCAGACCGTACTGTTTTTGTCGGTTTTTTTGAATACATAGCTGTTGTAGATCGATGTATAGCCCTGCGCCGCCAGTTCATTCACATATTCCTGCGGGTCGGTGATGGAATCGAGCTTCGATTTCTCCGTCTTTCCCGCGCAGGAACAGAGGAACAGGCAGAACAGGATAAGAAGAATTTTATATTTGTGGTCCGATTTCATGTTGTTCCCAGTCATTTGTCATTAGTCAGTGGCCGGTGGTCGGTATTCGGTGGCCGGTGATCGGGGTGTTAGTGGCTGGTGGTTAGTTATCAGCGGGCAGTTGATCAGTGTTATGTATCAACTGCCCATCAGCCAACTATCAACCATCAGCTGCCAATCACTGGCCGCTGATAACCACCAAACGCTACTTTCTCATTGCCATGGCAACCCAGTCTTTGACCTGGAGGCGTTTGATGAAGGTAAGGCCTTTGGACTCGGCCATTTTCCGGACCTTGTCTTCCTGGTCTTCCAGGATACCGCTGAGGCAGATGATGCCGCCGGGATCCACCAGGTCCGCCATACCTGCGTCGAAGAGCATCAGCAGGATCGGCGCCAGGATGTTGGCGAGGACCAGCGGGGCGTGATGGATGCTGCATTCGTGTTTCAGGATCTCGGCAACGGAGCCCTGATAAAATTCGCATTTGTCCGACACACCGTTGCAGGCGGCGTTTTCCCGGCTGTTCTTCATGGATTCCGGATCGATGTCCACGCCCAGCGCGTGTCTGGCGCCGAGCAGGACCGAACCGATGGAAAGGATGCCCGAACCGCAGCCCACATCGATGACATCCATGCCGGGCTGCACGTATTCCTCCGCCAGTGCCAGGCACAGCTGGGTGGTCGGATGGGTGCCGGTACCGAAAGCCATGCTGGGGTCGATCCGGACGGCGATGCGCTCCGGGTCTTCCTGTTCCATCCAGGCGGGAAGGATGAGCATTTTTTTGCCGATGAGGATGGGGCGGTAGAATTTCTTCCAGGAGGACATCCAGTCCTGATCCTCGATGATCTTGAATTCCGGTTCCGGGATCTCGCTGATGAACCCCAGGTGCCAGAGAGCCTGGCTGATCTGGGCCTTTTTCTCCTCCACGTCCTCGTCCATCGGCAGGTAACCGTAGACATGGCAGGGGCCGAAAGGAGTACCGATATCTTCGGCGTCATTATAATCCATGCCGCGTTCCACGACCACACCGTTTTCCGCGAAGCGGGAAAGCACCTCCGCCACCGCCTCCGCGATCTCGTTATCGACCGTCAGGCTGACTTCCAGCCAGCTCGAAACATTCTTCTCCTCCGCTTCCATACCGCTTTCTCCCAATTCCTGTTCACTGAATCCTGATACCTGTATCCTGAATCCTGATCCAGATTTCTGCATCCTGCATCCTGACCACCGGCCACCGGCCACTGATCACCGACTCCTACTCCCCGTTCAGCACATCCTTGAGACGGTCCCAGAAGGATGTCTTGCCGGTTACCGTCGTTTCCGTACCGAGGGTGACCGCCAGCTTTTCAAGCAGGCCGCGCTGTTCATCGGTCAGGTTTGTGGGGGTGACCACGTCTATGATCACCTTCTGGTCGCCGCGGTTACCGCCGCGGAGGGAGGGGACGCCTTTGCCTTTCATGGTGATGATCTTCCCCGGCTGGGTACCGGCGGGGGTGCGCAGTTTTTCATTCCCGTCGACGGTGGGGATCTCGACCTCGGCGCCGAGGGCAGCCTGGGCGATGTTGATCTTCAGGTCGACCTGGATGTCATTCTCGTACCGGCGGAAGATGGGATGATCGGCGACGGAGACTTCGATATAGAGGTCGCCGTTGGGGCCGTTGTTGGAGCCGGGCTGGCCTTCGCCGGACATGCGGATGCGGGTCCCGTTATCCACACCGGCGGGGACGGCGACGACCTTTTTGACGGTCTTGCGTTCGATCCCGCGGCCCCGGCACTGGGTGCAGGGGGTGGGGATGGTCTCACCGGTGCCGCCGCAGGTGGGGCAGGCGGTGACCTGGACCATGGATCCGAAGACGGTCTGGCGGGTGGTCTTCACCTCGCCGGTGCCGTTGCAGCTTTTGCATTTGACTTTCTGGGTGCCGGGTTCGGCGCCGGTGCCGTGGCATTTGCTGCATTTTTCATCGCGGCTGAAGCTGATCTCCTTGTCGGCGCCGAAAACGGCTTCCTCGAATTTCAGCTTTACGGTCGTCTGCAGGTCGGCGCCGCGGCGGGGAGCGTTGCGGCGGGCACCGGAATTCCGGCTGCCGCCGAAACCGCCGAATCCTCCGAAACCGAAGAGGTCGCCGAGGATCTCGGAGAAGTCCATGGTGGTGTAATCGAAGCCGGCTCCGCCCATTCCGCTGACGCCCGCCTTGCCGTAGCGGTCGTAGGCGGCGCGTTTATCGGGATCGGAGAGGACCTGATAGGCTTCGTTGATCTCTTTGAAGCGCTCTTCGGCGCCGGGTTCTTTATTGACGTCGGGATGGTATTTGCGGACCATCTGGCGGAAGGCGTTCTTCAGGTCAGCGTCGCTGACGTCCTTGCTGACGCCTAATATTTCGTAATAATCTCGTTCATCGGCCATTTATCAGTCGTTTCACTCCTTTTAGTTACCGGTCATTAGTCAATAGTCATAAGTTGGAATAAGGAAGACGCTTCGCGTCATTCATGGTATGGACTGTCTTCCATCCTGTAAAGATCTGCTTCAACCTCCGGCTGCCAGCTAATGACTATTGGCTATTGACTAATTACTAATATAACACAACATAACGGAACGACCGGTAAAAGATCGTTCCGTTATGAAGTTTATCTGTGTTCAGCGTTTACATGCTGCGGAATTCGCCGTCGACGACGTCGTCACCGCCGTTGGAACCGGTGGAGCCGTTGTCTCCGCCCATGTCACCGGGCTGGTAACCGGCGCCGGCGTTGGGATCCTGGCCCGGCTGCTGGTACATGGCGCCGCCCAGCTGCTGGAGGAGCTTGTTGAGCTCTTCGGTCTTGGCCTTGAGCGTGTCGGTATCGGCAGTCTGGAGCATGCCCTTGAGTTCGTTCGCCTTGGTTTCGACCTGGGATTTCAGGTCGGCGGGCAGCTTGTCACCGTATTCTTCGAGGGTCTTTTCGACCGTGTAGACAGTGCTGTCGGCAGTGTTCTTGACTTCGATGGCTTCCTTGCGCTTGCGGTCTTCCTCGGCGTGGGCTTCGGCTTCCTTGCGCATCTTCTCGATTTCCTGGTCAGACAGGCCGCTGGAGGCGGTGATGGTGATCTTCTGGCTGCGGTTGGTAGCCTTATCGAGGGCGCTGACGTTCAGGATGCCGTTGGAGTCGATATCGAAGGTGACTTCGATCTGCGGGACGCCGCGGCGGGCGGACGGGATGCCGTCGAGGATAAAGCGGCCGAGGCTCTTGTTATCGGCAGCCATCGGGCGTTCACCCTGCAGCACATGGATCTCGACGGAGGTCTGGCCATCGGCAGCGGTGGAATAGACCTGGCTCTTCTTGATCGGAATTGTGGAGTTCCGTTCGATCATCGGGGTCGCGACGCCGCCCATGGTTTCCACGGAAAGGGTCAGCGGGGTGACATCGAGGAGGACAACGTCCTTGACTTCGCCGCCGAGGACACCGCCCTGGATGGCCGCACCGATGGAGACGACTTCATCCGGGTTGACGCCCTTGCAGGGTTCCATGCCGAATTCGCGCTTGACAGCTTCCTGGACAGCGGGCATACGGGTCATACCGCCGACCATAACGACTTCATTGATCTCCGAGGTGGTGATGCCGGCATCCTTCAGGGCATTGCGGACCGGGGTGAGGCTCTTGGTGATGAGGTCACCGGTGAGCTGTTCGAGTTTGGCGCGGGTCATGGTCATGACCAGGTGCTTCGGGCCGGTGGCGTCCGCGGTGATGTACGGCAGGTTGATCTCTGTCTGCATGGTGGAGGACAGTTCGATCTTCGCCTTTTCGGCAGCTTCCTTGAGGCGCTGCAGAGCCTGGCGGTCATTGCGGAGGTCCATGTTGTTGGCCTTCTTGAACTCATCGAGGAGGTAGTCCATGATGCGGTTGTCGAAGTCGTCGCCGCCGAGGAAGGTATCACCGGAGGTGGAGCGGACCTGGAACACGCCGTCGCCGACATCCAGGATGGAGACATCGAAGGTGCCGCCGCCGAGGTCATAGACCGCGATCAGTTCGTTGCTCTTCTTGTCCAGGCCGTAGGCCAGGGAGGACGCGGTCGGTTCGTTGATGATACGCAGGACTTCGAGGCCCGCGATCTTGCCGGCGTCTTTGGTGGCGTTGCGCTGCGCGTCGTTGAAGTAAGCCGGGACGGTGATGACAGCCTGGCTGATGGTCTCACCGAGGTAAGCTTCGGCATCGGCCTTCAGTTTGGCGAGGATCATTGCCGAAATTTCAGGGGCGGAGTATTCCTTGCCGTCCAAGACGACACGGACGTCGCCGTTGGGGGCTTTGGTGACCTTGTACGGAACACGCTTGATGGTGCGCTGTACTTCTTCGTCATCGTATTTGTGGCCCATGAAACGCTTGATGGAGAAGATCGTGTTCTCCGGGTTGGTGATCGCCTGGTTGCGGGCCGCGCGGCCGACGAGGCGTTCGTGATTTTTGTTGACTGCCACAACGGAAGGGCAGGTGCGTTCCCCTTCAGCGGTGGGGATGATGGTCGGTTCGCCGCCGATCATGACAGACATTGCGGAATTTGTTGTCCCTAAATCAATACCAAGAATTTTTCCCATAATAATCTCCTATCTCGCTACGCGTACGATGGCGGGTTCGATGATCTTGTCCCCCATACGGTAGCCGTTTTTCAAAACTTCAATAATTTCTTCGGATCCGAATTCATCGTTGTCTTCATAAGAGACCGCCATATGAATGTTCGGGTCGAGTTTGTCGCCGGCCTTTACTTCGATCTTCTTGAGGCCGTCGTTTTCCAACACGGAATTGAACTTTCTGATGATGAGTTCGATCCCTTCCGCCCAGGCGGCTGCTTCGCCGTCTTCCGGGCGATGCGAATACGCGAGTTCAAGGTCTGACAGAACGGGGATGAACTTCTTCAGGACGTCGGCCTTGTAGCTGTTTTTGGCGTTTTCCTGATCCCGTTCAATGCGCTTCTTGTAGTTGCTGAAGTCGGCGCGTTCGCGCTGCCAGCCTTCGAGGTTTTCCTGTTCCTTTTTCTTCGCTTCCTCCAGCGCGGCGTTGAGCGCGTCGAATTCTTCCTGAGAAAAGGCCACGGGTTCCGTCTGTTCCTTCACGGCTGATCCGGTGATCTCTTCATCGGTCTCAGCGGTGTTTTCCGGCATCGGGTCTGCGTTTACTTTGATCTTTGTTTTCTTTCCCATATGCTTTTCCTTATCTCTCGTTTATGCTTCCTTCCGGAAGCGTATTTCTTTCTTTGCGTTGGCTTACCTCCTGCATCCTGATCCCTGATTCCTGATTCCTGAATTCTGAATCCCGAATCCTGACCACCGGCCACTGACAACTCAGATCTCCGCCGATGTGTCCGCCACCAGGTCGCTCAGGATCCCCGCCAGGAAGCGTACGGTGGGAATGTTCCGGCTGTACGCCATCCGCATGGGTCCGAGGACACCGATGGTCCCGGTCGCGATGCCCTGCATTCCGTAGCGGGCGACGACGAGCGAGCAGTTGGCGATGTCTTTGAGCAATCCGTCACCGCCGAAGAAGACCTGCACACCGCCGACTTTCTGTTCCCGGGTGGTCCGGGAAAGGAAGGTCTGCAGCAGCGGCTTCTCTTCCAGAAAGCGCAGGGTCCGGCGGGCGTCTTCGGAATCGGAGAATTCCGGTTCCGAAAGGACTTTGTTGATCCCTTCCGTATATACTTCGCCGGTCTGCCGCGCGTCCGTGTCATAGAGCGCGTTCAGCAGGGTGCGGATGATCTCGTCCGCCGCGTCTCCCATGGAGGGGAGCTTTCCGGCGGCGGCGCGGATCTCTTCGCTGTTGCGTCCTTCAAAGAGGCGGTTCAGGACATCCGCGATCTCGTTTAGCCGGGTCTGGGTCATGGTCTCGTTGACGAACATGAAACGCTGCTGCATCTGCCCGCCTGCCAGGACCAGGATCATCAGGATCTGCTTGTTGGTGATCGAGATCAGCGAGATGTACTTCACACGGGTCCGGTTGGGCAGGGGCGCCGAAACGACCGAGATGGCGTTTGCCTGATCCGCGAGGATCGAAGCCGCGAGCTTGATCCAGCCGTCCATGCCCTGCTGGGCCTGGGAGAACTGGTGTTCGATCATGCGCCGGGTCTCTTCCGGGAGTTCCCGCATCTGGATCATGCCGCTGACGAAGTACCGGTATCCCTTTTCCGTCGGGACGCGTCCCGCGGAGGTGTGGGGCTGACTGAGGTAATGAGCTTCGGTGAGCGCTGCCAGTTCATTGCGTACGGTTGCCGGGCTGTAGTCCAGGCGGTACTGCTTGACCAGGTTCTTGGACCCCACCGGATTGGCTGTCCGGACATATTCGTGGATCACAAGGCTCAGTATTACTTTTTGACGTTCAGTCAGTTCATCCATCTTTTCGCTCCGTTAGCACTCTCAATCTTTGAGTGCTAACCATCTGTACAATATAATACCATCACAAATCGCAAAGGTCAATAGGTTTTAATACTTCTAACAAAACGTTAATAGTCATTAGTCAATAGTCAATAGTTATTAGTTGGTGGTTGGTGGTTACGGGGACGGTTTCGCGGAGCGGAACTGTCCCCGTAACCACCAACCACTAACCCTTCTTCCTACCACCAGTCCTTATACGGCCTTCCGGTGGCGGGGTCGATGGTGACGGCGGGGGGGACCCATTTGGAGAAGTCGCGGGTCAGGGGGAGGGAGCCGTCTTCGAAGACGGAGAGGGCGGCGGACATCACCAGGTCGTCGTGGATCAGGCGGCCGGTAACGTGGTCGCGGGCACCGTCTTTGACGCCCCAGCGGACGGTCTGGCCGTTTCCGGTGGGCTCCATGCGGCAGGCGCGCAGTTCCCGGAAGAACATCTGCTGCAGCAGGTCCGGGTCGGAAAGGGCCTCATTGACGTCTTTTCCGGGGACATAGGAGGAGGTCAGCACCTTCAGCTCGTCGGACTTGTATTCCTGCCAGCGGCCGCTGTTGACCATGGCGAGGAAATCCCACGCCATTTTTGTTTTGGCGGCGGCGGTGATGTCGAAGGGACGGCAGATCCGGGGGTATTTATCGGTGAGAAAGCCGCTGAGCATGGAACCGAGGCCGGAGTGGTCAAGGATGATCTTCCCGGGTTTCCAGAAATCCACGTCCCGGCAGATGGCTTTCTTCAGGCTGTCCGCGGTGAGGTTCCGGTACAGCCGGCGGGCCGCGACCTTCCAGACGAAGTTTTTGGCGTTATAGTTTTCACCTTCGGGAAGGTAAACGTCGCAGATGGTCACGACGGTGGCGTCGCGGCGGTCGGAAAAGCCGTTGGCGCGTTTATCGTATGGGGTGAGCTCATCGGAGCCGGCGATATCGATCAGGAAGACGTAGCAGCGGCCGGCTTCCGGCTGGTACAGGGGCGCGTGGCTGCCCTTCATGGCTTCGACGCGCTCCGGGGTGAACATGGAGGTCAGGTCGCTGATCTCCTCGCAGAAAAACTGGGTGCGGATGGCGGGGTGTTCCCTGCCGAGCCGCTCGATCTGCTCCTTCACGAATTCGCCGTACTCCGGCACTTCTTTGCCGACCTCGGCGGCGGTGGTGCAGAAGACGCGGTGTTTTCCGTCCCTGTCCTCATCCAGCCGGGCGAGGCGGGATTCCCGGGAGAGCAGGGTCCGGTCGTCCCAGGCGGTGCCCCAGAAGATCTGCACGGCGTTGGCGGATGCCGCCATGGGGGCGGCTTCCCGGTCGAACTTCTCCGGCGGGACCATCTGGGCTTCATCCACTTCCAGCATCAGGTCTGCGGTGGCGCCGACGATGGCGCTGTTGGGGCTTGCGCTGAGGCAGCGGACCCGGGTGCTGCCATAGCGGATCTCTTCCTTTTTGGCTTTGATCAGTTTGCTGAAGATTTTCCGGTCTGTTCCGGAGAGGAACATCTGCTCGCCGCCGCGCAGGACTTTTACCAGGCGGTCCCGGGAGACGGCGCCCTGGTTCTTTTCGGTGGGCAGGATCTTGATAATGTTCCCGCCCCGGTCCTGGCTGGCTGCCATGACGGCGGATTCCAGCTGGGCCTGGGTCTCGTTTTTCCCGGACTGGCGGGGAAAGGTGACGGTAAAGCGCCCGCCGGTCCCGCCGATCACGGCGTCGTAGATGGTCCGGAATGCTTCGGCCTGGTATGACCGCAGCCTGCAGCCGCTGCGCACCCGCGCCCGCATCACCGGATCCTGCAAATTTTCTGTGAAAAATGGTTTCATCTGATTTCTCCTTTCATATATTTCGCCGGGCCTGGGGACTGTCCCCGTAGGGGACTGTACCCTGAGGAAACTCTTTTTTGACTCGCAAGTGAAGCTTTTAAGCCAGGTCGTAAGAACAATTTCGGTATTTACCACCCTATCGGGACGGTCGAACGTTGGGCGGTCTTGCGAGTCGGGATGAGTTAACAAGGATACAGTCCCCGAAGGACAACCGGGGACTGTCCCCGAAGGGGACTGTACCCTGAGGAAACTCCTTTTTGACTCGCAATAGAAGCTTTTAAGCCAGGTCGTAAGAACAATTTCGGTATTTACCACCCTATCGGGACGGTCGAACGTTGGGCGGTCTTGCGAGTCGGGATGAGTTAACAAGGGTACAGTCCCCTCCGGGTACAGTCCCCGGGGCCGCTCCCGGCAGTAAACAGCCGAAATCCTCCGATACCGGCTGTTACTGTTCAACTTTTACTTTCCCCCTCCGGCGGGATATCGTACGGCGGGGGAGCCTTGTCAAAGGGGCCGGGCTTGAGGACTTCGAACTGTTTGCTTTCGATGTATTCCCGGTAAGCCCGGCAGCGGTACTCTTCGCACCAGCTGCCTTCCGGCATGACGTCCCGGACGTCTTTGGGTTTCCAGAACCTCCAGGTCACCCGTTCGCCGCCCCGGAATCCCATCTCCACGGTCTGGGTCTCGGGATGCCAGATGACGGAGTTCTCGTCCACCAGCCCGTCTTCGCTCACGTATCCCT
>DAIMGK010000047.1:0-28156 GCA_036723985.1 Flexilinea sp.
TCCAAAATCATCCCGGCTTCAGTTTCATCTGCCTTTTTTACACTGCTGCCTGTTTTACAAATTGGGATATATAAAATATCTTTACCATTGACAGCAATGAGCAGTCCGGTTTTCCAGGTCTCCATATCACTGTAGTCGAACAGGAAATTTCCCTGACCATATACGATCGTTCCGGTTAAATATTTCTCTTCACAGCCGATGCAATGGCTATGCTGGCATACAACCAGATCCGCACCTTTTTCAATAAATTTCCGGCAGCACTTCCGCAGCATCGGTGTCGGATACCGGTAGTTTTCCTTCCCTCCATGATAGAGAACAATTGTGAAGCCGCATGACCGGCTGAGTTCGGCAACGTCATCAAAAGATTCAAGCGGGTCATAAGGATTAGCGCCGGGATGAGTTTCATCCGCGATCGAAAATTCATGTTCGGCGCAGGCATATACCCCGATCTTTTCCCCCGATGTTTCAATGATAAACGGTTTCCGGGCTTCATTGATGTTTCTTCCCGCGCCTGTATAAGCGATGCCATTCTCCTGTAATATTTCGATAGTTGAAAACAATCCCCGGTCATCCTGATCCATGATGTGATTATTGGCAAGTGTCAGCAGATCGGCTTTCGCAGCCAGATATCCCCGGATACACTTTGTCGGAGCCGAAAGGTTAGGACCGCATTTATTAATGGGAAATAAAGAATCTGTGAGCGGCGTTTCGAGATTAAAAACACGGAAGTCAGCTCCTTCCAGTAAATCCGAAATCTCATAACCGAATAATTTTTCGGCGTTCCCTTTTTCAAAATCAGTAAGATTTGATCCTGTAGGAACAAAATCAGCTCCAATAATAATTTTCATATTTCTCCCTGGATCTGAGATGTTTCCGCTTCCATGCTCCGGCTCGGCAATAATCCGGGCAGCATGCAGGCGATCACATAATAAATATACATATATCCGTCATTAAATGTAGTTGTAGGAATTCCCATAAAAATAATGGCAATATTACCGGCGGTCATGATCGATCTAATTTTCTGGTCACTGATCAGGTATGCGGCTTTAAACTGATTATACATCATATAGAAATACGCCGCCAAACCGAATAATCCGAAATAATACAAGATATTCAGATATTGACTGTGTGCCGTATATGCGCTGAATGTTTCCCCAATAGTGAAATAAGTGCTTCTCATTCCGTTGCCGAATAACCAATGCCAACCCTTCATCCCGCTGATCGCTTGCTCCCATAAATACGTACGGCCGTTGAATGTAATGTCCTCTGAAAGAAATCCACTGATAAACCAGGCATATATGTCTGAATTGATTGAAACAAAATAAAAAAGAAGCGCAAATATGAATATAAATATTGTAATATTCCGCCACATTTTTGTGCTTCGTATGATTCTTGTTAAAATTAACACAGCGATAAAAATGACAAATGTAGCGATTGCAGTCGACACTGTCTCGGCAACGATAAAGTATAAACTGGCAATGATCCCTGTTACAGCAATAGCCCTAATTTGCGAAATGCTGGTCAAAATTATGATCAGAGACAATATTACAGAAAAAATAAACAGAATACTTACATTGACACGTATTCCGAGAAAGAAAAAAACTCTGTATTGGGAATATCCCACATTATTCGTTTGCAGCTTGACAGTACCACCCGTTAGTTGAGTGATCGTATTGATGATCATGAACACAGCAAATAAAACTGTAATATTCTGAACACCCCGGTATCCCCGCAGTTTGATATAAAAATAACTTATGACCACACTCGAAAAAACCGTAACAAATAATTGTATATAAACAGTATAGGCATTTGAATTCAGGTATGTTGCTAAACCTCCCGCGCACAGAAAAAGCCATATCGGCAGAAGCATTTTTCTTCTAATCAAACCGCACTGTAAAAAAACAGGGACAGACCATAGGAGACTGATAAAATATTTATTTCTAACTAGTCGTAAATTGCTTATCCTTTCCGGAAAAAAACTTGTCGGAAACAAAAGGATAATCAACATCACATAACTTATTATTATGTTTTTTGATTTTTGACTCATCGTTTACCTTTATTTAATGAAAGAGTTCACTTTTGAAGACACATATTGATTATTATATTATTCATTTTGGTAAATCTATCCAGCTGCCTAATGTATAATCCCATTCTTCAGGAATAAACCTTTCAAAACCGGATCCATGATAAAACGTCAGTTCCCCAAAAAGGATTTTTTCACCAATACTATAGAAGTCCGTCCGGACATGAGGAAAACTGAGAGATAGCTTGGCAGCAAGATCTAACATCAAAGGTAAGGCTTTTGGCTTTTCAAATAATCGTGTCGAATCAGAGGGATATTCAATCGACATTTCTATATAATCCCATTTACAGGTATATAAATTACGTTTGTGCTGCACAAATCGATCAAAATCCACTTGAATGATTTTTGAAACCCCATTGAAATTAAAAATCTTATAATCTTTCAATTCAGTTCCCGATTCATCAGTAAGATAGGGCTCAGCAATAATTCTCGGTTTAACATTTTTATAAGGCCATTCGCGGCCGACATAGTAATAATTTCTTTTCAAACTTTTATTGATAATTTCCTTTGCAGATTGGATATCAAATGTTTTTTTATCTTTGCATATTACAATGCCGCCGGAATCGTGAGTACATTTCAGGACAAACTTATCCGGAAATGTGTTGAAATCAATTTCATCGAAATTATTCCAGACACCCAATGTCGGAATGATATATTCTTCACCGATGATGTCTGCGACATATTTCTTAGCTTCATACTTATCCACCATGGTTGGATACAACGGATTGTGGTCGTGGATCTTAAGCCACTGCAGCTTTTCATTGAATGTCCGGGGATGATCCAGATCCAGATCATATCCCATTTTCATCTTAAATTTTTCCTTCAGGTATTGCTCATCAGTCATCAATTTAGATAAACCAAGATAGAGATTGACCTGAAAACGATAATCAGAATCTGTTAAATATCTATGAAATTTTGAAATGGGACCCATATTTATCCTACTATAAGAGCTCAGTTTGTATTTTCGCTCCGCACGCGGATCCGTATGCTTCGCAAGGCGCAGGAACGATTGTCCGTGTGTTTTCCAAAGTCATGTACAGCGCCTGATTTCCGGGCTCTGTACAACCATCCCCTCGTCTAAAGTTTGGGATATTTATATGACTCACACACTATCGGGACGGCTGCCGCGATGTACAGACACCAGATAATTACATTATTTTAAATGATTAATGGTACGGAAAGACATCGAACTGATGTCGGGTATTACATTAAATCGACCCATTGCCGGGCTATTTTTTCTATCGGGTATTTTTCCCGGATCTTTTTACCGTTATTTCCGAGCATTTCCGCGAATTCCGGATCTCCTGCCACCCGGCACATCGCGTCACACAACGCATCCGCATCCCCCACAGGAACCAATATGCCGTTAACATTGTTTTCGATCATTTCCCGCGCGCCTCCGACAGGACAATCCGTACAAATTGTCGGAGTCCCGATCGCTAAAGCTTCCAGCATCGAATTCGAGATACCTTCATAATTTGAACTCATCACAAACATTGAGCCTTCTGCCATTTTTGGAAAAATATCTTCACAGAAATGATTGAAAACAACTTTTTCCTCAATGTTTAATTCTGCCGCAAGCTTTTCCAGAGCTTCTTTCTGATTTCCATCGCCATAAATTTCGAGTGTATAATCAGGAAAAGATCGACTGAACTTTGAAAAGGCAGTCAACAGCATCGGATAATTTTTTTGCGGTTTGAGTCTTCCGGCTGATACGATTTTTTTCTCCTTTTTTATGCCATCAAATACCGGAATATTTTTATTTATCGGATTCGGTATGATATGTCCCTTTTTTTGAACGATCTTCGGGAAATATTTCATCGCCTCTTCTGTTTGAAATATACAAACATCCGGTAGCAAAAAGCAAAAATCTCTGAACCGCCTGTATTTTTTTGATTCCGGATATTGAGCGGGATCATTTCTTTCAGATATTACGACCCGATTTCTGACAAACAGGCCCAAAATTGCCGCAAAACAATCAGATGGCAGAGACAATGCCACGACCGCGGCATCCCGATGTTTATTCATAAATTTTAGCAACCTGTAAAATCTTTTCAGGAGATTAACGAACTTATTGCCGGATCTTACTCCTGTATCACCAGGAAAAAGCCCGGAACTGTCATATAATATTTTACCGTTGCATTGTAAATAACTGATGCGATATCCCAGCTTTTCCCATTCTTCCGTTAACAATTTTTCTATTCTGTATACGCCATTATTTGTATAACCGGATCTTACCAATATTATTTCCCTGTCCATGATCTGTTAACACCTGTTTTTCATTCTGTAAAAGGATCTTTTGTTCCATTTGAATCAAAACCGGAAGGTCAGATATTCAAACCGCATATTCCGATTTCTCAGAAAAGATTTTTTCAAAAGCGTTGTTTAATAATTCTTCTTCCCGGAAAAGTTCTGTTTGCAACTGCCTTCTGTCAGCGGGACAGTGTGTTTCGCAAGGCGCGGGATCGGATATGAGTGTCCGCGAAAGTGGGGGCTGTCTGCGCTGAATTATGATCCGGCTCCGGGGGGCGTTCCGTGCCTGTTTTCCGGGCGCTTTGCGGCCCTTGCCACCGCTTAATGCCTTCGCTTTTTTCTTAGACAGACACGCTGTTTGCGGGGATCGCCTCTTTTTAATCTTCTGCCGGTATCAGTCGGATGATCTCATTAAAAGGCATCAGCATCCTGTCACATTCTTCAGCACGATGGTTTTCAAGGATCATCTCCGCAGTCTTCCGGATCGCGGGTACCTGAGCGCGCATGAGCTGGTTCGCGTAAATGATAATGTTCGCGCCGCGTTCCTTCCATTCTTCTTCTGTAACTGAATTAAAACTGGTCGGTACCAGCACAATGGGTGTCGTCGGGTCTTTTGCACGGAATTTTTCAATAAATTCCTGAATTTCCGATGGGTCTTTCTTCCGGCTGTGGATCATGATGGCATCCGCGCCGGCAGCTGTATAGGCAAAAGCCCTTGCCAATGCGTCATCCATTCCCCGGTCCAGGATCAGACTCTCGATCCGTGCGCAGATCATGAATTCCCTGGTACGCTGGGCCTTCTTTCCGGCACGGATCTTTTCCGAGAAGTTTTCTATAGTGTCCTGTGTCTGCCGGACTTCGGTACCGAAAAGACTGTTTTTCTTCAGCCCGGTCTTATCTTCAATGATGACCATAGATACTCCAAGCCGTTCCAGACTTCGGACAGTATATACGAAATGTTCCGTTTTTCCGCCGGTATCCCCATCAAAAATGATCGGTTTTGTGGTCACTTCAGTGATATCTTCGATCGTACGGAAGCGGGAAGTCATATCGACCAGTTCAATATCCGGTTTTCCCTTCGCAGTAGAATCACATAAAGAACTGATCCACATGGCGTCAAATTGTCTTGCCCCGCCATCCTGATAAACGATAGTGTTTTCGACGATCAGGCCGGTCAGCCCGTCATGAGCTTCCATGACTGTTACCAGGCCCTTGGCATCCAGCATACGGCGCAGACGGCCTCTGCGGATATCCGGCATGGCCAGATCGGCCCGTGTACGGGCATCTATCTCTTTATATTTCGGGTCGCTGCTGTAAGGATATTCCACAAGCTTTCCGCCATAAGACGCCAGAATGGAAACAACCTCATCACGGATCGGCTTCTGAAAGCCGCTCTTCCAGTCATCCCCATGGACAACGATATCCGGATGATACTTTTCAAGATTTTCCCTGTAGGAAAGCTTTTTCTGTTCTACAACTTTATCTACCCCGCGGATGTTTTCAAACATGACACGGCGTTCTAATTCCGGAACCAGCGGAAACCGTTTATAGGACGCGACAGCTTCATCTGAAAGCACCCCGATGATAAGTTTTCCCAAACGTTCCGCTTTCCGGATAATGGAAATGTGCCCGCCATGGATAATATCAGAAGCAAAACACATGTAAACCGTTCTGGTTTCGATCTCCCGCAGTTTCGTTTTGACGACCGCAAGGTCCTCCGGATTGTCGATCTCCGCACAGAGCAGGTTCATTACATCCAAAGCCCTGATGTTGGCGGCTCCGTCCAGTTCATTCAGTGCATTTTCAGCATAGACATTGGTTTTCCCGGATTCACAGAATTCGACGATCTTATCCAGCCAGACTTTCCAGTCCTCCCGTTTCAGCTTATAAAGCGCCTGAGCTTCCATCGCCTCATTGAAGATGTCCACACCCACTTTCAAAATGACCCCGTCTTTTACCCGGGCTTTAAAATCTTTTTCCGGCAGCGGCAGAGTTGAAGAAACAGTCATGCAGGAAACTTCAGAACTCACAACCTTGTCAAAAACCTCATTTTCAAAGACAAGGTCACCGTGCATCAGTATAATGTCGTCATCCAGATATTCACGGGCACAGTAAATACTGTATATATAGTTTGTCTGATCATAGATAGGATTTTTAACAAAAGTATAATGCAGCGGCAAGTCAAGGCTGCCGCAGTAATTTACCAAAACGCTGTCATAATATCCGGTCGTGATCACCACTTCCGAAATACCGGCGTTCATGATCAGATTCAATTGACGTGACAGTATGGTTTCATGTGATGAGATTTCAGTCATGCATTTCGGATGTTCACTGGTAAGGACCCCCATTCGTGAACCAAGTCCGGAATTTAATATTAAGGCTTTCATTTCTACCTTTCCTCATTAAGTCATATCTTTCAAGAGAAAAATTCTGCAATTTCCATGCATCAAACTGATTCGTGCAGAATCAATTTGAATTCATACTGCTGTCAGAGCTCATAGACAATTGCTTCTGCTGAATCTGCATGGAAAAATACACATTTTCCGGTGAAATAACTATAAATCACTTTTCCTGATTTTTTTATTTATCATCCAATAAGCATAAGTCAGGTTAAGCCTGAAAAAAATAATCTTGAATTTGGTTCCCGTATCCGACATCGCAAAGAATTCTTTCTCTGACAATTTATTCCATGGATATTTTTTACAAATTTCAGAAAATTTTTTTTGTTTTTCCAAAAAAGGATCTTTATTTTGTTTATGTCCGAGATAATTTAAAAAAATATATTTATACAGATCCCTGTAGATCCTTTTATAAAAATAATAATCATTATTGGTCCCGGTAATGGGATGTTTCTGAATTTCATTATAAAAAGGAAGGACCCTCTTTTCGATTTCCGGGTCAAATTTACTTGTTGCCGATTGTTCCCTGAATATATAAATATACCAGACCTGATCTACAAGATAATAAGAGGCGGCTTTATTCATTATTTCAATATTCCACAACACATCCTCACCCAATGGTACGCCTACAGGAAACTTTGTCGATTTGGCTAAATCAGAGCGGATCAATCTTGCAATCGGACCTCTTCCAAACCTTTTCTCTCCGTTCTGATATAAATATGCCAATGTGTATTTCATGAGCCAATCACGATCGGCAGAAATGATCTTCGGATGCTCATCTTTTGATGGGATGTCATTTTCATTTACGGTTTTATGAAGAAACCCATATAAGATATCTGTTTGTTTTTCTTCAGCAATTTTGTATGCTTCTTCAAAAAAATAAGGAGGCAGCAAGTCATCCGCATCCACATACACGATATATTTGCCTCTGGCAATTTCTGTTCCTTTATTTCGTGCGGCAGAAACTCCCTGATTATTTTGTGAAATGACTGTTATCCGTGGATCTGATATTTCGATCTTACTTAACTGCTTCGCATTCTCCGGTTTGCTGCCATCATCAACAATAATAACTTCAAAATCCTTGAAATTCTGATCTATAATACTGTCGATACATACTTTGAAAATTTCAAAGTTCTCGTTATAATACGGAACTATCACACTGATTTCAGGATCATTCATAATTAAATCTCGATTTTTTATTATTGATCATATTCTTACTGCTGTAAAAACTCAGTTTGAATTTCCCTTCTGTATGCGGGACTGTGCGCCCGGCAAGGTACGTGATCGAATATGTGTGTGTTTGCGAAAACGGGAGCCGTAAGGAACCGCAGAGCCGAATGATAATTCAGCGTTCAAGCCTGGCTCCGAACCCGACATTCTGAGGCTTGCGGCCTGTCCCATAAAGCGCGTATGATATACGCACCTGTTTTTATAGGGACCGGGAGATACATACATATCCCCGATCAATAGGTATCAGACTCTTTATCAGACTCATAGGCTTTCCCGGCGGTCACCTTTTTTCCGGCCTATAATGCATTTATCTGTTCAAAATGTAAATCAAAATACTTTCCGCTCCCGGGACTTTACACCGCAGATGAGAACATAAATATCGTAAATGATTTCAGAATACCCGATCGTTTACTGATCCAGTTCATTTTCCAACACATAATGTCTTTCACGGTCTGCCGGCGGAAGAGGAGTGCGCCAATCTCCATAAATCTGCGTCAAATACTCATCATATTTTACAGGCCCGATAATTTCCCGACCTTCAAATTGATAATTTGCACCTTCAGCAAAGACTTCCTTGTTAAATAACTCCTTCAGGGTGTATCCCCCCATCAATGTTAAAATATAATCGGATCCATCAAAAGGGTATTTCTTCAGCATTTTATCCAAACTGTAAAATGTGCTTTTTTCATCAAACAGTTTGTACAGCTTTGTTTTGTCAACAATGACCGCGATTTTTTTCCGGATGCCTTTTTTCTTGGTAATATCCACGATCTTATCGAATCTGGCAGCAAGATATTTTAAGCGCTCACACAACAATAATTTGGTATGTATGTATCTCAGCAAAGGATTATTCGGCATTCCGTCCAAAGGGAAAAGAGTTATCCAGGGTTCGGTTTCAACGATCTCTTCTCCCTGCTGCTGATAAACCTTCATATCAGGGTTGGTAATTTTCATCGGATAAAGCAGCAACGAGTGATCAAACTTATAATATTTGACAGTCATATTTCCGATTTTTTTTTCATTCTTCACCAAATCAACGATTTTCTCATAATCTTTCCGGGGAATTCCAAGGTCGATATCATCATCCCAGGGAATAAAGCCCTGATGTCTGACAGCCCCCAAAAATGTTCCTGCCAGAGCATAATATCGTATTTGATGTTTTTTAAAAAAATCCAGCAAATCAAAAAGCATACTTGTTTCATTTAATTGCAGATCACGGAGATTATATCCCATTTATCCCCCCATTTTTGTTTTACATTGCAGATCGTTTAGATGTGACATATAACTGATTTTCTGCGATTGAATCATCATAACAGATGTGACTGCGGCCGTCCGTCAATGGATACTGCCTTTTTCCCGAATCGTTTATGGATGCAGTCCGAACCTTACAGACAAGTCTCCATTGGAGAACACATGGCCATGAATTATAAAGAATTATATTGAACTTTACCGTATTCGTTTCTTGGAATTTTATCAATTACGAGAACACGAAAAGCGGAATTGTGCAGGTTTGTTTTGCCGGAAATGAAAGGAATGATCTTTTCCTTTATACGATCTTCAGTTATATAAATTTTCATACATTTATCATCCCCGGTACAAACAAAATCTGAAGCCGGGAATTGAGTCTTAAGAATTCGTTCACATTCATCCAGGCTGACACGCAGACCGAAAAGTTTCAGAAAACGTCCTTTTCTGCCGATAATGTAATAAAAACCGTCCCGGTCCCGTTTCGCAATATCGCCGGTATGGTATTCTCCGAGAAATTCATCATCCTTTAAGAGATCCTCCCTTGAATACGCATATCCCATAGTGACATTCGGACCGCGGTACCCAAGTTCTCCGGAAACGGATCCATCCTCATAGACAGATTCATCTATGAGGAATAACTCTCCGTTAGGAATCGCTTTTCCGATACTTCCGGTCTTTTCCAAGGCCAAATCCGGATCAAGGAAAGACATACGGGCACTTGTTTCACTTGTACCGAAAGTAGCGCAGAAACGTTTACCGCTTTTTTCACAATATGCAGCGATCCAACGGAACATTTTGTCAGTCAGTTTTCCGCCGCCTTCCGCAAGAGTATGCAGTTTTGGAAGATCCATCTTATCGAATCCGATCCGGCGCATAACTTCATAACTGAAAGGGACCCCGCAAAAATTCGTTCCTTCGTTATTTTTTATAAAATCCCAAAATTCCGGATCCATCAAATTTGCTTTACACAACAGAACGGACGCACCTACGATGAGGTGAGTATTGATCACATTCAGACCCATCGTGTAATTCATCGGAAGATCGATGATCCCGATCTCATTTTCTGTCCAGGAAAACGCTTCAGCAACATTCGCCGCATTCGATTCAAGATTCCCGTATTTATGACGGACAAGCTTGGAACTTCCGGTCGAACCTGATGTCGTCAAAAGCAGTGACAGCTTTTCATTTAAAGGATAAGGCGGATGAATCGTTTTTATCAGCACATATCCGTAAGCCTCAAAAACCTTCTCCCCTCTGATTTCCACCTGTTTATTTTCGGGAAGCCAGTAGTAAGAAGGTGTATAAGTCTTTTCGAGATCATCTCTGAGACCGGCGTCCAGGTGAGCGCTCAACATCAAAGGAACCTGTCCGTTATTTTCAAAAGCCAGGTATCCTGCCAATGCTCCGGCACAGTTTTCACAGAGGCAAAAAATCACACAACGGGGGAGATCAAGTTCCAGTATCTTGCTGATAAAGTCACATAGATCCTGATAAGAAAGCAAATTACCGGAATCATCTTTGACAGCTATTTTGTTTTTGTTGTGTTTTTCAAGATCCAGAAACATTTTATTGCCAGATAAGGACCAAATTAATTGACCGATTTTACATTATGGTACAGCCATCCACAGCCAGGATCTGCCCGGAGACATAAGCCGATAAATCAGAAAGCATAAAAAGACAGGCTTTCGCGATATCTTCAGGCTCGGCGAGTCTGCCCATACAAATATTATCGATCCTGTTCCGGATCTTATCCGGATCAGCCTGCCGCATCATCGCCGTATTGGTCAGGCCCGGCGCTATGGCATTGACACGGATTTTCTTCCCTGCCAGTTCCTTCGCGGCGGATTTTGTCAATGATACGACAGCGCCTTTTGTTGCAGAGTAAACCAGCTGTCCGCGATTTCCGCGCAGGGCAGTCAGCGAAGCAATGTTGACAATACTGCCGCCATTCTCCTGACGTGACATCACCCGGCTTACCATTTGCAGCATGTTGATGGTCCCGAAAACATTTACAGCAAACATTTTGTCCATATTTTCTTTACTGATCATACCAATCAATTCATTAAACTCAACTCCCGCGTTGTTCACCAATCCGTCAATATGGCCGCATTCTTTTTTGACTGTCAAGACCGCTTTTTTCGCTTCCGATTCATCGGTTATATCAAAGACCAGCGGACGAATTTCTCCGGAAACTTCCGAATTAACTGCCGGGCACCATTCTTCAAATAAGCCGCCGCGCACATCATTGGCATAAACAACCGCACCGTTTTCCGCAAAAACAGTTGCCATCGCCTGCCCGATACCCCGTCCGGCTCCGGTTACAATTATGACTTTATCTTCTAACAGCAGTTTTCCCATTTCAATCATATTTCAAAAAGTGTTTTTCTGATAAATGTTATTGATCATGCTCAATGTATAAGCACAATTTTTTTCAGACGTAACATGTGCCGGATATTGCTGTTTCCAATGTCCGGAAAGCCCGATAATGTGAATATATCCCTGAAAGACTTATTCACTGCTCAGCAATTCGATCAGTATATCACCGCCTTGAACAGTCTCTCCTTTATTTCTGTGTATCATGGAAATCGTTCCGTCAGAAGGAGATTTAATTTCATTGTTCATTTTCATAGCTTCAAGCACAAGAACAGGCTGTCCCTTGCGGACAGTGTCACCGACTTCCACTTTGATTGAAATGATCGTTCCGGGCATGGGAGCTTTGATAATACCCTTTTGCATTACTGTTTTTTTCCCCGCGGAGGGATCGATCACCCGTACGACCGGATCTGCGTTCTTATGCTGTCTGCCATCATTATTTCCGGCAGAAAACACATTATTCTGGTCATCAATACGCTCAATTTCAACTTCGTACGTTTTTCCCTCAACTGTGATACGATATTTACTCATTTATTTCATCCCCCAGTTGATATTTATGATAAGAAATATGGTTATCCTCAATATATTTTTCCAGCGGGGTCTTTTGCAATGGACGAATCGAACGGATAATAATATTTTGGCTTTCTGTTTTTATTTCTTCAGCAACAGCTGCTGCGATAACAGCAATTATTTCATCTCTCATACTTATGTTCCGAATCCGGATTCACAAATTTGGCGTGAAAGCTGTCTTTGCTGAATCCTGTTTTAAAACTTATAACAGTGAGTCAGGCCCCATCAATATGTCATTAAAAAACGCCAGCCAACAGCTAACGTCTGACATCTCATGTCTAACGACTGATTCCAAATTTTTCCTCTGTTTATTTCATCAAGACCGTCCGATCATTTATAAGGACCGGCCGCGATTCAGAGGGGAATATTACCATGTTTTTTCACAGGCAGTGATTTTTTCTTTGTTTTCAATACATCAAACGCACTGATTATCCTCGAACGCGTTTCTTCCGGAAGGATAACTTCATCAACATATCCAAGTTCAGCCGCAATATACGGGTTCATGAATTTCTCGTTGTATTCGTTCAGAAGTTCTTCCTTTTTCGCGGAAGGGTCCTCTGCCGTTTCAATAGCTTTTTTCCCGATAATGGAGACTGCACCGGCTGCACCCATTACCGCTATTTCCGCAATCGGCCAGGCATACACTATATCGGCACCAAGCCCCTTGCTGTTCATTGCGATATATGCTCCACCGTAAGCTTTTCGTAAAATTATGCTCACCTTCGGAACAGATGCTTCGGAATAAGCATACAGCAGTTTCGCGCCGTGTCTGATGATCCCATGATGTTCCTGCTGACTGCCCGGTAAAAAGGCGGGGACATCGACAAGAGTAAGGATCGGAATATTGAAACAATCACAGAAACGTATGAACCGGGCAGCCTTATCCGAAGCATCGATTTCGAGTGCACCGGCCAGACAAGCTGCCTGATTGGCTACAATACCGATGACAGACCCGGACAGCCGGGCAAAGCCAACGACGATATTTCCTGCAAAATCACGCTGAATTTCAAAGAAACTGTTCCGATCAGCAAACGTTTCAATCACTTCCCGGATGTCATATCCAGACTTTGGATCCCCCGGAACGATATCAGTCAGACTTCCGCAATGATCAATTTCTTCGCCTTTTACGATTAAAGATGTATCTTCGTTATTCTGCGGCAAATAACCCATCAGCCTGCGGACGCCGTTCAGACATTCCAATTCATCGGGATAAACAAAATGAGCGACTCCTGATACAGTACTGTGGATCACGGCACCGCCCAGATCCTCGGAAGATATAACTTCTCCGGTCACAGATTTCACGACTGCCGGACCGGTAATATACATCTGGCTGTTTTTTTCAGTCATAAATATGAAGTCTGTTATGGCGGGAGAGTAACAGGCACCGCCCGCACATGGACCGAGAATTACAGATATCTGAGGGATCACTCCGGATGCCATGGTATTACGATAAAATATATCCGCATAACCGGAAAGTCCGTCAATACCCTCTTCGATCCTTGCCCCACCGCTGTCATTTATAGAAATGAAGGGTGCTTTAACAGACAATGCCATGTCCATTACACGGCAGATTTTCATCGCATGGGCTCTGCCAAGAGATCCTCCGCAAACAGTAAAATCCTGTGAGGATGCAAAAGCCACCCGCCCATGGATCCTTCCGTATCCGGTAACAACACCATCACCGGGCTTTCTCTTCCGGTCCATGCCAAAGTCCACAGTCTGCGTAAGGATCAATTCATTGATCTCAACAAATGAATTGTCGTCGAATAACGCTTCCAGACGTTCACGGGCTGTCAGTTTGTTTGACAGATGTTGCTTTTTAATACGGTCTTCACCGCCTCCTTCAGCAGCTGCAAACCGCTTTTTATTCAGATGATCAATTCGGGATTGCCAGATTTTATCGCCCATTTTCATTTTCGGTTTTCCAAAACCGACAGGAATTTTAAAGGTCTACACCGTATTTCGCCAGGATTTTCTTCCCATTTTCATATGATCCATAATGAAGAATATCATCAGAATCAAACATGATATCAAAAGTATCCTCGAGTTCGGAAATCAATGTAAGGTGTGCCACTGAATCCCACTGAGGTACATCTTTGAATGTAAACGAATCATTCAGTTTTTCCGGAACAGTGTCCAAAACCCGTATAAACACATTATTGTATTTTTCCAGATTCGTCATAAAACCTCATTATCATTACGCCCTGATTATTTGTCCATCATGGCTACGATATCACCTACGGTCACAAATTTTTTGATCATGTCACCGGTAAGTTTTTTGTCAAATTCATCCTCCATCATCACGATGAGGGACAGTTTGGCCATGGAATCATATTCGTCAACATCATCCAATAACATATCGACAGTAAGAGACCCCTCATCCAGTTCGAGAAGTTCCTCCAGCATTGCAAGTTTTTCCTGTTCAGACATAATAAATCTCTCCTTTTTTAATCATTCGTTTCCGGCACGAATCCATCAACGAAATAATCATCAGTATGGATCAGCGGAAATATATTCTTAATATTTATGGGTAACGCCATCGTTGCCCAGGATAATCCAACTCCGAAACCGGAGCAAAGCGCACGAATTTCTTTATTCTCATCACGATCTCCATACATATCTACGAGGGAGATCGGAATGGATGATGAGGATGTATTGGCAAATTTTTTCAGGGAAATCAAAACCTTTTCCGGTGGAAATCCTGTCTTCTTCCCAATACGCTTGAGAATCATCAGATTTGCCTGATGTAAAACAAGACAGTCATAATCCGCAGGGGTTTTGCACTCTTTTTGCATATATCCATTAATCTGATCTATTGCATCTGAGGTCGCAAAATTGAATACCGCGATCTCATCCATGGAAGTCCCGGGTACCGCGGAATCGGGAATATCCGGATTTCGGAACTGTTCATAAGGGTCAATGATCGCACGAAACTGCGAACCATCCGTGTTTGAGGAAATCCGTATCGGATCAGATGGCGACTTTTTGATCAATGTCGCCGTTCCGGAATCTCCGAAAAGAAGTTCTCCGGAATGACCGATCCGGCGTTTGAAATTTTGGCTCTTTTCCCGGGCGGAGGTATCCCCTGCCAACAGAAGCGCATACTGCGTATCCGTGAATGCCAGCATACTGCTGATAATATTCATTCCAAAGATATAGCCGGAACAGCCCAGGTTCACATCAAAGGCAATACAATCACGGCTCAAACCTAAACGGCTTTGCAGCACACAGGCTGTTGCAGGTTTCTGATAATCCGGTGATTGCGTTACAAAAACCAAAATACCGATTTTTTCCCGGTCAATTTCCTTCTCTGAAAGTATTTTTTCTGCCGCAGCGAAACAAAAATCGGAAGCACACTGCTTCGGAGAAGCAGAATATCTGCCCTCCACTCCCGTATTTTTTATGAATTTTGCAATAACAGTTTCGCTTTCTCCCATGTTATCGCGGACAGAGTCCCATTTGTTGGAAACGGCTGCTGCCATGCCTATAATTTCTATATTACTGATTTCAGAAAACATTTTTTTCTTCCTTAAATATCAATTCGTTGTCAATCCTCCGTCAACCGGTAAAGTAATTCCAGTTATCATTCGTGCTGCGGGAGACAAAAGAAATGCAACTGCATTGGCTATATCAATTGGCTGAATTACTCCCAAATACTGCCGATTCATCAAACTTATATTAGCGTCACTGTCTTTTCCGTAATTTTCGATATATTCATCGTACATCCCTGTTGCAGTCATACCGGGGGCTATTGTATTAATACAAATATTTTTTTCAGCTAATTCTTTTGCCATACATCTTACGGCTGCGTCCATAGCAGCTTTTGAGGAGGAATATATAGAACGAGCTTTATTCCCCTTTAACGATGCAACTGATGATATGCCAACGATCCTCATACCCGGATTAAAATTACCCTTTTTCGTAATCTGCCTGACAATTTCAAAAAAGCCAAAATAATTAACATCAAATACTGATTTTACTTTTTCGGGCTTAGATATTTTTAATGGTGTATCGCCAGAAATACCAGCTGAATAAACCATTCCATCAAAGGGACCATTTTGGTTTACACATCGCTTGATCAAAGACTCAATCGAATCGATTTCACTGATGTCTGAGACAAAATAATCATGATCAGATCCTGAAAGACATTCAAGGGTGTCAATAAGTTTTTGTTCATTCCGAGCAACAAGGGATAATTTTGCTCCGAGTTCGCTCAATGTTATTGCTGTCTGTCTTCCGATACCGGATGAGGCACCGATAATAAGGATTCTTTTATTTGAAATATTGAATAAATGATTCATAATAAACCTGTTTCAGGAAAACTGATTACATTCCCTTGTACCCATTTGTATTTAATGTTGTTTTGATTTATCTGCTCTTATAGATTATCTGTAAATATTCAGAATCCTGAGCTCTGCAAGCCGAATAATTCAATTGCTTTGTAAGGTACGGATCTTATCCGAATTATATTCAGGGGATCGAACTCCATCCATTGGCTTTTTCTAAATAGTTACAATTATCTTAGCATTTCCGGTGTTATTTTGCCTTCCTCATACCATTCGCTTGTTTTTTCTATGGGGAATACTTTTGTTAAGTCGATTTTTATGCTTGAAACACCCCAGGAAAGACCTATGCCAAAACCTGCCAGTAAACAATTCATAGTTCCCCCATATGCGTCCCCATAGTGTGAACAAAGCGTTAATGGAATAGATATCCCGCCCGTATTACCATACTTATCGAGAGAAATCGGCACCTTATCGGATGACAGTTTGAACTTTTTAATTAATTGTTTAATAATAAATTGGTTAGCCTGGTGAAACAGGAAAAGGTCATAATCAGCCGGTTCTGTCCCGGTATGTTCCAGATAATCCCGGATCGCTTTCGGTACATCCGTGATCGAGAAAGAAAAGACCGAAGTTCCTTCCATATAGATATCATAAAGCGAACGTTCGATCCCGTCATTGCACATGAACTTTTCCCGGGGCGGATTCATATCCCGGAAACCGCCGGCAGGCAGGACGATGGACATGAAGCGGTTTCCGTCGCTGCGGAGCAGCGTGGTCGTTTGAACATCCTCATCGGTCTTCTCAAAGAGGACCGCGGCTCCCGCGTCGCCGTACATCATCACGATAGACTTGTCCAGCGGATCGACAAGTTTGGAAGCCGTCTCCCCCATCAGCAGGAGCCCGTATTTCGACTCCGAGGCGCTGAGCAGATTCATCATGGTTTGCATCCCGTAAATAAAACCGGAGCACCCCAGGTTCAGCTCCATACAGGCACAATCGATCGGAAGATCGAGACGTTTCTGCACGACGCTGGCGCTGGAGGGACGGCGGTAATCCGGGGATTGGGTGACCAGGATCATCAATCCGATCTCATTCCGGTCCATATCGATATGGGAAAAGAGGTTTTCCGCAGCGGCAGTGGCAAGGTCGCTGGCGGTCTGCTCCGGGAGCGCCTTGTACATCCCTTTGATGCCGGTCCCGGCGGTGAACTTGGCGGGGATCTCCTCGCCGAATACTGTTTTAAAACTTTCGACCGTTACATAGTTATCGGGAACGGCGCAGGCGATACCCGCTATCCTGATTCCATTACTTCTAAAATATGACATTTTACATGTTCTTTCTGTAAACAAAATCTCCAAAATGTCCCGGAAAGACTTTTATTTCCTCCGGAAGATCTGCCAGTTTCGGCAGGCTTACAGTTTTCCACAGGCTTTTACTGCCTCCCGGAAAGCGCAGTTCGGTCTCTTTTCCTTCCAGCATACTGTCCCCGGAAAAGAAATATACCTCATCCAGGAAGATCCCAATGCTTCCCCGGGAGTGGCCGGGGAGCTCTGTGAGCCGGAATTGATGCCCCTTCCATCCGAAGGACATTTCATTTTCAAAGACCTGATCGGCCTCGCAGCTGAATTCCGGGTCATAAGCCGGGATCCGGTCCACTTTGACCCAGGTCTGCAGTTCACAGAATGCCTGAAAGAAGCGGGCCAAATTCTTCCGCGGAGAGCGGATGTTTTCAGCGCAGGTCTTTGAGCAAAGGACCTTGGCTCCGGTCTGTTCCTTCCATAGCCGGACGCCGGAAATATGATCGTAATGCTCATGCGTCAGGATGATCTGTTCGATCCGCAGCCCCGCCGCCGGTGTAACATCCCGGCAGGGGTCGATCACGATCGCGGAATCCGACTCAGCGATCACATACATGTTGGACGCGAGCAGATCAGACGCGTATCTCCTGATCTCCATCAGGCATTCAGTTCCTGAAGGGTGCTTTCAAGCGTCTTGAGGTTTTCCACCCGCAGGATCTTCACATCTTTCAGCGTCTTTTTCACCAGGCCGGAAAGCGTCTTCCCCGGACCGCATTCGATAAAAGTGTCGATCCCGTCATTCTGCATATTCCTCAGTGTTTCCACCCAGCGTACCGGGCTCATCGCCTGACGCACCAGCAGATCCGGGATCCTTGCCGGATCCGTATTCGGCTTTCCATCCACGTTCATATAAACGGGAATAAACGGTTCCTCGAAGCTGACCGAGCCCAGGGCTTCTTTGAGCTTCATCGCCGCAGGTTCCATCAGCGCACAGTGGAAAGGAGCGCTGACCGCCAGCCTGACGCAGCGCAGACCTTCTTTTTCCGCTAATTTACAGGCATCATCGACCCCGTCAACCGAACCGGAAACTACCGTCTGCACCGGGCTGTTATAATTTGCTGCCACAACATACCCCGCGCTTACTTTTTCGCAGATTGCTTCCACCTGTTCGGCGGAAGCACCGACAAAGGCCGCCATGGCACCTTCTCCGGGAGCGACAGCCTCCTGCATGGCATCCGCCCGCAGCTGGATGATTGGGAAGACCTCTTCCATACTGAATGACCCTGCCCAAACCAGCGCGCCGTATTCCCCCAGCGAAAAACCGGCAGCCGCATCCGGCTCGATGCCATGAGCCTTCAACGCTGCTGCCGCTGCCAGGTCCGCAGCCAGCATGCAGGGCTGGGTGTTGTGGGTCAGGTTCAACTCTTCCTGGGTACCCTCGAAGCACAGTCCCGAAATGGATCGTCCCAATACGCCATCTGCCAAATCAAACACTTTTCGAACAGATATTTCAGCTTCACAGAGATCCTTCATCATTCCGGGATACTGTGCACCCTGTCCTGAAAACAAAAACGCAATTTTCATACTGCTATGCTTTTACCTTTCTGGCGGGGACCCCTGATACCTTCGTATTTGCCTTGACATTCTTTACCACGATGCTATTGGGACAGATGTAAGCATGATCTTCTACAATAACATTTTCCCAGATAACACAATTAGGCGCGATATAAACCCGCTCTCCTATCTCTGAAAGCGTTAGATTCGAATATGCCATTATTGAAGAATAATCTCCGATTTTTGCAGAATCAGTCATTGTATAGAATAAAGTGACAAACGCTCCGATTTCCGCTTTTACTTTTATATTTCTTGCAGCAATGATAGATCCTTCACCAAAACTTTCCGGTTTAGGTCCTAAGATCCAGGGCGCCAACAAGCCTGTAAATTTCGCATTGCGCGTTTTTAAAAATCGGACATATTTTTCTTTGCGGTCAGGTTTTACGATCCCCATCACGAATTCAATACCATCCGGGATCAGATAATCTTCAATTGTTGACAGAAAAGGCATTGCGGTAAAACGGAGCCTGTCAGACACATCAGCAGGACATATATAACCGATAATGTTATATGATTTTTCCTCACCGTTATTGCTCTTGTGTAAATTGACCGCATCAACGATCATTTTTACATCAAGACCGAATGAATCTTCACATACGATTACCAGATCCTTCATTGCTACCCGATCTCCTGAGCCGGCATACCGAACACTGTCACGCCGGGTCTTACATCCGCGGTAACGACACTGCCCACCGCGACCTGAGACCATGCACCAACGGTGCAGCCGGCGGTCACAACAACTTTGCTTCCGATATAGACGCCTTCTTCGATCACGGCATTTTCAACAACTGTAAAACCGGTCGTAGTGCAGAAATCCCCGATCCTTGCCCCGCTGTAAATCATTGACCCATGTATGTCAACAAAATTTCCAAATTGTACTTCTGCTCCAATATAAGCTCCCCCGGTAATAACACAACCTTCTCCCATTTGAAGATCCGGAGAAACATAAGCGTAAGGAGAGACTGCGTTTATAAACTGAAACCCTCTTGGCTTCAGCATCTCCGCCAGCATCTTTTTATCACCAGGTGTTCCCAAACCCAATACATATTTCTCATCTCCGATTGGCTGCCAATCCTTGATCGTACCGAGAATTGCCGCGGGAATACCGTGTCCGTCTAATGCGTCCGGCTTGTCATTGATAAAACCGAGAATGTGATAAGGTTCTTCCTGCCCCCGCATCCTTGCTTCACGATTAATGGAATCCAGGATCCAGTAAACTTCTTTTCCGTATGTACCCGCACAGACAATTATCACTTTCTGCATTCTATTTACTCTCCTCATTCCGCATCATTTCACCATATTTTTGCAGTGCCAATTCTTTGTAAATTGCCCTGCAATCATCATCATAACCGACAAAATACGATGATGCCATCCCGGTAGCAGCACGGTCTCTGTTTAGAAAGTTCAGTGTCATTTTCAGCAATAAGAAACACATTTTTATATCAGTGAGAAAACTTACATTTTCGACATACCAGACATCATTTTCAAATTGTATTTGATATTGTTCTCCCTCAACAAAAATTACGCGGGGACACTCTAACCCCGGTTTGACCGCGTTTCTCATTTTATGTCTGTCAGACATGCGCTCATAAAAGAAAACCGGAAGAGGCCTCGGACCGATTATCGACATATCTCCTTTTACTACAGACCAGAAATTAAGCAATTCATCAAAGGAATATTTTCGCATAAACTTGCCGAATTTTGTTATTCGTTCATGCGGCGGAAGAAGTTTTCCGTCCGGGCCTTTATTCTCATTCATATTCCGGAATTTCACCATAATGAAAGGTTTTCCATCTTTACCAACGCGGGTCTGTTTATAAAAAATCGGCCTGCCTACATCAAAAAATGTACAAACTCCAAAAATAAAATTTAATGGAAGTGTAACGATGAAAGCAGGCACAGAGATGAGAATATCCAATATCCGTTTACAATAACGGATATAAAAATTATCTGCCGGAATAACATCATTACCGGCAGCGTTTACTTTATCCAAATTACGTTCTTTCAGAAATAACGCGATCCGTTCTTCTTCAGAGCTAATCAAATTTTTGTTGCCAATCGTTGTCGAATTCATAAAATGTATTAATAGCTTAATTATTCATGCAAAAATCAAGCTTGAATCTTTTTTTTGATGAAGGTATACATCCTATACTTTCTTTAAATGTACAAAGTCCATAATTCGGTTTGCCCTCATCAGTAGAAATACCAATATCAAGTATTTTAAAATTCAACTCTTTATAATATTTTATTAATTGATATGAAATAAAATTAATGGGTTTATATTCCTCAATATCCGGAATATTCCCCCAATATACCACCTGTGCAATCTCGTCAGTCAAATGATAAACAACAGCTGCCGCGATAGAAACATTTTCTTTTTTTACCAGGAAAAAATCATGATCTACAATTTCAATCGTTTCAAAGAGCTGATCTTTTGTCATTCTCAGAGGGAAACCCCGATGCTCCCGATTAATTCTAATAACTTCGTATGCTTCTGCTTTTTCAGACAAACTCTCACATCTGACAAACTGCAGATCAGATTTTAATGAAATATTCAGATTCTTTCTGGCCATCCGATTAATTTTCAACGGATAATCATCAATTATTATTGATTGCAGATCAAAAGAATAATTTATATCCTGATAAAGAAGATTATAACGGTTGCCTAATAATGCATTTTCAAGTCTGGCATTAGATTGCAAATCATAAATATCCGCCGGAAGATAAAAATTTATACTTTCAGCATTTTTCTCTGACGCATATTCATTAAGGCCAGCGATAAAATCCCAAATCATTTCAACGGTTATATCTTTATTCAAATAAACAATATTCGCAAACGGAGCCGAAAAAGGAGCTCTCCATTCCCTGTCTTTTTCACCAATACATAGCGCGAACCTGTTTTTGGTATCTTTTCCTAACAGATAATGAACTTTATCAACCTTATATGAATTAAGCTCCAAAAAGCTTTTCCGTAAAAAAACAGGAACGGTATTACCAACTACCCGTTCATATTCGTCCGGTGTTATTTCGAATAACTGCATGTATTTACGCCTTAGTAGAATTTATAATATCGATAATAAATGAAACCTCTGAATCCGTCATTCCATAGAACATGGGAAGAGAGAGTTCTGTTTGAGAAATCTCTTCTGCAATGGGGAAAGATCCTTTGTCGAAGCCTAAATTACGGTAGCATTCCTGCAGATGCATAGGGATAGGGTAGTGTTTGTTCGTCTTGATTCCCTGATCATTCAGGCGTTTTTCCAACGCGTCCCTTTGTTCACAGCGAACCGCAAAGATATGCCAGACCGGTTCAGCATAATCGGGAACATAAGGCAGGATCACTTCCGGATTATTGATCTCATTGAGATATCGATCCGCGATGCGTCGACGCTCCGCGTTCATGCGGTCCAAATGAGGAAGCTTCACCGAAAGAAAAGCAGCCTGTATTTCGTCCAAACGGGAATTGTTTCCCTGATAGATGTGATGGTACTTATAATCCGAACCGTAGTTGCCAAGGGCACGGATCTTCTTCGCCAGGTCTTCATCATTCATCAGAACCGCGCCGGCATCTCCGAGAGCCCCGAGGTTCTTTCCCGGATAAAAGGAAAATCCGGCTGCATCTCCAAATGTACCGATAAGCCGTCCCTTATATCGGGCGCCATGCGCCTGGGCACAATCCTCAACAACTTTCAGATTATGCTTTCGGGCAATCGCCATAACAGGATCCATATCACAGGACTGTCCGTAAAGATGTACCGGCATGATCGCTTTCGTCTTTTCCGTGATAACCGCTTCAATTCGGGAAGGATCAATATTGAATGTCCGGATGTCCGGTTCCGCAAATACCGGTTTCGCGCCTACATAAGTCACTGCCAGAGCCGTGGCAATATAGGTGTTGGACGGGACGATCACCTCATCCCCGGAGCCGATCCCCAACGCCTTAAGCGCCAGCATCAGCGCGTCCAGCCCGTTGCCTACACCCACACAGTATTTCACGCCATGATATTCGGCAAAAGCCTGCTCAAAAGCAACATCTTCTTCACCCTCAATGTACCAGGAACGTGAAAAAACGCGGTCAAAAGCGCCGCGCAGTTCTTTATCCAATTCTCTTTCCATCGGCAAAAATGAAACAAACGGAACACGCATACTGATAGCCTCATTTTATTCTTGAAACACACTTGATAATATTCAAAAAATCCACAATAAAAACAATGGATTGAGAAGCTTTTTGATTTACCGATCCGGATCCCCGGGACCACTCTTTTATTTGATCTGCTGTCTCAAATCCGGATCTACTATTGTATCATGAAATATTCCTTCATTGATATTTTGTTTCCGGATCCTTTTTCAAAAATATATCAAAATTCGCCGTTCTTACCCACCTGATATGCAGTATATCCGGGGAAAAATGCGGAAACTATTCAGAGCTTATTTCAAAAAATAATATGATTACAAATTATCCAGGCTTTTTCTGTATTTCTTGTTGTACTCAATAAACTCATCATAATCTCTGATATATTCTTCAGGGTCATAATATTCGGATGCCAGGACACATAATACCGATCCGCTTTTCTTCCAGACCATCTCCCGCCATAATCCCGGCATCAGCATCAGACCTTTGTCAGGTTTGTCCAATGTAACGGTCGTTCTTTTTTCTCCGTCATCCAGAATGATATCAATAATTCCATAGGGACAGTAGAGCAGCTGGCAGTTCAGTTTATGTGCGTGGAATCCCCGGTGTCTTTCCGCCCCTGTTTCTGTGATCCAGTAAACACGTCTGATCGGAAACGGAATATCCCTTTTTCCTTCAAGGAAGGATAAAGCCCCATACGACTGATCCTCAGTTCTGACCGTTTTGATATCTAAAACACGATAATTAAAATCCACCAGATTAAAATTCATTCCCATGTCTTTACAGGCAGATATCAGATACTGAGGGACCATTTGATGGTCCAACCCGTAAATATAGATTTTTTCCAGATAATCCCAGCATATGGCCGAAGCTGTTTCTTCCCAGGAATTCACGACGGGGATATTGCTGATCGTTTCTTTTTGATTCTTTTTGAGAAAATAAATATAGCGCACATCGATATTCAGCTTTTTCAGCTGGTCCAGTCCTTCGTCAACAAAGCGGTCAGTGGTCATCAATACCGCAGTTCTGTGAGAGTTTTTCGATAACATCTTTCCGAGAACGGCTTTCCAGATAATATGTCCGCCTACGAAAAAGAAAAAATAAATACAATAAGCAAAAAAAACAGTGCCCCGGGAATAATCGGCACCTTTTTTAAAGGAAAACAAAATTACTGCTAATGAAACAAAACTGGCGCCTATGTGTCTGGAGCCCGCCAGCAGCTCCTTTTTCTTGCACCTTCTGAGGACTCTTTCCAGCGTATTCAGGAAAAAAGTGACAGCCAAATCAATAACGATCATGATAATTACAACAGGCCAATGTTCATAGGATGTAACATCATCTATAATTCCATTAGTATAGATTAGAGAGGCGAGGCAGTTTGCAATTATCAGGCAGATAATATCCAGCAAAACGAAACTGAGATATTTCAAACGCCCATAACGAATTTCATGTTTCATTATTCAAGACCACATAATACTGTTTATTTTTTTTGATAAATCATTAGCTTATCTCGGAAATCGACAGAAAATGATTCTTTCCGAACAAATATTTCTCAGACTTCAGAATAATTCATCAAAAGGAACTATACAGTCCGTTTTTCAACCAGCTCCAGACCCAGCCTGACTTCAACGCTGCGTCCGAAAACATTCATTTCCAGGATCGCGGTACCGCGGCGGGCGATGATTTTTTTGATCTCGCCCTCTAAATTCTTCAGCGGACCGGAAGTTACGATGATCCGCTCACCTTCGCGGTATCCCGACGAGATATCGATGATATCCCGGTCATTCATCAGCTTTGTCAGGAAATACTCCTCCTGACGGGAGATCGGACAGTAGAAATCGTCCGTGTGAAGAATCACATTGAAGCCAGGCAGACATTTCACCGCCGTAACAAAGTCCTCAATCCGGTCCGTTTCAACAAAAACATAAGAAGGGAAAAGGATTGTTGTTACGATCTCACCCTTTCCTGCACGGTAAAACTTTTTCCGCTTATACGGAACAGCAACACGGGAAAACAATTTCGGATCGATCCGAGTTTGGACCATTTCCCGAGTACTCTCTTCCCTTCCTGTCGTTGTCCATAGTACATACCACATTTTTAAGCATTTGCCGTTAGTCTGTAATTAGCAGCCGGTAATTGATTGGGATCGAATGCCGATCCTGTCTTTATTACCTGTTCCTTCTACCTTTTCATTTTTACCTGACATAGCTTCGCCATCGGGCTCTTTCGAGCCGCCAATATTGTCCGCATGCGGGCGATATTTCCACCTTCCCCAAATACTGCGCGTTTCACAGCAGCATCCGCTTCCGGTTTCATGGCAAAGATGTGGTCCCGACTTTCCGGTCCCTTGGCATCCATTCGCTGTTAATGTAAATTACGCCGTTTTTCCGCAAAGCGTGAAAAATCGGCGGTGAATCCCTTTCATACAGATATAAAAATCCTTCAAGCGGCTGCGTTCTCTGTCTGAGTGACCTCCGCTGCTGCGGGAGCGCATCGTTTTCAGGATAGCTGTATGAGTTTCAGAAGGACTCGTTCGAACCCATTCTGATACCCGGTGGGTACTTTCATTGCAGTGATGGTAACAATTCCCCATTCGTGGTTATAGAAAACCGGCTTTCCGTCCAAAATGTCCGGCCGGCTGATTTCCGGTCTAAACTCCCTTCACTGTCATTTTCTTACAGATCTATCAAGTCAATGATAAGACCATCACAAATATAACGGTTTTTACAAACCGCTCCTCAAACAAACTGATTATAACACATTTTTATTATTTCCATTTTATTCCATTTTTTCATTACTTTTCCAATCAGGATCAAATCAGGATCATCCATGCCGGCATTCATTTCTGTAATGGCTTTTGAAAAAAACTTCTCGCTGTGACCCGGTAAATCCGGATATACGAAATGTCAAAAACAAGGACAAAGACAGTTTTTTCCTGTTATTACGCCAAACAGCAGTATCCTTTCTTCCAAAGGATCCATGACCGCCACGCATCGCTGCATGACCATATTATATATTTTCGATAACAGAGACGTTGCAGAAAAATCCTGTTTTATTTCCGGGTCCGCCAATTGATCTAATCCCGTCGGAAGATATCTCTTGTGTAAACTTTTTCTTTTACATCATCAAGAACGGCTTCATACCGGTTGGCTATGACAGCATCGGATTTTCGTTTGAATTTTTCCAGATCATTTACGACCAGGCTGCCGAAAAAGCGGCTGCCGTCCTCCAGTGTCGGTTCATAGATGATAACATCCGCGCCTGCCGCCTTGACACGCTTCATCACACCCTGCATAGCCGATTGCCGGAAATTATCCGAGTTCGACTTCATCGTCAGCCGAAACACTCCGATCGTAACGCAATCCCCCTCGGTACCTTTCATGCGGTCATCCAGGCTGAAGCTGCTGAATCCGGCTTTCTGAAGCACACAATTCGCGATATAATCCTTTCTGGTTCGGTTCGTTTCAACGATCGCCTGGATCAGATTCTGGGGCACATCGCGGTAATTCGCCAGCATCTGTTTGGTATCTTTCGGCAAACAATAGCCTCCGTATCCAAAGGAAGGATTATTATAAAAATCACCGATCCGCGGGTCAAGACACATTCCCCGGATGATATTGGCGGTATTCAAGCCTTTTATTTCCGCATATGTATCCAGTTCATTGAAAAAGCCTACACGCATTGCGAGATACGTATTGGCAAATAATTTAACAGCTTCCGCCTCTGTCGTGCTCATAAATAACAAAGCGGTATCCGGCTTTTCCGAGGATTCCCGCAGCAATTCACCGAACTCATGGGCAGACGTTTCAGTGCCTTTATCACACCCGACAATGATCCGGGATGGATAAAGATTGTCGTACAATGCCTTGGATTCGCGCAAAAATTCCGGGCTGAAAATAATATTGTCGATCCCGAATTTTTTCTTTATCGATTCGGTGTACCCCACCGGTATCGTTGATTTGATCACCATCACCGGCTTTTCAGCTCTGTCTTTTGCCGCTTCCATAACAGTTTGTATCACGGCTTCCACCGCGCTGGTATCAAAGAAATTCCGTTCCACATCATAATTCGTCGGCGCGGCTATGATAACAAAATCCGCTTCTTTATACGCCGAGGTCCCATCCAGCGTCGCGTACAGATCCAGTTTACGGGTGCCTTCTTTTGCTTCTGCAAGGTATTTCTCGATATACTCATCTCCGATCGGAGAAATGAACATATTCAGTTTTTCCACTTTTTCCGGCAGAATATCAACCGCTGTGACATGATTTTTCCCCGCGAGCAATACCGCGAGAGACAAGCCGACATATCCGGTTCCGGCAACTGCAATTTTCTTATCCATTTAACAGATCCAATTCCTTTCGTTCATCATCGAAACGATAATTCAATTCCATTTTATCATGGGATCGATCCATTTTTTATATCAGATTTGTACAATAAACATGACCGGTTAATCCGGTCGGCTGTCCATCCGGTCATTTACAGGTAAAAGAGGATGAAGCACTATGCACCGGTTCGAAGATCATTCTGACTCAGATCAAAAGGACCTGCACCATACCGGAACTGAATAAATACTTTCATACAAATATTGTACTGGCCGGCAGAAAGACAGCTTTTTGATTTGATCAATATCGAACCATCTTTGCACCGGCAGGCTTTTCCGAAAAAAATCC
>DAIMGK010000048.1:0-28102 GCA_036723985.1 Flexilinea sp.
CGCGGGGGAAGCTGTATTCCCGCGCCATCATTTTCCCGCCCGCCCGGGTTCCCGTAGGAGAACCCGTTCCGTCGATCCCGGAGGTCTTCAACCGCTACCGCTATATGCCTCCGGAAGCCGTGGAATACGATCCGGTTCTTGACGAACTGGTGATCATCCCCGGATACGTCAGCGAAGACGGATTGATCGACGACAAGTCGGTGATCTGGCACCCGGAAAACAAGACGGTGGAGATGGGATACCGGAACGGCGAACGGGTGACCTGGAACTTCTGGAAACCCAAAGACACCTACGACGTCCTGGATCCCGACAGCTGGTGCGGCGAATACCGGAGACGGGCGAAGGCAGCGTTGGAGAAAATGCGCGATCCCGGACTGATGGATCCCCGCCCCAGCGAAAAGGAACCGGCCCCGTACGACAGGATCCCGATTCAGAGTTCAGAGCCTGATCAAGAGTTCAGAGTTGAGAGTTCAGAGTTCAGATGTGCGGGACAGAGCCCTTGACTCAGACTTGAGCCGGAGGGGGAAAAAAGTAAAAGGTAAAAAGGAAAAGGTAAAAAAAGGAATTTAGCCGGAGTCCGGAGGATGCCGGCTGTTAACCGTCCTTAAGCCCTTGGAAAGTTAAGCCCACCTTATTGTGCCGGGCTGACGATCGGGGACGGTTCATCCGAGGCGAAGGCCGAGGAGAACCGTCCTCAAACTTTCGGAAAGCCAGGCCTGTCGTTTTATGCCGAACGTTTGATGAAGTTAATATGGAAACGATAAGCATACTTTTCCAAAATTCTGAGATCCCCGCTCTGCGAAGTGTAAGCTTCGCTCATTCGATTCATAGCAGGGACTGCGCCCCTCCGCGGCGAAACGCCTCGGGTGAACCGTTCCCCGTACGCCGCCAACCATCAACCACCACCTACCGTATTCACATCTCTGCCGCGTTTTTTCATAACGCTGTTATAATGATTAAATACAGTTTTTTTATCCGATTTGTCTATGCCTGTTTCCGGGTGTTCGAAGACTCCGGCAGACAAACGGCAGCAGTTCAAAAGAAACTTCCGGAGCGGAAAATATGCCCGTAACTATTAAAGACATCGCAAAAGCAGCAAACGTATCCCGCGGTACGGTAGACCGTGCGCTGAATGACCGTGATGGCGTAAATCCGGAAGTCGCGGCACAAATTAAAGCCATCGCGGCGGAATTAGGCTATAAACCCAATACCATCGCCAAGGCACTCGCTACCCACGCCAAACCGCTGCGGATCGGTGTTCTTCTCAACAGCCTCGGCAACCCGTTCTTCGATAAGGTGCTCGATGGGATCAACGACGCGAGCAAAAGCCTGTTCGACTTCGGGATCCAAATGGAGATCCGCATGATCCACGGATACGACACGGACCTGCAGCTGACGGAACTGCAAAAACTTCGGGAAGAAAAAATCGACGGGCTGATCATCACACCGGTAAGCCATACGAAAGTACGGGATACCTTGAACGATATGGTCCGGAGCGGGATACAGATCGTATGCTGCAACCTGGACATTGATGATGTCAATTATCAGGCATATGTGGGCTGCGACTACTATTGCTCCGGCCAGACCGCCGGGGCGATCATCGGTATGACCACACACGGGCCTTCGAATCTCGGGATCATCACCAGCTCCCATGCGCTTTATTATCACGAAATGCGCGTAAAAGGCTGCGAAAGTGTTCTCGCCGATTATCCCAATATCCGCATCAGCAAATATATCGAAGCCGGAGACGATGAAGATGTATCGTACCGGGAAGTCAAACAGATGCTTCTGAAAAATGAAGAGATCGATACGCTGTATTTCGTCACCGGCGGGACCACCGGCGGCCTCCAGGCGATCCATGAGCTGAACCGCGAAGACCGTCTGCGGGTGTTTTCCTTCGACCAGGTCCCGGCTGTCATCGAGGACCTGAAAAGCGGCCTGGTTATCGCGACGATCGACCAGCAGCCGTTTCTCCAGGGGACAACTTCCGTCCGCTGCCTGTTTGACGCCATCATGAACAAACAGGTCCCCGCCCGCAAACGGATCTATACTGAATTGAATATTAAAAACCGATACAATATTTCGGCATAAAACGTGATCAGTGGCCGGTGATCAGGGGTCAGCGGCATAAGGTCAGTGACCATTTTCGTCATTCGGTCTCAGGTAATCGACCTGTTTTAGCTGACTCAGGCCTGAGTCAGCAGAACAGGCTGACCTGACTCATCGGCTGACTCAACTCGTAATAGAAAGGAGGCGGCGCCTTGAAGCTGCTTTTACGTTATCTGAAAAAATACTGGCACATGGCACTGCTGGCAGCCGGATTTATGGTCGCGGAAGTCTACGTCGACCTTTACCAGCCGCGCATGATGGCTGAGATCGTGGATGAAGGGATCCTCGGCATTTCCAACGGAGGTGTATCGGATATTTCCATCATCCTGTCGACCGGCATAAAGATGCTCCTTATCGTCATCGCCGGCGGCCTGTGCGGACTTCTTTCGGCTGTTTTCTCCAATATGACCGGGCAGGGCAGCGGGAACGATATCCGCAAAGAATGCTTTGAAAGGATCATGCATTTTTCCTTCGAGCAGACAGACAAGTTTTCCACCGGCTCATTGATCACCCGCATTACCAACGACGTTACCCAGATGCAGCGGCTGATCGTGCAGATCATCCGCGGGCTGGTACGCTGCCTGATGTTTTTCGCGGGAGGGACGGCAGCCCTGCTTTCCATGGATATGAGCTTCGGCGTGATCGTCGCCTGCGCTTTCCCCCTCATTCTCATCGACATCATTTTTGTCGTATGGCGCACCAACCCGCTGTTTACGGTCCTTCAGGAAAGTCTGGATAAACTCAACAGCATTATCCAGGAGAACGTCATCGGCATCCGGGTCGTAAAAGCCTTTATCCAGGAAAAGAGTGAGGAACAGCGGTTTGAAAACGCCAACACCGATCTGGTAAACACCCAGTTCAATGTCCAGATGCTCCTCTCTTTCCTGCGCCCGGTGATGAATATCGTACTGAACATCGCCATCGTGGGGATCATCTACGTCGGATCGATCCAGGTACAGGAAGGTAGCATCGCTCCCGGCTCCGTAATGGCTGCCATTACCTATATTTCCCAGATCCTCAACGGAATGATGATGCTTGCCATGATCTTCCAGACACTTTCCCGTGGGATGGCATCCGCCAAACGTCTGCAGGAGGTGATCGATACAAAGTCGGAGATCCGGAAAGAAGCATTGCCCGCGGATGGGGACGGCAGCAGAGGTTCTGTCCGGTTTGAAAATGTCCGTTTCGTTTACAAGGACAACGGAGCTGATGTTCTGCACAACATCAACCTGGATATTGCCCCCGGCGAGACCCTGGCGGTCATCGGCGCCACCGGCAGCGGCAAAAGCTCCCTCGTAAACATGATCCCGCGCTTCTACGATCCGGCGGAAGGCAGGGTGCTTGTGGACGGGGTCGATGTACGCGCTTATGATCCTGCCGAACTGCGGGAAAAAGTCACCATGTGTCTGCAGAAATCCGAATTCTTTTCCACCACGATCCGGGATAATATCGCTATGGGGAACCCGGATGCCACCGAAGAGGATATCCGGGCGGCTGCGGCGGCTGCTCAGGCGGACGCTTTTATCCTCCAGCAGCCGGATGGCTATGACACTCCTGTTGCCGAACGGGGCATGAATCTTTCAGGCGGGCAGCGGCAGCGCGTCGCGATCGCCCGCGCTTTACTGAAAAAATCCGAAGTTCTGATCCTGGACGACGTCACCAGTGCGCTGGACCTGCGGACGGAAGCCGCGCTGTATCAGGCGCTGAACAAAGACTATGCGAATATGACAAAAATCATCATCGCGCAGCGTATCGCATCCGTACGGAATGCCAATCGGATCGTCGTCCTGGACGGCGGGACCATTTCCGCTGTCGGTACCCACGCCGAACTGCTCGCTAAAAGCCCTGTATACCGCGCGATCTATGATTCTCAGCTGAGAGAGGAGGATGAACAATGAACCGGAATATCCGATCCTCAACCGCAGAGCGCGGCTTTTCCCGCAACCGGCGGGCAGGAATGGGCGCCCCTGTTGAAAAGCCGAAAGAAGGAAAAAAGACACTGGAGCGCCTCATCGCTTTTTTCAAGCCGGAGATGAAATATGTCGTATTACTCACGCTGACAGTCATCCTGGGCGTGTCAGCCAGTGTGATCGGTCCGCGCCTTCAGTCCAATGCCATCGACGGTCTCGTGAACGGTGCGTTTGATACAATTCCGCGGATCCTGGGGCTGATGCTGATGGTCTACCTGATCGACGGCGCCGCTACCCTGCTGCAGGGCTTTCTCTCCGCAAGGCTTTCCCAGCGTGTGATCTACCGGCTGCGCGGGGAACTTTTCAGCAAGGTATTATCCCTGCCCATCTCCTATCTGGACAATCATTCCCACGGCGATATCATGAGCCGGATGACCAATGACGCGGAAAACGTCTCCAACGTCATTTCGTCCAGTCTCTCTTCCCTGTTCTCCGGCGTACTGACGCTGATCGGTACGGTCATCATGATGCTGAGCTTCAGTGTGCAGCTCACCCTGCTGACCTGCGTGACAGTGATCCTCTCGATCCTTGTCACACGGGGAATGACGGCTCTCATGCAGAAATATTACGTCCGCCGTCAGGAACTTCTGGGGAAGCTGAACGGGATCGTCGAAGAAAAGGTTTCAGCCGTAAGGACAGTAACGGCGTATAACCTGCAGGATGAAGTCATTACGGAGTTTAATGAAGCCAGCGATGAGCTGACCAAAACCGGCATTATCGCCGATGTGATCGGCAATGCCATGGGGCCGCTCATGAACATGATCAACAACCTTTCCTTCGTGATCGTTGCGGCTTTCGGCGCCTGGTTCGCGCTGAAAGGCATGATCTCCGTTGGCGTGATCTCCGCGTTCATTATTTATTCCAAACAGTTTTCCAGACCTATCAATGAACTGGCGCAGCTTTACGGACAGATCCAGACAGCGGTCGCCGGTGCGGAACGCATCTTTGAAATCATGGATACGCCCGGGGAAGATAAGAGCGGTGACGCGGCATTGACTGTTTCGGATGGCTTGATCGAGTTCAAAAACGTTAATTTCAGCTACGTTCCCGGCAAACAGGTGATCTATGACTTTAATCTCCGGGTGGAAGCCGGCAAAAAGATCGCACTGGTCGGGTCAACAGGCTCCGGTAAGACGACTGTCGTCAACCTGCTCATGCGGTTTTACGACATTGACAGCGGCAGTATCACCGTTGACGGGGTAAACATCAAAGATATCTCCTGCGACGTGCTGCGCGACGCCGTGGGTATCGTTCTGCAGGATACAGTCCTGTTCACCGACACAGTCCGCCACAACCTGAAATATGCCGATCAAACCATTTCCGACAAGAAGATGATCGAAGCGGCGGAGATCTCCAACTGCGACAAGGTGGTGGCAGTCCTTCCCGACGGGTATGACACTGTTCTGACCGGCGCGGGTGCCAATCTCTCCCAGGGCCAGCGTCAGCTCCTGACCATCGGGCGGGCTTTCCTCAGCTACCCCAGCATCCTGATCCTGGACGAGGCGACTTCCTCGGTAGATACCCGTACCGAACAGCAGATCCAGAATGCCATGGTAGAACTTATGCGCAACCGCACCAGCCTGATCATCGCCCATCGCCTTTCGACCATCCGTGACGCGGATCAGATCGTCGTTATGGAACAAGGCCACATCATTGAGACCGGTACGCACGAGGAATTGCTGGCGAAAGGCGGCAGTTACTACAAGCTTTATATGACCCAGTTCGAGGGCAGCGCGACATAACCGGAACCACACCATACCGTTCACGGTTTCCGCAGACTGGTCTTCAGCATTTTCCGCAGGCTGGCTTGGGACAGTTTCCGCAGGCTGATTGGGGACGGTTTCCGCAGGCTCTGTATAGAGCCGAAGGGAACTGTCCCCGCCTTTTTCATCTACCTGGCCTTTATCGCTGCCTTTTTACCCGGAGGGACGGTTCTCGCCCGCTCCCCGGTTACGTATGGATGATCATACCCGCACACGGCAGGCGTCTCATGTTTCGCTGTGTTTTCAAAACACTGCCGCCGGCAGGACAGCTTTCGTCATCCTGCCGGCGGCAATATTGTTATCTGTCAGGTAATCGGCAGACTTTAATCAGTACAATGGCACCCCTGTATTTACAAGGAAAACAAGGTTGTAGGTTCTTGCAAAAACTTCAGCCGAACTTCCTGATTCACCTATGATCACAACGTATTTTCCCCGCAGGATCGACGCATCAATTGCCTCAATTCCCGAAGGAATGATCAGAACAACTTTGTTCCCCGTGTTCGACAGCATATCTGCAGTCAGATATGTGATGTCATCAGGGATCCGGATAATATCAAAACCCACAAAATCTTTCAGCGGCTGCTGTATATTGTTCGTTACCCCTAGGATCCCGGAGTTATTCAGTTCCGCCCAATTGGCAAGCTTTTCTTCATCAACAGTGCAGAAATTCTCCGGATAGATCTCATAGCCCATTTCCTGCATCAAACGCTCGCTCTCAGTATCGCTCGTGACACAGATAACAGTATCACGTCCGCGATCAATGGGATCGATCCCGATCTCAAACACGCCCTTGGGTATCATGATCTCCTTGAGAGATCCATCCCCCGTAAATACATTAGCCCCCAGTTGATTCAGACTGAACGGAATTTTTATATACTCCAGGGAATCCATATAGGCAAAAGCCCAGTCGCTGATGGATTTAATCGTCATCGGCAATATAACACGCCGTACGTTGATATTGTTCTGGAAAGCGCCTGTTCCGATCCGTGTCACAGCAACGCCATCAATTTCCGCAGGGACCTCGACATCATACAAATTTCCTATGTATTTTGCTATCTCCATCCCATCTTCTTTCCGGGAATAAACGAAATCATCCGTTTTTTGATAGAAGGTGCTGTATGGGATCCCATTCTCTTCCGCGAAACGCTGTCCTTCCGAATCAAACACAACATTAAGATGGACTTTGAGCGATCCGGCAAATGACTGTGCATTGATTTTTGTCACGGTTTCCGGTATCGATACCTCTGTCAGGTTATGACAATCCCCCAACAATCGGGCCGGGATCGAAGTTACTTTGCGCGGGATCTCAAATTTTGTCAGGCTTTCACAGTACTGAAACGCGGAAGCTCCCAATATAGTGATCGTGTTCGGCAGTTCGATCTCAGTCAAACTGCGGCATCCCTCAAAAGCGTTGCCATCGATTCTGGTCGTAAAGGCAGGTATGTCAATATGCTTCAAATTTACAGCATTTTTGAAAGCATACTGTCCGATCCGCTTCACAGATGGCGGGATCACGACATTTTCAAGATCATATTTTCCCGCAAACGCATCAACGATCATGGTAGTACCATATGGCACATTCACGCTGGACCCGGTTCCGTTCCATTTGATCAGGATTCCTCTCCCGACAAAGACAAATTCATCCGTCTGATTATTCAGCCACGCCGTATCCCGAAACGCATTACCTCCGAGACCGGTAACTTTTCGGGAAAGATTCAGACTGGAAAGCATCTGACAGTTATCAAACGCAGATTCCCCCACCGATGTTACTTTTGGCGGGATGACGATTGACTTCAAGCGAATACAATCAGAAAAAGCATAAGCTCCAATAACGGTCAAAGCGAATGGCAATTCAACCTGTTCAAGTGATATACAATACCGAAAAACACTGGATTCTATTTTTTTTACATAAGGAGATATTCTGATCTCTTTAAGTGAAGCACATCCAAAAAATGCGCTGGCACCGATGACAGCGACACTATCCGGAATGTAAACCTTCTCAAGATACATACAGTTTATGAAAAGTTCTTTTCCCAGTTCAGTCACAGGCTTATCATTGATCCTATCAGGTATGACTATTTCTCTTTCATCACCCAGATAATCTATCAATGTCAATCCTGTTTGGTTTTCCTGATAGCTCCAGTTCTCAAACGTAAAAATTTCCGGTTCACTATCCTCGTCCGGTTCAGTGATCTCAGGTTCTTCTTCTTCAGGTAAGATTCCATTTCCTCTTACAATAATACCTTCCGGAATGTAAACCTCTTCAAAATTCATAAAACTGGCCAAAAGGTTTTTATCCAATTCTGTTACGGGTTTTTCATTTATCAATGAAGGAATTGCAATATTTTTTTCCGTTCCATGATAAGCTATCAGCGTCCAGCCGGTTTCGTTTTCTATATAATCCCAATCCTCATAAGTATTGATATCCATATCAAGCTCTGATTCCGGTTCCTGTGCAATACATGGCCCAAAGCTTGAAATTAACGCAACTATCAATAGTAAAAAGAGGAACTTATTCATGGCAAATCTCCTGATGTAAAATCTACTTGTAAAAATGGCTTGTTTTTCATTAACGTAAAAAACTTCCCAATAATCATTATATACGATAACCATGTCTGAAAGGGTTCTTCGATATTTTTTAATATTATATTATTTCATCAAAGTCCTTCATCAGATCATCAAGATGTTCTGTATGAATGAAGCATGTACTACTTCCCGGTTCATTAATATTTCAGAAAAACCGGCAATATTATTCGTATTGCCGGCATATCATTTTAGAATTGTTTATCGAAACAAGGCAATTGTTTCACCAGGTATAAACAAACATATCATTACCAGTACAACGAATTCCAAAATCCTTGTTAGTTCCCGAAAGAACTGCTAATCCAAAAACATTACCCATAACAGGCAAATCATCTTTGGTTATAACCTCTTCGCCATCAATAAACAGCTTCATGTGCTCACCGTTAGAAATTAGCACAAAATCTGCCTCTCCTTCAGGTCCAGCTACAATGTAAGGTCTTCTAACGAAGGATAATGGTTTATTATATCTCGAGCCGGAGAAATACAATCCACCATCCATACGAAGCGAAACCATTAAGTGGTTAGATGTACCATACTCCGATTGAAAAAACAAACCACAGCCCGAATTCATAGGATTAGGTGTTTTAGTTGCTGATGTCCATGAAATATGCACGGAAATAACAAACCGCTCTGATTCTCCAAGCGGAGTCAATTGATAAAATCCCATCTCAGCCAAGTCATCAACATAAGTGTCATATGAAATGACTGTTCCGTTCATGCTTGGAATATTACCGTCTTCATAAAGCTTATTTAACAGTTTATCAAATGCATCTCGGCCTGATTCATCTGCTATAGCAGCACTCGTAGAAAATACCATCATACAAACCAGAATGATCAGGGACAGACAATAAAATCGGATTGGCAGAAACGATTCCTGTTTCACAAATACCTCCTTATCATCTCTAATTAATTTCGTGACCATGATCATAAATCAACTAAGATCCAGCCATGCCTTGACCCAGACGAGGAAACGAAGGTCATGTGCTCTTGCAAAGCTTTCCGCAACACTACCGGCCTCTCCAACGATAATAACTGAATGTTCATTTACAATTTCATCACTGATCGAAGTAACACTGGAAGGAACAATTATCAAAACATTTTTCTTTGAATTATCGAGCAGATCTTTTGTCAAACTAGAGATACCATTCGGAACACGAATAATCTGATAATCCAAATAATTGGCGTTTGTTGATCCTGAATAACCAATTTCTCCAGAACCGCCATTACAATCACAATCACAAGTATCTGAATTATTAAATTTCCCCCAAAGCTCCGTCATTGTCAAATCATCAGAGCACATATTTTCCGGTTGGACCTGATACCCCATCGCACGAAGCAATTCGGCTGTTATAGAATTTTCCCCCGCACAAAGGGTCGTATTTCCATTTGTATCAAACGGTGAGATACCAATCATCTGTATACCTTCAGGCAGCCGGATTTGCTCAATTGATCCTGTTCCGGAGAATGAATTAGAACCAAGCGTAGTTAATGTTGTAGGTAATTGAACATATTCCAAAGAATCCATATAGGAAAAAGCCCAATCACCGATTTCTTTCACACCTAACGGGACGATGATCCTTTTTACACGGTTATTGCTTTGAAATGCTGCTGTGCTGACTCCAGTAACACGAATGCCGTCAATTTCAGCCGGGATTTCCACATCGGGCATTCGTCCAAGATAACGAACGATTTTTATTCCGTCTTCAGCCATTGTGTAGAGAAAATCACCGGATTCCTGCATTTCATAGCTGTAAGGAATATCATGCTCCACCGCGAAACGTTCCGCTTCAGAATCATACGAGACCTGGAGATGAACAGAAGGTGAATTAGCAAAAGCATTTTCATTGATCGTTTTGACTGACCTCGGAATCAGAACTTCCGTCAGTGCCGGGCAATTAGCTAAAACATTAGCATTAATCGTGGTAATTTGAGGAGGGAATGTGAATCTGGTAAGATGGGTGCAATTTCGAAAAGCACTCCCGGCAATGTCCTTAATCGTAACAGGAAGATTTACCGTCGTCAGACTGCCACAGTTTTGAAAAGCTCCATAAGCTATTCTTTCGACATATGGGGGAATATTAACACTTCTCAAATTTGACGCATCACGAAAAGCATATTGTCCTATCATTCTTATCGTTTCAGGAAGCCGAACTTCTTCGATCTGAATTTTGCCTTCAAACGCGCCTGTGATTACAGTAGTACCATATGGAACTTCAACAATAGATCCGGATCCGTTCCATTTAATCAAAATATCATTTCCTATAAAAACAAATTCATCCGTCTGCGAATTCAACCATTCGGTGTCCCGAAATACATTTACCCCTACCGAGGTCAATTTTCTCGAAACTATCACGGACGAAAGTGATGAACAATTATCGAAAGCCGATTCGCCAAGCGTTGTCACAGAAAGCAAAACCGCTTCCTTCAATTTGAGACAATCGGCAAATGCTAATGCATCAACAATTGTGACAGTAAACGGAATATCGATCCTTTCAAGATTTATGCAATATCGGAATACACTGTTGTTGATTTTTTTCAGTAATGACGGTAAATGGACTTCTTCCAAGGCTGTACAGCCAGAAAAAGCGCCGTTATCGATTACAGTTACACTGTCAGGAATATTTACCTTCCGAATCGTTGTATTATTCTTAAACAGTTCTTTGCCTATCTGTGTAACCTTCTTATCGTCAAAAGCAGCCGGAATTTCCAACTCATCTGATGCTCCATGATATGCCGTAAGTGTCAGGCCATTATCATTATTAATTGCTTCCCAATCTCCAAAAGTAAATGCCTCCGGATCAGAATCCTGAGCACATGCGATAGTGAAAAAAACAAGAATCAACAGAAACATCAATACGGAAATATATTTCTTCATAGCATCTCTCCTCATATTACATTTAAAGTCAATATTAGTGATTTGATAAATAAATTATACCAAATGAGTGTCAAATAACATCTACTTCTAAACAACCATAACAAATTCAGAATGACCGAATCTTTAAAAATTCATAACAAAATTATTATATATCATTTTTTTATTCAATTCTCATTTTTCGCAAACGATATGAAAACAAATAATTTCGTATCCTGACTTCAATCCATATTTCATCCGGTATTTATTATTACGAATGCCTCATTTCTATAAATCTTGTTTAAGAAACTAATAAAAAAATTCCAATACTTTATCAGAGATTGCCTTTTTGAGAGCTTATACTTTGTCATCCGGAATAATCCAGTCTGTCTGATCCGAGCAGATATTCATCACCGGTGCCTGTCTGTTTTTACCGCAGACAGGGAAAAAGTCTATAACACATATCCGGAGAAAAAAACGTTTGTATTCCTTACCGATGCGCTATCAAATTCCAACATACATTCATAGGATCAACGATAAGAAAGTATTATTTCCGATGTTTCGGCAGGAATTTCCGCTGCCAAAAAAGTTTCCCATAAAGGCATTGTTATTATGTTTTCCTTGTTACTTACCGCGTGCCATTTCTTATCATAAGGAAGCATGATCGCAAGCAACTTTTTTTCCATAGTCCGCGGAAAAGTTATCCGTATTTGAGAACTTTTGATTTTTTCAACGAAAATCCCATCTATATGTTCAGCGAAAAAGTCTAATACAGTATCATCATCCTCCAAACCGAATTTCAGTTTTGGAATTTCCATCAACGAATCTGATACAACCACATCGATAGATATATCCTCACTGCCATGCACTGAAGTTAATGGAAGAAAGACATCTTTTTCAGACAATGAAACGGTTTTATCGCCGATATGAAATGCCATTTCGCCAATTATTACCGGTGATTCAGGCATAGCATACAGGATCCCATCACCGGGGATCTGCATTTTATAACGAAATACACCATCCTCGGAAATATCCGGTTTCCAACAGAATTCCTCAGTACATTCGATATTAAACAATTCAGTTTCCACTGCATCAATGGCTTTAATTATTACGGATTCCATACCCAGTGACTTCGCAAGACTATTTTGAAAATTTACAGCGTCAGCGAAGTCCGGCAAAGTCATATCCGTCTCCGGTCCGATCCAAAATGCAAGTCCAGAAGATTTCCTTTCTGACAGAGAATTATCCTTTCCCAATACATAACGCACGCCCAACAATTCATTCGCAAAAACTGTATTTCCCAACCCATACCGAACTGTATATCTCTCTTGAATGAAACCCAATGCGGATAAGAATTCCATTACGCGGCGATCAGCAAGAGAATCAAAACCTGTTATTCCGTTGTAGGAAAAATGCATTGCGTCATTATCGGAACGGGGGGAAATATCGCCAATACGAAACAGTTCCCGATTATTTTCTTTCAGACTATCGATCACGGCCTTTTTCTCTTGTACAGCATCCGCATATTCATTAAGTGGTTCAGCCCAAAGTAATTTAACCGAAAAAGTTTTGTCAAGATTGAATAACAGCCCGACAAAACAAGGTATCAAAAGAATTAATGGTATCCGAAGGCGGCTTTCTGAAGCACACAATATCAAAAGGAAAATCAAAAGAAATGAGAACCTGTATGGCCACCAATGCGGCTGGCTGAAACCCTGCCAAATCATTGTGAGAGGGCGAAATATTAATGAGATAAACATGATCACCAAAATAATCAGATGGTGATTTTTATCCGGAGAATATTCACCTTCAAAGATCCAGTACAATACCATAACTAATGTAAGTAAACCGCAATAGACTGCAGGCAAACCCGCGTCCTGGAACTGTATGGCATCGAATTGTCCCGGTAAGAATTTTTTCAATAAATCAATTAGTTTGAAATTGAAACCGGGTTCATACCAATATGGATCCATCTGCTTGATAGTACTCCCCATTTGAAGCAGAGTCGAAACCCAGATCGGAGAAGTAAGGAAAAGTGCAGCAATAAAAACAAAGATATAACGCCAATTTTTCTTTTCACGATCCGGGACAAATAACCATAATGCAGAAAACAACCAGATCATAGCACCGATATAAAAATTTAAAACCAGTGCTGCCGTAAGCAGCAGCACAGCCGGCAGCATTTTTTTATTTTGTTTTAAATTTTCCAGCGAAATGACAAGCAGCGGCAGGATCACAGCTTCCTGAATAAACTGAAAATTTTCCGCATTCAGCAACATCCAGGCGGAAAGGCTGTAAGCTGTTGATAAATAAATTAAAATCAGAGGGGATACATCCGGAACATGTTTTTTGAGGCAAACGAAACAACTCAATCCGGTAAAACCAAATAGGAAAAGCATTTCCAATGTGATACCGACAGGCATCATCGCATCCGGGAAGAGCAAAGGGATAACATTAAGAGGACATATCAGATAATATGCAAAAAAAACAGGAAAAGAGCCTCCCAGGCCACGGCTCAAACTATAAAGAAAATCATTCTCCCCTTGAATTACAGTCCGCAGATATGCGTAAAAATCAACGTACTGTGCATTCATATCATGAATCAGAAAGGTATTATTTCCAAAAGGAGCAATTTCCTTCCATATAAAATATAAACAAAGGCTGACAAAGGGAAAAAGGAAAGATAACAGAGAGTAAAATCGCCGAAATTTTGAACAATTCATCGGCGGAACCGATCCCAAAAACTCTTTTTAGGCATTGATGGCTGTTCTGTATATGGAGCCTGGCCGGCCAACAATCCTTCAGCAATTCTGTTCATATAACTTACCGAATCAGGACCCGGATCTGTCGTAAGCGCGCCAGCGGCAGCTTTCATACGGGGAGGCCGCTTTTCCATATCATGAGTATCACTTCCCACAACATGAACGAGGCCGCAATTGAACATTTTCCGTATATAGGAACTATAATCCCTATCGCCAACTATGCTTTCCGCATTAACCTGAGCATATGCCCCCGAACATACTAAATCATAAAGTAATTCCGTGTCCTGACGAAGCCATGAATAACGTTCAATGTGTGCGATCAAAATAGTAAAACCCTGCAGCTGCAGCCTGTAAAAAACGTCCCTTACAAATTCAGGATAATGGGTAAAGGAAAACTCTATAAGCAGCACATTGGTTCCAGAAATGCGTAATTTCTCAAGATCACGCATTTCTGTCATTCTGGGACTATATCTGATTTCTGCGGCCAGACGAATATCGAATTGATCTTCCAACTCACTTCCGGCAATCTTTTGTTTCAACTGTTCATATGCTATTGATCTTCGCCGCAGCAATTCGCCTATTTCTTCATCCCGGGGATGAAAATGCGGGGTTAAAACAATATGCTTTAACCCCTGAGCCGATTCTTCCCGAAGTAAATCCATAGAAACATCAGGATCTGCGGCACCGTCATCAATTCCCGGCAAAATATGGCTGTGTATATCAACAGTAAACATCAGTTTTTATATGAATAATTATAAGAGTAATTATAGTAATATCCGCCCTTTTTCGCTGTACCCGCTGTGTCATAGTCATTCAGGACTGTCCCGATAATATCTGCCTTTACGGAGTCCAGATTTCCTTTTGCGAGACGGATCTGGTCAAGCGCAGCATATTTTTGACGAACAACGAAAATAACACCGTCAGTTATCATACTCAAAACAGCTGCATCGGTTACGATTCCAACCGGCGGGGTATCAAAAATAATGTAGTCGTATTTATTTCCCAAATCAGAAATGAATTCTTTCATAACTTTAGACCCCAGTAATTCAACCGGATTTGGCGGAGTCACACCGGCGTCCAAAAAATCGAAGCCGAATTGAGGTATATGTTGAATCACATTTTCCAGCAAATCACCGGTAATTATATTTGTCAGGCCTTTGGAATGAGGTAACTGCATATATTTATGAAGCATGGGCTTTCGCAGGTCACAATCCATCAGAAGAACTTTACTTCCATTTTCCGCCAGTGAAATTCCCAGGTTAATTGCCAAACCGGATTTTCCTTCTTTAGGAATTGAACTTGTTATCAAAATCTTCCGGTATTGTTTATCCAATGAAACAAAGCTCAGATTCGTACGCAGAGATTTATAGGCTTCCACATAATTCCATGGCGCATTCGGATTATTTACCGAAATAAAACCTCGATCTTTATTATTATCTTTTTTTGCCATTTTATTCTGCCTTCTTTTCTTTAATTCTATGTTTGCTTTCTTTTTCGCCTGATGATTTACTCAAATCATTTTCACGCGTCCGGGGAATTACACCCAGGACAGGCATATCCAATTTTTTACGGATATCATCATCTGTCTTAATCGTATTATCAAGGAATTCTTTCAGAATGAAAAAAGCGGCTGCCGCTGCTGCACCACCGAATAAACATAATGCCAAGTTACGCATTTTTTTCGGGGATATCGGTTCTTTACCGGCCTTAGGCATAGAAACGACTTCAACGGAACCTGCTTTTACAGTCCGAATAATAATACTTGGTGCGATCGTAAGAATTTCGTCAACTATTGCCAACGCTAAATCAGGATTTGTATCTGTAGCAGAAATTCTCATAACCTGAGTATTATTTACCGCAGAAACAGAAATTTTCCGCTTCATCCCACCGGTACCGATACTGCCCGGCGAAATTAAACCACGTCCGACCAGTGAACTTATTACCTGATCAACAACGGTATCAGATTTCAAGATCACTTCATATGTATTCACAAGTTGTTTCGCGGAATTGATTTGATCATTTGTTACTACTACATTCTGTTCTTCACGAGTATTTACAATGATCATTGCAGTTGCCTGATAGATAGGTTTATAAACAAACCAGTTAACGATAAAGCCTGCTATTCCACAGATCACTGAACACAATACGATCCAGACGATCTTCTGCATCAAGAGATTGAAAATCTCCTGGAAATCAATAGTTACATATTCTTCTTCTTGCATCCGCATTCTCCTCTGCTATAAGAGTACTCTTTATTCTGTAAGCGGGTCCGTAAGCTCCGTAAGGCACGGGAACGATCAACCGGGATTGTTTCCAAAACATGTTCGGCGCCTGTTAAGATTCGGGGGAGGAACTTCGCGTCCCATGACCCCGCTTATGAATTCGGACTCTTTTTATGACTCATACGCCGATTTCGGCGGTCATCTTTTTTGATCGAGATAATTCAAATCAGCATATCATGATCATTATCTCGTTTATATTCTAATTACCGGTAACTTTTAGTCAAATTCCCATTCATATATTACCAGAAACTTTATTTTATGACTTCTGGCATAATCTTCAGCATAAGATCCGTTATAACCCCAGATCGTTGTTTCTGTTCCTTCAAAACAATCATCACCGATCAATGTGACAGACCGCGGAATTGAAATTTCCAATGGAACAGAATTATCAGCAAAGCTTTTTGATCCAATAGTCTCATAACCATCAGGAATAGTTATTGATGTATAACTTTTTCCACGGAAAGCTTCATCAGCAATCCCTCGAACGATATCAGCATATTCATTTGTTTTGGGAAGTTCCGGCGTTGTTTCGTTACCTAAATAATCAGCGACAAGAACCTGACCAAACGGCTGAACAAATTCAAAATTCTGGCTGTTTACAGAGCTATTATCCTTTACACGAAAGCCTCTTTGTGAAGCCCATTCATACGCATACGAATCAACCGGAGCATATATTACCAGACTTGGACAACCAATAAACGCATCATCAGAAATATCCGCGACGGTGCCAGGAATCACCAGATTACTCAGCATCGGATCACTCATAAATGCCCCTGTGCTGATACTTATGAGACCTTCAGGAAGTTTTACGGATCGAAGTTCGCTCATATCAGCGAAACAATATGCAGGAATAACGCTGATCGATTCCGGAAGTTCTACAGAACGAACTATATAATTATGCTGAAACAAAATGTCACTTAAAGTAGTCACCGGTTCACCGTTAAAATATCCCGGAACAACAACATCATAAATATTACCGGTATACAACACGGCCTGGACGCCTGCATCCGTTTGTTGAAAAACGAAGTCCTCACTGGACTGCTGCATATAACTATACGGATAACCATTCCGAACAGCGAACTCTTCGCCGATCGAACCCTTATAAACACGCAGATCAGTAATACCGGAATAACTGATAATATTGTCAGCTATGGTTTCGACAGATTGGGGAATCTGAAGCATACGTAATTTTTCACAGTTTGCGAAAGCAAGAGAGGGAAGATTTGTTATACCTTCCGGAAGAAGAAGTCTGTTCAGCCCTGAACAGCTCTGAAATGCTGAAGCGCCGATCGTTCTGAGACTGTCAGGCAAATCAATTGACATCAGGTGTCCGCATCCCCGAAATGCGGATTCACCTATGCTTCGAACACGTTCCGGAATGTTGATTATTTCCAGGGCCCTCGCGCCTGAGAAGGCACGTCCTCCAATAGACGTCAAACTATCCGGTAAAAGTATCTCCAATGGGAATATATTATCTTCAAAAGCATCAGTGATTTGAGTCACACCCAGCGGAACTTCCACATATTCAGATATTCCATTGTATTTTATAAGGATCCCGTTGCCTATTGTAACGAATTCATCGGATTGTTTCGACAGCCATGGTGTTCCCTGGAAAGCATGAGAACCCAGATTGTTCAAATTTTTGGAAATTGAAATTTCAGAAAGGTTGCTGCAATTCTGAAAAGCTTCAGATGCAATGGCTGTAACAGTATCCGGTATCTCGACAAAGCCCAGGCCTGAACAGCCGCTGAAAGCGGAATTTCCAATGGATATAACTCCATCCGGGATCTGAATAGCCTTTAAGGCACTGCATCCGGCAAAAAGCCGTGCAGGAATTCTTTCAATATTTGAAGAGAGCGTCACGACTGCAAGTTCCGTACAATTTTCAAAGACACCATTTCCCATATTTATGACTGAATCAGGAACCGTTACAGAACTGATACGTTTGTTTTGCGCAAAAACCTCATCTCCCAATGCCCGGACGGGTAAACCTTCAAGTTCCGCCGGAATTTCAGGAGTCGAATTTCTGCCATTATACTTCGTCAGTGTGACAGCATCATCTTCAACAATATAACTCCACCCTTCTTTATTGCCCCTGGCGGCACCGCCCGAAAAACCCGGAAGAATTCCCTTATAGGAAAGGCCTGCCCAGATTCCGGCCAGCAACAGCAAAACAATAAGTGCTATCGTTACTTTTTTTATCATTTCGCGCCCTCCATCGGAATCTGGCTGGGATCGAACCAATCCTCTATCAGGAATTTCAATCCCCATTTCCGTGCAAATTCTTCAGCAACAGATCCGGGTGAAGAAACAATAGTCAATTGATGGCCATTTATGATCCGTTCATCAATTTCTTTGACAGTGGACGGAACAATGACTGTAAGGACATAAGCGGTATTATCCAGGTATTCCGGTGTCAAAATTTCAACATCTCTCGGTACATAAACAAAATATCGCGGGAGAGGCACATTAGTCTCTGTCTGAGTCACAGCCATAGTCGGAGTAAATGTCTCAACCGGCGTCATTGTTACAGTCGGAGTATGTGTCTCGACCGGCGTCATTGTTGATGTTGGAACCATAGTATTTGTAACAGTCGCAGTCGGAACATATGTATTTGTCTGTGTCGGGACCTCTGTCGCTGCAGGTATAACAGTTTCTTTTACATTTGAAACTTCCACGCTGTCATTTTGTGATGCCGGCAGCACCGCAGATTCATCAGCCGATACAGATTCGGGTGCTGAAGCAGGGACGCTTTCACTTTTCTCTGATCGTCCGGTTGAATCAGATTCTTCTTTGATTCTTGCCGGCTGAGAAGCAGCAGGTGTGATTTTTCCTGCACACACTCCGGGATCCTGAACGATATATCCCATGCTTTTTAATATTTCCGAAGTGCCGGAATTACTTTCAGCACAAATTACAACATCTTCCAAGCCTTCAAACGGTTCAACACCGATGTTCTCCAAACTGCCCGGAAGAGATACTGATTTCAATAATTTCGAACCGTTGAAAGCATCCGCACCAAGATCTGTCAGAGCATTTGATAATTTTATTTCCGTCAGAGAATCCATATATGAAAACGCCCAATCTCCGATTGTAAGTACACTGTCCGGAATAATGATCTTTCTTGGTATAGGACTGTTCTGGAATGCGGCGGTGTTAATTCTTTTGACAGGCAATCCGTCGATTTCAGCGGGGATCTCCACCTCAAACAGATTCCCGATATATTTCAGAATTTGGATCCCATCTTCATTTCGGCTGTATATAAAATCCTTCGTCCGCTGGAGATAATATGTATATGGAAGCAGATTCTCCTGTGCAAAACGCTCGCCTTCCGAATCATAAGTCACACGCAGCTGTACCAGTGGAGAACCTGAAAAAGCAGTCGTATCAATCGATGTAACAGCTGAAGGAATAACTACAGACGACAATTTTTCACAATCAGCCAGAAAATATGTACCAATTGTTGTTACTTTCGTCGGAATTTCAAAATTAGTTAATTTTTCACAGCCTTGAAACACGCCCCGTCCCAAAATTTCAATACTATTCGGCAAATCGATCTGCCGAAGGCTTCTGCAATCCCGGAATACATAATTGTCGATCCTTGTAACAGTATCAGGAATCTCGATCGTTTTCAGATTGACAGTGTTCCGGAAAGCATCTGTACCTATTCTTCTGACAGTTGCCGGAAGCATAACAGTTTCAACATCAATATTGTCGGTAAACGCATCAGCAATAAATGTTACGCCATAGGGAACCTCTACAATTGAATCAGTTCCATTCCAACGATAAAGGATCACATTACCAATCAGAACAAATTCTTCTTCATTCTGTTTCGCAAGCCAGGGAGTATCACGAAAACAATTTGCTCCGATATAGGTCAGATTCTTGGAAATTGTCACATCTTCAAGAGAAGAGCAATCAGCGAAAGCAGAATCCCCCAATAATGTCACAGCATCAGGTATAACTACCTCCCTCAATTGCATGCATCCCTGAAAAGAATTGTACTGGATATTGCTCAGATCTGCCGGGAACTCAATGCTTTCAAGACTTGTACAATAGCGGAATGTATACGGCTCTATATGAGTCAGCCTTTTCGAAAGATGAACATCCCGCAGAGAGGTACATCCTTGAAAAGCATATTGGCCAATAGTAGTTACTGAATCCGGAATATAGACTTTTTCGACGACAGAATTGTTGCGAAATAATGATTCAGCCAACATTGTCACAGGAATTCCATAAATCGAATCGGGAATTTCGATTTCTTTTCCGGCTCCCGCCCATGCTGTCAGCGTAATACCGCTTTCATTTGTAACATAATCCCATACGCCATAGGTATGGGTTTCCCTTACTATATCCTGGGCAGCTGCGAAGGAGTAAACAACTCCGAAAACCAGCAGAAAGAATAGAATTTTTACAGACGTTTTCATATCAACCGATAAGTATAATCTAATTTTCCGTTTTTTTCAAATTCCAAATATTCAAACATTATTATCATTAAATGCAAAAATCATGCCCACAGAGAAGGAACTTTCATCAGTTTTCTCCGATCATTATAATTCTGACAAAGTATCGTTACAATTCATCTGTCAGATCCGGCTGTTTTCCGCTGTAAAAGCTCACATTCTTCCGCAAGCTGTATCGCATGCTTTCCAAGATGAAGGAACGATTATTTGTATGTTTTCCCAGGCGGAAGACGTTTGGAATCGCTGCGTGAAATTATGGAGCGGCTCCCGAGCTTCTCCTGCGCCGATATCCGGGCGCTGCGTTCCCATACTTCCGTATAAGATTCGAGCTCATTATATGACTCACACGCGACTTGCGGCAGGCACCTATTATCAGCAGCTGCCCGGAACCATTTTTTCAGCTGCGCAGAACCATCGTCTCCCTAAGCAGGGCAAGCCTGCAAAGAGCGGGCTTCGCCGGGTCATTGGCGGGGCAGGATCTTCTCGTTCCGGACCTGTTTTGAAAAGTTACCTTGTTTGCAACTGAGCATAACAGACCGTATAGAAACAAATTCAATCACATTCGATCGTCTGCAACGCCCAAAAGGCATTTCCGCCGCGTACAATTCGGAAGCCGCTAAAATGAACCCGCGGATCAGGATCATGACCGCAAGAAACGATCTCGGAGCAGCCTTTTGGGGAAAGGATATCATCTTTGTCAAAATGTATCCCTGTTTAAAAACAAAATACCGGGCAAAAGCCCGGTTTTTTGCTGATCGAAAATCAGTAGATTAGCTGTGGATTGTAGTCCGAACAGGATTCGGGCCACCACCGCCGATAGCTTTATTCAACGCATCATAGGCAAAGCCAAGCAGCGTCTTCCAGTTCACGGAATCACCCATTGCTTGAGAGGCATAATCAGTGATCTGCTGAACGAATACATTATACTCGCCGTTAGCAGCCAGCAGAGCACCCAGACCATAAACTGAAGCGCGGAGATCGGCAAAAGCGGAGTTAGCGGCAGAGACATTGCCACTGCCCAGAGCCGCACCGAGGCGATCCAGGATACCAACGATTTCCGAATAATATTCGGACTTGGAACTAGCTGCAGAGGCGACGGAAGTGATCGCGAACAGCATCATTACAAGGGCCAATAAGATAAAGGCTGTTTTTTTCATCTCAAAATTCTCCTTTATTTTTTTATTTGGATACCCCATACCCAAACAATTTGTAATTATATTACCAGACAATCGAAATTTTTGCAAGATATTTTTTTATAATGTTGCAAAATTATGACTTTTGACTTTCAGCAAATATACCTGCGTTCCGGACCTGTTTAGAACAGTTATCATTGTTTTCTGCTGAGTATAACAAACCGTATAGATATAAATTCAGTCACATTCGACCGTCTTACAACCTCCGAAAAGAGTTTCAGCCGTGTACAAATCGAAAGCCTATAAACTAAAACTGCCAGGATCATCGCCGCAAGGAACGATTTCGGAGCAGTCTTTTGAAAAAAGAATATCGTCCTTGTCGAAACGTATCTTTATTCTATAACAAAAAACCGGGTGAATACCCGGTATTTTTGCTTATCAGAAAAATAACAGATCAGCTGTGGTATACTGCAGTCCGTACAGGTTCCCCGCCGCTTTGGCCGAGAGCTTTATCCAGTTCATCATAGGCAAAGCCAAGATAGGTCTTCCAGTTAATGGCATCTTCCATCGCAAGAGAGGCATTTTCGGTGATCTTCTGTACGTGGTCATTATATTCACCGAGAGAAGTCAGCAGAGAAGCCAGACCATAAACTGAAGCGCGGAGATCGGCAAAGGCGGAATTAGCGGCAGATCTATCGCCGCTGTCCAGCGCTGCACCGAGGCGATCCAGGATACCGCGGATTTCCGAATAGTAATCGGACTTGGAACTAGCTGCGGAGGCGACAGAAGTGATTGCGAACAGCATAATTACAAGGGCCAACAAGATAAAGGCTGTTTTTTTCATTTCAAAATTCTCCTTTATTTTTTATTTGGATACCCCATACCCAAACAATTAGTGTGCATAATAACAAATAATTGAAATTTTTGCAAGATTTTTTACAATGCGTCAAAAATAATGACTTTCTGCAAACATTCCAATCATCAGCCTTCTATATGTGAATCATTATACCACAAATAATCGAAACTGTGGTTATTGTTCCCGATATTAATACATACTATTTTACGAAAAATTACGATACAATTAAATCATCAGTGACAGGGAGGAAAATATTATGCACTGCACAAAACAAATTCTCAATGATTTACTCTGGGTCGGCGCCGATGACCGAAGGCTGACATGCTTTGAAGGTGTTTACGGCGTACCGAACGGAGTATCCTATAATTCTTATCTCTTATTGGATGAAAAGACTGTTCTTTTCGATACCGTCGACAAAGCCGTCTCACACACATTCTTCGACAACGTTGCGTACGGTCTGAACGGCAGAAAGCTGGATTACCTGGTGATCCACCATATGGAACCGGATCACGCGGCAACCATCGAAGACCTGATCTACCGTTATCCCGAAGCGGCCATCATCTGCAATGACAAGATCAAAACCATGCTCGCGCAGTATTTTGATTATGACATGACAGGAAAGATCCAGGTCGTAAAGGAAGGTGACACACTTTCCGTCGGGAAGCATGTACTGACATTCGTCATGGCGCCCATGGTCCACTGGCCGGAAGTCATGATGAGCTACGACCTCACAGACAAGATCCTGTTCACAGCCGACGCCTTCGGGACATTCGGAGCGCTGAACGGACACATCTTCGCGGATGAAGTTGACTTCATGCATGACTGGCTGGATGAAGCCCGGCGCTATTACACCAACATCGTTGGGAAGTACGGCCAGCAGGTGCAGATGATCCTGCAAAAAGCCGCGAAGCTCGAGATCAGTTACGTCTGCCCGCTGCATGGCTTTGTGTGGCGCAGCCACTTCGGTGATTTCCTTGAAAAATACAATCAGTGGAGCACCTATACACCGGAAGTCAAGGGCGTCTGCCTGGCTTATGCCAGTGTTTACGGACATACCGAGAACATGGCCAATATTCTGGCAGGCAAACTGGTAGACCGCGGCATCCCGGTGGAAATGTTCGACACATCCGTCATTCCGGCAAGCTTCATTGTGGCAAGCGCCTTCCGCAACAGCCACCTGGTATTCGCCGCGACGACCTACAACGCGGGGATCTTTGTCACCATGGAGAACCTGCTGCATGATATCGTCGCGCATAACCTGAAGAACCGCAAGATCGCCCTGCTGGAAAACGGTTCCTGGGGCCCGATGAGCGGCAAACTGATGAAAGATCTCCTTTCCAAACTCCCGGGCGCGGAATTCATCACCGACACGATCACCATCAAGTCCTCACCGAAAGCGGAAACACTGGATCAGCTGGACGCCATGGCTGACGCGATCGCGCTGGACATCAACCCGCACCTCTATGATAAAAAGGAAGCTGCCGCTCCTGCCAGTGCCGAACCCGCGATGGTTACCAAAACAGAATTGTCCGTGGATCCCACCGCGTTCTTCAAATTCAGCTACGGCCTTGAGATCCTGACGACCCGGGTCGACGGGAAAGATTACGGCTGCGTCATCAACTCTGCCGGACAGGCTGCTGACGGCGATCCCAAGACCGTCACAGTCTCCGTGATCAACAAGAACTACACTGCCGATATGATCAAGAAGGCGGGAAAGTTCAACATCTCCGTCCTGACAGAAGAGGCCACATTCGCCATGTTCCAGCACTTTGGTTTCCAGTCCGGGCGGGACGTGGACAAATTCGCCGATGTGGATTACGATGACCGGCTGGCCAACGGGATCCGCTATATCCCGCAGCACACCAACGCCGTTTTCGGCTGTGAAGTGATCGCGTCCTACGATCTCGGCAAATCGACCCTGTTTATCGCCAATGTTACCGAGGCGAAGGTCCTTTCAAACGATCCCAGCGCGACATATGCCTATTATCATGCCCATATCAAGCCCAAGAAGGCCCCTGCCGCGGAACAGAAGGAAGGCTGGCGCTGCACGGTTTGCGGTTACTTCTATGAAGGGCATGACCTGCCGGATGACTACATCTGCCCGCTGTGCAAGCACGGAAAGGATGCCTTTGAGTACGTTCCGGGCGTCAAGGTCGAAAAGAAGAAGGGCTTTATCTGCAAGATCTGCGGTTACTTTGAACCCTTCGACGGTCCGGAACTCCCCGCGGACTACGAATGCCCGATCTGCAAGCACGGCCGCGATGATTTTGAGCCTGCAGAACAGTAAGAAACAGTAATAACAATTGAAAAACAGAAGGACTGAAAAAAATGTCCTTCTGTTTTTTTTCTTTACACGGGCTGCTGATGGCTGTACACTAAATTACATCCGCATTTGCTCACAGCCTGCCATCCGCCGATAACAGGCTAACTCACGATGACCGCGGTACCGAAACCGATATTTTCCCGCTTCATTTCATTTTCATTATATATTGTCGGCTTTGCCCAGCGGAACAACCATTTGGCCTTATCGCAGGGCATATTGACACAGCCATGGCTCATGGTCATACCGTAATTGTCGTGCCAGTACGAGCCATGGAACGCGACGCCGGTCTCGGGGATGAAATAACAGCACCAGGGTGTGCCGGGGAATTCGTATGCTTCCAGATCCGCCGTCAGCTGTCCCTCGCCCATATGATGCGAGGGGACCTTGTTCATGATGTTATACCTGCCCGCGGGCGTTGAGGTAGGGATCACGCCCGCCCGTTTTTTACTGGGGACGCCGGTGGAAACCTTCAGCTTCATCACAGGTTCATCGTATTCATAAGCCACGACCTCCTGCCTTGCAAGCGAAACTTCAATGCGTTTGTTTTCCACCGGGATCTCCGGCGTGATGGGAGACAGTTCGCCGTACGGAATGATGCGCATGTGTTCGGCGGGAACATAATAGTCCAGCGTGTCATAATCATAGGTAGAATCTTTGATCCTGTACCAGGGACGACCGTCCGGCCCGTTGATCACACCGACGACCCAGTGAACGGACTGGTAATAGAGCATAAACACATCATGCCATTCCTTGCCGGTACGGTTGATCCGGGACTGGGTAAAAGGAACGGTGACCTCCGCCAGACGTCCCGGAAGAGGCGTACTGTTGACGGAATAATCCACATCATTAATATGGGTTTCAACGACCTGCAGATGGGCGGAATGAACGTATCCGCCCCAGACCCGATACCATTTCGGGTTATATCCCGGCCCGTGTTCGGAGATCACTTCAAAATACACATTCATCAGGTCATTGCGGAAACGCTGATACAGAATTTTGGATTCATCCCATGGTTCCTTGTAAACGCTGATATTGGTCGTCGCGACCCGGACGACTTTCCCGGTCCCGCCGGTAACGATACGTTCTTCAGCCGGTTCCTGATAGAAAGGGCGAAAAGCCAGCGTGCCCAATCCGGCGCCAACATATTTGAGAAAATCCCTGCGGTCGATTTTGGAAGGCAGTGTCGGCATTACAGCACCCACTTCACCAGTTCGTTGGACGTAAGTTCCTGATAAAGCGCATCCATCTGTTCCCGGGACTGCGCTGTAAAACGCGTCTTCAGCGAACAGTATTTCTTATTCGCGCTGTATGAGGTCCGCAGACTGTCTTCTGTTACCTCCGGAACGTGTTTTTTCAGGATGGCAAAGATCGATTCTTTATATTCCGGCACATTCAGTCCCATAATTGAGATCGGGAAATCGCAGGGGAATTTCAGCTCCGCTTTCTCAAATACGTCATTAGCGGCCCGTGTGGTATTATCCTCATCGATTTCGACATTTATACCTTGCTTGTTCTCGGTCATATTCACCTCTGATATAAGAGCTTTTTTTCCGCAGGCGGGATCGTATGTTTCGTCAGGCGCGGAACGAAAATTCATGTGTTTGCCCGAGGCAATTTCCGCACCTTTTATGATCCGGGGCAGGAGCTTCGCCCATATACCCCGCTTAAGGATCCACGCTTTTTTTCGATTCACCCGCTTTTCGCGGCAGTCACCTTTTTCATTTGAACACTATTTTAATTGTACCCCGTAAAAATCAATAATTGAAAGAAGTCCGCAAACAAATTATTGAAAATGAGGACAGTCAGCCGGGATCAGGGACGGGGAGCAGGATAACTGCCCCGGGCAGGTTTCAGCCGGCACCGGAAGCCAAATTCATCATACCACAACATACCGCTTTCGCTGCACTTTTTACCACCTGTGACTTTCATCCCGCGTTCCGCATCCCATCCTCTGTATCCCGCATTCCACTTCTTACCACTTACCGCCTGTTTTTTTCATTCTTCCGCGTTCATTATTCTTCCTTAATATATATGAGCATCCCGGTCATCATTATGATAATTTCCCTTCCTGCCCCTCGCCGCTTTCATCCCAGGATTTGTTTTCTTTCATTAAATGAGGGATATTCACCTCCGGCTCAATACCGAGTCCCTGCTGACAGTCCCACCCGTCTTCCCCCTGATCAGGCTGAAAGAAACGGAGCACGAGAGAAACGGTGACAGTTCCGCTTCGCGTAACCGTCCCCCGCCAGCTCATCTGAACTCGAAACTCTAAACTCTAATCCCTGCTACCACCAGTTCTTATACGGTCGGCCGGTGGCGGGATCGATGGTGACAGCGGGGGGAACCCATTTGGAGAAGTCCCGTGTAAGAGGGAGGGAGCCGTCTTCGAAAACGGAAAGGGCGGCGGACATCACCAGGTCATCGTGGATCAGGCGGCCGGTGGCATGGTCCCGGGTCCCGTCTTTGACGCCCCAGCGGACGGTCTGGCCGTTTCCCGTGGGCTCCATGCGGCAGGCGCGGAGCTCCCGGAAGAACATCTGCTGCAGCAGATGCGGATCGTTGAGGGCCTCACAAAGGTCTTTGCCGGGGACATAAGAGGAAGTCAGCACGTTCAGTTCGTCGGACTTGTATTCCTGCCAGTGTCCGCTGTTGACCATGGCGAGGAAGTCCCACGCCATTTTCGTCTTGGCCGCGGCGGTAATATCGAAGGGGCAGCAGATCCGCGGGTATTTGTCACTGAGGCAGCTGCTGAGCATGGAACCGAGGCCGGAATGGTCAAGGATGATCTTGAGCGGATTCCAGAAATCCACTTCCCGGCAGATAGCCTGCTTAAGTTTATCGGCGGTCAGGTTGCGGAAAAGGCGGCGGGCGGCGACTTTCCAGACGAAGTTTTTGGCATTGTAATTCTCACCTTCGGGAAGGTAAACGTCGCAGATGGTCACGACGGTGGCATCCCTGCGGTCGGAAAAACCGTTAGCCCGTTTATCGGCGGGGGTGAGTTCATCAG
>DAIMGK010000049.1:0-12201 GCA_036723985.1 Flexilinea sp.
CGCGGAAAACCTCGCCTCAGTCTATAATGACAGTGCCAACATCGCTGATGTAGCCCGGCAATGCGGATTTAATGAACCGCTGTACTTCTCCCGCATGTTCAAAAAACGGTATGGCATCGCGCCCAGTTTTTACAGAAGCGAACAGCAGCAGGGCATCAAACGGCTGGATCCGGATGAAGTCAAGATCCACTATTCGGATCCTGAAGCCGCATGATCTCTGTATAGCATAACAGAAAAGGAGCTACACCTTTCGCGTCATTTTCCACGACCGGTTCGGATAAGTAATATTCATAAGATCCGTCGCGCCACCTTTTATTATCGGGGCCGAGTCCCGCCACAAGACAAATGCCGCCAAGGTTGATCCTGCCGTCCGTAAAAGATAAATAGCGGTCAACGATCCCGTTGAAGGTCTTCCTGCCCAGTTCGGCATATTCCGAAGGCAGAATGCCCAGACGGGCACCTTTCATCATCGCGTAGGCGATCATACAGCTGCCGCTCGTTTCCAGATAGTTCCCTTCCCGGCCACCCTGATCGACCACCTGATAATACATCCCGCTTTCCGGATCAGCGTAATCCTTAATGCCGTCTATCAATTCCCTGAAAATCGGCAGGAGCCGGCTTTTAGGTTCCTGATCCGGAATGATCTCAAGCAGGTCAGCCATCGCCACGGAAAACCATCCGAGGGCACGCAGCCAGAAATTTTTGGAACAGCCGGTCTCCGGATCCGCCCAGAACATGACTTTCTCCGCGTCATATCCGTGATAATAAAGATGTTTGCTATCATCGTACATACGTTTGCGGACCGTCTCGATCTGTCTGACCGTATCGGAATAATCACCGGTCCCGAAGTTTTTTTCGTATAAAGCCAGGAACGGCTGGGCCATATAAATACCGTCCAGCCAGACCTGATCCGGATAGATCTTTTTATGCCAGAAATTTCCTTCCCGGGTACGGGGCTGCCGGCGGAGCTGTTCCCGCTGTTTTTCCGCTGCCAGGCGATATTTTTCTTTGCCTGTTTTCTTATACAGCTCAAAAAGGACACGGCCCTCATTCACATCATCAAGACTGAATTTTTCCATGTTATAGGTACGGATCGTGCCGTCATCCGAGATAAAATCACTGATAAAGGATTCGGCAAAATCATAATATCTGCTGTCCCCGGTAATATCGGACATCGAAAGCAGTGCCGTTATCATACAGCCATCGATATAATTCCAGGTGACCGGCTGCCCTTCGCGAAATTTTTCCATATTCCAGGCGGTCTTCTGTGAATCGGAATCCCGGATAAGCTGCAAAACATAATTTTCGATTTGAGAATGATCCATTATTATTCCACCTTCAGATCTTCAATGATCAGTTCTTCATGATGAGGTGAGATCACACTGTCACCCTGTACGCCCTTTAGCGCAACGTTTTGAATTTTGATCTTTTTTACATTTTCAAGGAACAGCCCGAATTTACAGCGTTCTTCCGCGAAATTCTCCATCGCGGGGATCCCGGGTTTGGCATCATCCGCGAAGCTGATCCTGACATTTTTGAAGCATACTTCATCGATGGGCATCTCCGGCAGCCCGTCAATATAACAGGCAGCGACTTCCGCTCCGGTGCAGTCCAGATCATAAAAATGGAAGCTGCCCAGGTGCGGGGTCCGCTCATCCACCGGCAGATGCTCCCGGGACCAGACATACTCGCTGAAACGGTCCGGGTCGCAGCAGTTATACCACATATTGATGACCACCGGCGTTTTGACACCTTCCATGCGGATATTGTCGAAGGCCACACCGCTGATATTGCACAGTTCTCCCCGTCCCCTGCGGGTCTTGATCCGCAGCCCCCGGTCCGTACCGCGGAAATAACACTGCTCCACCGTTAGGTTCTGAATTCCCGCGCTGGATTCGGAGCCCAGTGTCACCGCGCCATGCCCGAAATCCATCAGGCAGTTGCGGATCACATGATGGTCAGCCGGTTTCTTAAAGCGCATGCCAAGGCCGATCTTTCCGGATTTTATCGCGATGCAGTCATCCCCGACACTGAACCGGCATCCGATAATGTTCACGAAGTTACAGGATTCCGGGTCGATGGCATCCGTGTTCGGGCTGTCTTTCGGAGCGGAAATAAAGACATCATAGAAAGAAACATGATCGGAGAAAAACGGATGAAACTGCCAGGATGCCGAATTGCACGCGTGAATGCCATGGATGCGGATATCTTTGCAGTGGCTGAAGAAAAAGAGACGGGGCCGTGCGGTCTTGAACTCTTTAAAATGTGTCCAGAAATCACCGGCACCGGCATTGCCGTCCACCGTTCCGGGACCGATGATGGTAATGTCTTCCGCGTAAGCCGCGCTGAGCAGCGCCTGGTACATATCGCAGATCTCCCCTTCAAAAGCGCCGAAGATCAGATCCGCTCCGCCCTCCACATCATGGACTTCTCCCGGAACGATCTGATATCTGGCACGTTCCGGTGAGCCTAAAAGGACAGCGCCTTCAGCGAATTCGATCGTCATATGCGAGCGGATCGCCTGAGGAAACGTGAGATAGGTCCCTTTCGGGAAATAAAGACGGCCTCCTTCCGGAAGAAAATCCAAAGCGGCACGTATCGCCTTCGTATCATCATGAATTCCATCGCCCTGCGCACCGAAATCACGGACATTAATGGCAAATCGTTCGGAGCGGGTCCGGAAGATCAGCGACTCGCACTTCTCCCCCATCTGAACAGTCACGTTGTACTCAGTATCGGAATTCAGTCCGAACAGGGAAAACACATTCGTATTTCCTTCCCGGATCTCATTTCCATCGAGAAAAATCGTATAGGTTTCAGGCGCGTAATATGGAATTTTATTATCAAGCTCAAAACAGGCTGAACTCGAACTGACAAACCGTAATTGAAACATTTCTTACCTCCCTATACGCTTCCTAAATTCGTATGAAAAAGTGCGGAGCACCAACCATCGACTAACAACTAATGACTATTGACTATTGACTAATTTACTCTCTTTTTCGCGTCATTGATGATCCTGATCATCAGATGTTTCAGACTGATAAACAGCAGGTCAAAGCCGAGATAAAACAACGCGAATAATAAAGGTTCAACACTCAGGACCGGTTTTCCGTATTTTGCCAAAATGGTATTGATCAAATTATAGAACATATAGACAAACAACAGAACAACATAGGCATAGATGACGTTGAGAAACAGAGAAGACAGGCGCTTTTGCGGGAACATCATCCAGCGATCATTAATCCCTTTTGGCCTGGCGATGAAGCGCAGAACATTGTTCGTCAGAATATCCGTCAGGATCCCTAGGGCAAAACCAAGAACAAAAAGCTGATCCAGCTGGTCCCTCAGATAATACCCCAGCCCCAGAAAGAAGAAAAAGCAGGCCGAACCGTTAAACCAGTATTTCACCATCAGCGCTTTGAAGGTTTCACTGATCCTGATCTTTGATCCGGAACGGTATTTCCGCAGTTCCTCCTCCGAGACTACAGGAGAATTCTCCTCATTCGCGTTGATCAGGTCATTGACCGCGTCACTGTGCAGCCGATAATAATCCTGCGCGGTCTTTCTTTCCTCTTCATTTTTTTTGTTATTTTTATTTTTTGCCATGATCCGCTTTTTATCAGAAAAAGGGAGGCCTGTCCGGCCTCCCGATCAACTCTGCGATTTTTCTCCCGGTTTAGTCATCACCGGAAATATCGATCGCTCCCATCCCGGCATTTTCCTCGATCTCAATCGAGGTCTTGATGCCGCGGAGCATTTTGCCGTAAACCGGCCGGAGCGCGACCAGCGCGGCACCGATGATCAGCACAATGATATGCAGGCTGAGCGCATTGCTTGCTTTTGTGATGTAATCCTCAGCCGCGATGGGATTTTCCGCACGGGTCAGCGCGTTATTGATCAATCCGCGGTATTTGATATCACTGAAGACAATGATCGCGAACATGATAAACATCAATGCCAGCATCGCGTAATTCGGTTTCTTCCGGCGGGGAAAGGAATTCGAAAAACAAACGAAAGAAAGCAGCGAAAGAAGCATCGTGATAAAGCCGTACAGCCCCATACCCTGGCCCTGGATCCTGGCGGTGGTATGGGAGATATAGGTCAGATTCAGGGAATAGATCAGAAACGCTATCACAAGAACGACCATCGCGATGGTCTCAGGTTTTCGCTTCAGGGAAACGATGCTTTTTCGAATGAATTCACTGAATCCGGATCTTTTATTTGCCTGATTTTCCATGCTGTATCCTCCCCTCAGATCGCGTTCTGACTGTCAACATCGAAGAAATGTTTATGGGTGAAGGCAAGACCGGCTATATCGCCGTTATTGTAATTACACCAGCCCCGCAGCTTTGCCGTGATTTTTGCGCCTTTGCCATCTTCCCCAATGTAACCGTGGACGAGCGTGTTCATGCCAAGGTTTTCATTATCAAAGACCTTCACTTTGACTTCGTCACCCTCAATAATATTTTCCGGGCGGACACCCAGTACGACCTTCCGCCCTTCATAACCGGAAAGCTTATCCCGTTCTTCTTCTGTCAGCCTGATCTGGGCGGTTTTTCCGATCAGATAGCCATCCTCAACTTTCACATCGAAGATGTTCATCGGAGGCAGGCCGATGAAGGTCGCCACAAACAGGTTCGCCGGATTATCATAGAGCTCGATCGGGGTGCCGATCTGCTGAACATGGCCCATGGACATGCAGACGATCCGGTCCGCAAGGGTCAGGGCTTCCGTCTGGTCATGGGTAACGTACATCATCGTCGCACCCAGGCGTTTATGAAGCAGCATGATCTCCCGTCTTGTCGCACCGCGCAGTTTCGCATCCAGGTTGCTCAAAGGCTCATCGAACAGAAACAGTTTGGGATTTCTGACGATGGACCGCCCCATCGCCACACGCTGTCGCTGACCGCCGGAAAGCTGATTCGGTTTTTTATTCAGCTGTTCTGTCAGTCCGAGTATCTCAGCTGCCGCAAGGACCTTTTTATGGATCACATTCGGGTTTTCATTGCGCAGCGTCAGCGAGAAAGCCATGTTCTCATAAATCGTCATATGACCGTACAGCGCGTAATTCTGAAACACCATCGCCATGTCACGGTCTTTTGCCGGAGCGGAAGTGATATCCCGGCCATCCAGCAGCAGTTTCCCATTGGAAATGTCTTCCAGCCCGGCAACCATACGCAGGGTCGTGCTTTTACCGCAGCCGGAAGGACCGACCAGAACGATAAACTCACCGTCTTTCACATCCAGGTTGAAGTCGTAAACGGCCTGGACTTTGTTGTCATAAATCTTATCGATATGCTGTAAGCTGAGATTTGCCATCTTCATTCCCTCCTGTTACGCGGCATTCAACTCAAGGGAGGCGATATGCGCCTGCAGCTCTTTGCTCTTTTTGATCCCGATATAAGCCGAAGCAAAACAAGCAGCGGCAGAAAGCAGCAAGTAGATGATCACCGTGATAAACTGACCGGTCTCCATCACTTTGGAAGTTACACCGCCAACAGTCACTTCAGCGGCATGCGCCTGCATCGGCAGGATAAAAATGCGGACGATCTGCAGAACGCCCAGCACTGCCAATACATATCCGTACTCTGCTTTATAGTTCTTGATCCCTTCAGAAGAAAGGAAAGCGGCAAGCATGAACAGCAGGTTCAGAATGATCGACGCACCGATGCGGATCTGGTAATAGAAATTACCTACATTGTGATTCACATCAGATTTATATATATTCAAAAAATACAGTACATCGAAAACGATTGCCACAATAGCAAGTGTGGAGGCCAGAGTATTCTTTGTAAAACGTAACCGGTCCTTGCGGATATATTCTTCTTCGTTCATGCGGCTGCCCCCTTTCCGGCTTCAATCAACTGTTTTTCTTCTCTCATCAGCTGGAATTTCCAAATCATATTCGCGACCAGCAGAACATTGGCGATGATCGCGAAAGCGAATACCGCTGTGTGGACATCAAACCAGAAAGTCGACTCCGTGTAGTATGTATGGCGTTTCTGGGAGAACTCTTTCAAGGCTTCAAAATCCACCAGAAGGTACTGCGCTTTGTACGCCGCGATCTGCGCGTGAGCCCAGACAGCCACATAAACATTCGCGGCAAGATTGATGATCACAGCAAGAATATTGCTGATATAGTATCTTCTGCGGCTGTTGGTATTCGTCAGAAACAACAGGACCGCGCAAAGGATCAGTCCGATCCCGAAATGCAGAAACTGTTTATTGAAGGGCTGCATTTCGTAGTAGATCAGCGATCCGGCGACCGGGTTCCGCTCGGGTTTTTCCGGGTTGCGGATCGTAAAGTACAGCGAATCATAGAGATCTGTCATGATCCCGAGCGAATACAGAAACACGATCACACTGGCTGCCAGAACCAGGAAACATATGATTTTCTGTATTTTTATTTGTTTTTTATACATACGACCTCCACGCTGTTACTTCAATCAAATTTATTGTCTGCGGGTTTCAATGCGGTCAGCATTGTGTTTTTTCTGTGCCGGTATGTTTTCCATACCGGCACAGTTTTTCTTTTCAATACTCTCAGAAGAGAGATTCGTAATAGTCCTGGATATCTTCCCAGGCGTATTCCTTGATGTCGAGATAAGCCTCGCCGTTCCAGGTGTCAGCTACGGTTTCCGCGGCTTCTTCCGGAGAAGAGAAGCCTTCGAAGGTGAAGCCGTTGGCGATGATGTCGACCAGAATATTGACCTTGTCATCACCCTTCTGCTGGTTGAACTGGTTGATCAGATCGGTGTAGGTGTTGATCAGGTCGTTGTCAGCCTTGGTGGTCGGCAGGACTGTCGGCACGGATGTGTACCACGGATTGTCGGTCAGTGCCAGTTCCGGATGCTTGATGGTGCCGAGGCCGATAGCGGTGGAGATATGACCGGCGCCTTCGCGGCCGACCTCATGTGTGCACTGATATTCGAACGCCTGGCTCTTCGCGAAGCTCAGGGTGGAACCCAGATACATACGGGCATAGTTGGTATAGTTACCCTTGGCTTTATCCCAGAGTTCCGCATAGGTCTCGTCAGCGATCACAGGCATTTCCTTGCCGTTGAACATGAAGGTGACATAAGAACCGTCAGCATTTTTCTTGATGAAGGCATCCGGACCGTAGGACATCAGGATCTGTCCTTCCGGGCTGTAAGCGAAGTCGATCAGGGAGAGAGCGGCATTCAGTTTGTCTTCATTGCCGGCTACACCGGGGACGGAAATTCCCCAGCCATCGGTCTTGACAGAGCGCCAGGATTCGGTGAAGCGCATATAAACGCCATCGTCATCGGTACCGTCATACCAGCGGGCGACAGGGCACATCACAGCCATGTATTTTTCGCCTTCATTCAGCTTGGTGGCGTTCAGGATGGTCTGCGTCTGGTTGTAGTCATAGTGCATGAAACCGAGATCATTTTCCAGATAGGTACCGGAGTTTTCAGCTTCTTTGTTGACGAAAGCTTCGGAGATCAGGCCTTCTTCAGCCATGTCGTGCATGCGTTCGAGAGCTTCGTAAGTGGCAACTTCGATACGGGCGTCATGCAGTTCGCCATCTTCACCGACATAGAGGTAATCCTGACGGGATTCCAGACCGCGGACACCGAAGAGGTGACCGGCGAAGCGGAACATATCCACACGGCGCTGGTTGTTGTCATCTTCACGGGTGAAGATACCCTGGACCTTATCGGTACCGTTGAGGGTCTGCGGGTTGGAGATGACACAGCGGACAAGGGCGACGAGTTCGTCTGCGTCCCAGGCAGCGTTCTGGCCGACGAACAGGTTGGAGCGTTCGGTGCCATAATAGCCGTTGTAGGCTTCGTCAATGTACTTGCGGAGCATGTTGACAGCAGCGACGCCATCCATCACACCGGCAGCATTCATATTGGCAACGATGTTGCCGGCTGCATCATAGTCTTTGGTGATGGTTTCGACAGCGGTACCGTCGAGGGTCACGACATCAACATCAATTTTCCCTTCAGTCGGCATATACGGCTGATAAACAGGGGCTTTGGTGGAACCGCAGGCTTCAGCGGTGAATTCACCTTCGCCGTCCAGGAGTTTCCGGACCCAGTCAACACGCATCAGCGGCATACGTTCGATATCGTTCACACCATCGAAGTAGGGGCTGAAGTAGATCGCGCCGGTGTCAACGTTTCCGGTGATGGAAAGGCGGACGATCGGGTTGGCTTCCAGGTACGCATTGAAGTTGGGCATCCTATCGAGGTATTCGGCGATGTTGACGATCGCGCCGGATTCACCGTATTCGCTCAGCTTGGAAGCGGTACCGGACAGCATATCGACCTGGTCGAGCTGTTCTTTCCAGTAATCGAATTCAGCGGAAGCGCCGTTGCCCTGGTATTTGTTTTCGAAAACGATACCAAGGATGTCCTGGACTGCAACCCATGTCGGTTTCAGGTCACCGGAGTTGTAAGTCTTACCGTCAGCAAGGGTGATCCCTTCGCCGGCTGTTTCGGCATCGAAGAACAAACCTGTCTTCGCGCTGTTGTAACCGGTAGCCATGCGCAGAACTGTTCCTTCAGCGTAGGGCAGCTCATCCGAAGCTGAAGCCACGCTGACCATCATCAGACAGAAAGCGAGCAAGAGCACAAGAATGGATTTGCGATTATTCATATGTTTCTCCTTATTTTTCTAACCGGGCATGCCCGGATTTTCACAAATTTATATCTGATGCCTGTGGTATTACGTCTGTTATTCCTTCACACCGCCGACATTTACGCCCTTGGCGAAATACTTCTGGATGAAAGGATAGATCACCAGGATCGGCACGATGGAGCAGACGATCAGCGCATAGATCACTGAGTCAGAAGCGTATACAGCGTTCCAACCGGCAATGAATTCCGGATCACGGTACTGTTCCAGCAGTTCACGGATGAAAACCTGCAGCGGTTTTTCAAAACTGTTGGAGATCATCTGACGTGCCCAGAAGTAACCGTTCCAGCGGGAGATCGCGAAGAACAGGGCGACCGTGGCGATCGTGGATTTGCACATCGGCAGATAAACGGTAGAAAGCACCTGAAATTCCGTTGCCCCGTCAACAATGGCAGCCTCTTCAATTTCGGAAGGGACCCCTTCAAAAGCATTGCGGAGCAGGATGATGTTCATCGCGGCCATGCCCATGGCGATGACCACCAGCCATTTGTCGTCCATGATCCCCACACCGTTGAAAACAGCCTTCGTCTGCAGATAGTTCAGGTACTGCGGGACGATACCGGCGGAGAACCACATGGTAAATACCAGGAAGAAATTGAAGAATTTACGGAAAAGAAGACGTTTCTTGGAAAGCGCGTAAGCCCCGAGGATGGAGTAGATCAGCGACCAGACCGTACCGTAAAACGTCAGGAAAAGCGTGTTGGAGTAGGCATTCCAGAACATGTTGTTGGAAAACATATACTTGAACGCGTCAAATTGGATCCCTTTGGGCAGCAGTACGATCTCATTGTAATCAACGGAATGTGCGCTGCTGATGGACGCGGACACCGCATACACGAAAGGATAGAGACAGGCCAGAGCGAATACCGTCAAAAGGGTATAGCTGAGGATCTTGAAGATCAGCTCGGAAGTTTCCAGTTTTCTTTTCATTTCCAGCCTCCTCTTTTAGTACAGTGAAGTATCTGCTGCTTTGCGGGCGATCGTATTGGCGCCGATGACCAGGAGCATCCCGATTACGTTGTTCATCATTTCCGCCGCGGATGCGATCCCTTTGGAGGCGCCTTCCAGACCGTACCGGTTCGCGAAGGTGGAGACCACATCGGCTGTAACAAATGTGTTGGAATTGTACAGCAGGATGACTTTCTCATACCCGATGTTCAGCAAACCACCGATACGGGTGATGAGCATGATAACGATGGTGGAAAGGATGGAAGGAAGCACCACATAGCGCATCTGCGCCCATTTATTCGCGCCGTCGATCTGGGCTGCTTCATAGCTGGTCGGGGAGATCGCGATGATCGCCGCGAAGAACACGATGGAGTCATACCCGGCCCCTTCCCAGATACCGGAGATCACATAGATCGCACGGAAATAGGCCGGATTGTTCAGAAGGCCTGCGTTGGCCACCTCATATGGGATCAGCTTCAAAGCTACAAGCATCTGGGAAATGATACCCATGTTGGAAGTCTGCGCGCCCTGCTTCACCAGCATCACGACCAGGGATGTCATGACGACGGTGGACATGAACTTGGGGAGATAAGTGAGTACCTGATAAAAGCTGCGGGCGATATTTGAACCGATCTCATTGAAGAACAGCGCCAGGATGATCGGCATCGGGAACCCGAAAAGCAGTCCGTAAAAGCTCAGGACGAAGGTATTGCGGAGCGCCCGCCAGAATTCCAAAGAAACCGTATCCTGTCCGGCAAGCAGCAGCTTAAAATTGGAAAAGCCGGCAAACAGCTGCTCGGAAACAGGGAGCACGTTGTCCGCGACTTTAAAGCTGCCCAGCAATTCATACATCGGGAAGTACCGCCAGAACAGGAAAACCAGCAGCATCGGGATCAGCATGATATAAAGACGCCAGTCCTTAACGATCATCCGCCCCACATGCAGCCAGTAATGTCTTTCCACATCATCACGAACAGCCTGTTCAGGATCTTCGCGATAGGTTTGCGTGGCTTCATCATAAATCAGGAAGTCTGCTGCCTGTGATTTCATTAGAATCCTCCCTTTTCTTCTTTGAGTTCTTTCTGAACACGAAGGAGATACGATATTTGGTCTTCAAACACGCCGTCAAGGCGGGCGGCGATCCACACGATCACCATGGTAAAAAGTCCGGAGAGGGCATCGGTCGTGACAAAGCTGAACCCCGCTTGCGGTGAAGTCCCCATCACAAAGGAAACAACGGCTCGTCCCATCTGCATAAACAGCTGCGTACACAGCGCGAACAGCAGTGTCAGCAGTACGTTCTCCCGGATCCACTCTTTTCCGAAGAACCGGAACAGGAGCAGGGAGATCAGGGAAAAGAGATTTCCCAGGCCGTAGATCAGATACTGTTTCGGCGAACCTCCCGCCCAAAAACAGTAAACCGCTCCTCCGAGAACCGCGTGAATGGCTGCCCATGGCCCCCACCGCATCAGCACAATGGATACGATGGCCGCGCACACCGAAACGGTGTAAAGCTGATCCGGGAACCAGCGGACCGCCGCGTTGACGATCAGTGACTCGGAGATCACGAGCATTACCGCAAAGAAGAACAGATCCATATTCCGGTATTGCTTCAGGGTCAGGTGACGGTTCACGGTTTTCCTCTCCGATCCGGGAAAATTCTAAATGTACACAGATACAATTCTCCCGGATGTATATTTATTTTCATCTCCGATGTATTTTTCGTACATGGTAAAAGTGTGTTACTTTATACACAAAAAAGACTTTTTGACATTCAGGATATCCGATTCGGCTATGTGATAAAATCAACAGAAGAAAAAAGCACAACCGATGGGAATGCTCTGTTCCCCATGCTTATATATGGAGAAATCAAACTTATGGCAGAGACCCTGTATGCAGATCCGGCATATGATCTGCAGGAAATATTTGACAACGCTCCGGAGAACGCGGTGATCTATCTCGCTCCGGGAGTTTACCGGCAGAAAACAGTGATCCGGCAAGCCGGACTGCGGCTGGTCGGCGCGGGGATGGATAAAACCGTTCTGATTTTCAACGACTACGCGCAAAAACGGGATGAACAGGGACGGGAATACAACACGTTCCGTACCTGGACGATGGCCGTCTGCGCGGATAACGTCCATATGGAAAATCTGGCGATCGTCAATGACGCGCTGCATCCGGAGGTCAAGGGGCAGGAGGTTGCCCTCTCCGTCCTTGGGGATAATTTTTTTATGGAACACTGTCTGCTCAGTTCCACCCAGGACACGCTCTTTTCCGGGCCCCTTCCGCCGGATCTGATCGAACGGTACAAAGGTTTTCACCCGGATGAGCTTCTGAAAGGCGGACACATGCGACAACGCTACACGAAATGTCGAATCGAAGGGACTGTCGATTTCATCTTCGGCTGCGGTGATTCGCTGTTTGAAGACTGCGAGATCCGTTCGCTCCTTGGGAGTCAACGCGCATTTTTCAGACGGCGAGATGAACGGCGCATAGTACTTGTCTATGTGGCCGTAGATTCCGTTGTATGCGTTGCGGAATATGTAACCTGTAATGCCTTCGAGCGGCGCGAAATATATCTTCATC
>DAIMGK010000049.1:12211-27800 GCA_036723985.1 Flexilinea sp.
CAGCAGGAAGGTTTCCTTTTTAGGAATTGCCGCTTTACCTGTGAGGATGGTGTCGGGGAAGGCTCGATCTATCTTGCGCGGCCCTGGCGGGATCACGGACTGGCTGTCTTCGAGAACTGCACTTACGGTCCCCACATCTCACCGCTCGGGTTTGATAAATGGAACGACACGGATCGGGATAAAACCGCCCGCTTCCGCGAAACACCGCCGGTCCCGGGGCGGGTCGAATGGGTTAATAGTCGTTAGTCAATAGTCAATAGTCAATAGTTGATAGTTGATAGTTGATAGTTGATAGTTAGTAGTTGCTGGACCGGGGACAGATGGTTGTGGATCATTCATGTTATGTTGATGAGCAGGATGGGCGCATTACCAAGGTATAAAAATGATTTATCAATTGGAAGATACTGCGAAGGTTGAACCGATTTTCAGCGGATGGGAGGAAACTATGATCCGGTCCTGCCTGCAGGGGATCATGGGAACGATTTTTGTCACTGACAGGGAAAACCCGGGCTCGGCCTGCGCACGGCTTGGCGACTTTTCATTTTTCGCGGGAAAACCGGATAAGGAGCTGGTCCTCAACAGGCCGGAAGGTTTTGCCATCCTGACGCCGCGGAACCAGGCATGGGAAAAAGTGATCCGGGAATGTTTCCCCAACGCGGAGAAACGCGCCAGATACGCTTTGCGGAAAGACACCAAATTCGATACACAGAATTTGCGTAAGATAGCGGACGAGCTCCCGTCCGGATATGAATGCAAAAGAATTGACAGAAAACTATACGACCTTTGCATGGAAAATCCGGCTGCAAAAGATTTTGTTTCAGTTTTCGGGGACAAAGATACCTTTCTGCGCCTGGGCCGCGGCGTGGTCATCCTGAAAGACGGAGCTGTTGTTTCCGGCGCCTCATCTTACAGCCGTTATCGGGAAGGGATCGAGATCGAAACGGACACCGTCGAATCTGAAAGAAGAAAGGGACTGGCCTCGGCAGCCTGTGCGTCGCTGATCCTTATGTGCCTCGAAGAAGGTCTGTATCCAAGCTGGGATGCGCAGAACCTGAATTCCCTCCGCCTGGCAGAAAAACTCGGTTATGAATTCTCACATGAATACACGGTTTTTGAATTGTTCTGAGGGAAACGCTGAGCAAACCGACACGTTATCATATCTACGCGAAATTTTTAAATTTGAAAACATGTCAGAATGATCAGCGTTTTCCGTGGTCTCACCTCACCGAGCAAAAAACATCTGGATCTGTTTGATGGCTTCATCCATACAAGAAGGGTTCTGGAAACGGTGATCGGCATTTTCAACGGGGATGAATTCGATCAGGTTGTTATCCGCGAAGGTTTGTGAATCGGCAAACGGGACTACTTCATCTTTTGTCCCGTGGAGGATCAAAAGATTTTCGGCATGGTCAAGATAATCATAAGCCCGGATATCCTCACTTTTCAGCTCTTCCAGAAATGCCTGACTGACCATGATCTTACGGTCAAACCCCACCGGCACGTCCTTTCCCTTCTGCAGTCTGTCCAATTCATCATTTTTCATGATGGCTTTCGTCAGCACATCATACATATAGACCGCCGGACAGCGCAGCGCGGTTTTTCGGAACGGACTCCCATGATCATGGATATACTTCAGAAACAGATAACCGCCGAAACTTGTGGCATAGCCATAAAGACCGGCTGAGGGATATTTTTCGGCGGTATCCCTGATCACTGCATCAAGATACGCATCACAATCCGCCAGCGTCAGTTTTTTCCGTATGTCATCCCCGTGACAGGGCCAATTAAATACGATCACCGCCGTGTCTTTATGCTTTTTCAATACATGGTCCGCGAACCGCTCGACAGCTTTGTTATCCTTATGTCCGCCGAAACCGTGTCCGGTGATCACCGCATTCAGGACAGGCTCACCTTTTTCGAAGTACATTTTGCATCTGATATTGGTTCCGTTTCTGTTTATCTCATAATATTTCGTGTTCATTTTTTCTGTTTTCCTGCTATAAGAGCCACACATTTCATTTACCCTCCGAGAGCGGAATGAGGGCCGGGACCGCATGATCCTGTGTTTTCCGGTGCGGGAGACATTATGAAATGCGGGAGAATATTGCGAAGCAGCTTTCGGGCTTCTCCCACACTTTTATCTTATCATAAACCACGGCAAAGGAAAGGTTTTAGACTTTCAAATTACGGAAGACCATTGACGAAAAGCCCAAAAAGACAGTGCACTGAACTGATGGAATTTCTGATCCGCGGTCACGGAATGATCAGTGTTACCCTTGTAAGAAACATTTCGTTCTTCCCGTCATAACAGAATGAAGCCAGCCCATCGTATTTGGCAGCGATCGCACTGACGCGATTCAGGCCCTGCCCGCTTCCGCCGATACTCAGGAAGGAATCTGCCGGAAGAAAACTGTCCTGCCCGTCTGTGCTGACATGCGGGGCATAAAGGACCTGAGCACAGCTGTTTTCGATCTGGATACGCAGCAGGTTCTCTCCATCGTCAGCTGTGACCCATATGCCTGCCCGTTCCGGCTCATGCTTTTCCTGCCATTCCCCGGCAGCATGGATAGCATTTTCCAACACATTCCCCAGCAAAACAGTCAGATCAATTTCGGGAATCGATGAAAGATCGGTACAGCAGGCCCGGACCGTGAACGCGATCCCCGACGCACGGGCGGCGGCCGCATAATACTGCAGGATCCCGTTCATACGGCTGTCCGCACAAAAACGTTCATCCGTAACATGGATATGGTCCATTGTTTGTTCGATGTAATCAAGAAGCTCATCCCGCCCGCTGTTTTGAACGAGGGCAGACATATGATTCAGCAGCTGCCGTGTGTCATGCAGTCGTTTACGCTGCTCTTCCATGCTCATCCGAATCTTTTCATGGTCTGCCCGCATAACAGCCGCTTCAAGCTTCCGCTCTTCTTCCTCAAACCGATAATTCGACAGTCTGATGACACTGTAATAGACGATAAAAAGCAGAGCGGTCAATAAAATGATCACAGGCATGTAATAGCTCTGATTCGTATGGGCACTCTCCTGATACTGCGTCCAAAACATGGAAAGCAGCGCATTCAGCGCGAGATAAAAAGCTGTCACCGTGATCAGCAGAATGAACTCACCCCGGCCGGAGACAGCGTTCATGTTTTTCAAATAAGTACGCACGGAAGTTTTGAAGAAAACCGCTATCGGCGGAAAAAGGACCAGTGTCACCAATCCGTACGCGATGCAGGTATTGATATCGTAGCTTTGTCCGGCCTGCGAAGCAGGTTTCAGCGGGAAAAAACTCAGGAGGACATTGGCAAGCGTATACTGGATAGCGGAAAAAGATACGACACTGAAAAACTGAAACGCTTTCCGCATGGTCTGATCCCGGATCAGCAGGAAATACAGGCACGCCATGATAACGATGCTCAGGCACATGAAGAGATTGCCGAACAAAAAACCCGCGCCCATTGGGTCCGGTCTGCTGATGTTCACCGCCCGTGCAGATACCGAATAAACGGCACACAGGAACAAAATGACAACGCCAAAAAGCGTCCATGTCCGGCGGTATGGAAAGCGGTATTTCCCCCGCTCAAACGGCAGAAGCAATATGACCGTCGCCGGCAGGACCTGCAGCGCAAAGCCGATGAAATGACGCAATAGAAAATCCGCTGACATATGCTTATCCCTTTCCACAGACGATGCTATGATTATACAATTCCAACGATATAAAATCAACAGAAAAAGAAAGAAATCCCCGAAATTTCACAGAATTACAGAAGTACCACTTACGAAATCACAGCATACCGTCTGCGAAATAGCTGACATATCCAACTTTTGTTTGTGTTAAAATTTACAAAGCATTGTTATTTTTCCGGGAGGCAGAATTTGAGGATCGCGATCTGTGATGACAACAGGCAGGATATCGAAACGCTGCGGGATGATCTGATCAGGATAGTTGACAACGTTGTCATTGATACCTTCGAAACCGGGAAGGCATTCCTGACCGCGGCAAAACAACATCGTTATGACCTTGTCTTCATGGACATCTACCTCGAAGCGGAAAACGGAGTTGAGCTCATCAAAGAAATGCGGAAAATTTCACCCGGAACGCAGGCCGCATTCCTCACTATCAGCGACGCACATGCTGTAGAAGCTTTCAGTGTCCGAGCGATCCACTATCTTGTAAAACCCTGGCATCCTGAAGATATCGCCGAGGCTGTGAAACGAGCCAAAACGATGAATCTTTCCGATCTGCCGGAAAGTTTGCTGACGATCCGGATCGGCAGCGATATTTATACGCTCAATCAGAATGACATCGTCCGTGTGGAAGCAAACGATCACAAGACAAATATCTTCATGAAAAACGGCTCTGTTTATTCGATATGGATGCCCTTCAGTAGAGTCGAGCCGCAGTTAGATAAAAACTTTCTGACCATCAAGCGAGGTGTCGCCATCCATATGCGTCATGTAAAAAAATGGAGCGCACAGGATTGTGAAATGATCGACGGTACACAGTATTTATTAAACCGCTCAGCCCGCCAGCAGCTCAAAGAAGCCTATTTCACATATAAGATGGAAGAAATGTCCGAGAGCTGCCGGAAATTGTCACGGGAGAAACTTCACGACGATCAGGAAGGTTTATACACATAAAGCATTCATACCCGTATCATATGGTATTATATAAATATAGTAATTTCACGGGAAAAGGAGAGGCTGTGAAAAAATCATCAAAAAAATTCATTGTTATTTTCATGTCAATAATCCTTTGTATTTTACTTTCGACAGCAGTAAGCTATGCGCAAATATCAAAGGAAAACACGGAAAATCCCTATCAGCCCATCAGAAAAGTGGACCTGGGTGTTACGTCCCTGACGCTTGAAGCCGGGGAGAAATATACCTTTTCGGTGAGTTTTGAACCCGAAAACCCGCCCATCAACCGGCTGTCCTGGTTCAATACCGACAATACGGTCGTCGCGGTAAACCAGCTCACGAATACTGTGACTGCCCTCACCCCGGGAACCGTCCGGGTCATGGCGGAAAGCTTTGATAAAGAAGCCTACGCGGTCTGTGAGATCACGGTCAGCGGAACTCAGGAAAAGGACATTTCCGGGATGACTGAAGGAAAGTCCATTCTTACATTATCCGCGGAAGACCGGACAAAGATCAAAGCGTCACAAATCAATCGGTATCTCGATCTGATGGAAATGTCTGCATTTACTGAGGAAACCCTCCATAAGCTTCAGGACCAGTCCATGTCGGTCATGGCAGAAGTTAAACCGGGAACGGAAGATGCGGAAAGCGAACGGGCACTGGCGTTGGGAATGAACAGAGCTTATCCTATGAAGCATCTGCATCTGGTCAGCCTGCACGGGACGCTTTCACAGATCCTTGATTTTGTCAAAGACAATGAAGACCTGATCCGGATCTTCAAAGGGCATGATATCTATATCTTTGACCCGCTCCCGAAAACAGGTGCTTCTCTCTCAGAGCCCAAGGACGGTCAGGACACAAATACCACAATGCTCCGGGACCATGTGGAAGAGCTGTCATCCGTCAGCAAAATACACAATATGGGCTTTACCGGCAAAGGGGTCACCATCGCCATCGCGGATACAGGGCTGAACAGCAGCCATGAACAATTTGCCGGCCGTGTGATTGCCGAAAACTGTTTCAGCTGGAGCTGGCGCTGCCAACCGATACCGGGCTGTGTCCCCTGTGATAAGGATGACGAAGAATGTGACCCGGAACAATGCTGCGACTGGGAAGAGATCTCTGCCTGTGAGGGCGGATCTGTTGAAAATTACGGCGAAACATATTCTGCCTTTCCCGGCGGCGCCGTGAACCTGGACGAGTTCAATCACGGATCTCATGTGGCGGGGATCTCCGCGGGAAAGGATGGTATGGCGCCGGATGCGAAGATCGTCGCCGTGCAAGTCCAGTCGGAATATTATTTTCCGGCAAATATTACAGAAGACAACCCGGATGGATATGGGGCAACGTTGTTCAATGATGATCTCTTTTCCGCTTATGACTGGCTGCTGGAGATCCAGGATGAGCTGAAAAAGGTAGGGAAACCAATATCTATCCTGAATTTAAGTCTTGGCAGCGGACAATATACTGATTATTGCGATGATGAGGATGATTGCGCCGAAGAATATGGATATTTTCAGGATCTGAACGCAGCAGGTATCCTTACCGTGGCGGCAGCCGGCAACGAATTCTTTGATGATGCCGTCGCTTTACCGGGCTGTCTGTCAAACACCCTGACGGTTGGTGCGCTTGCGGACATGGACACACCTTACATTGCCTGTTATTCCAATCACAATCCTGTTGTTGATATTCTCGCTCCCGGGTCAAACATCTGGTCATCGTATCTGGTGGATTCTGATGGAAACCCTGTCACGAATTCTTACGGTTACATGACCGGCACATCCATGGCCACTCCGGTCGTCAGCGGTGCGTTGGCGCTGATCATGGAGGCTTTTCCCGGTAAATCGCTCGAGGGATACAAAAATATACTTGTGGGAATGTCAACGAAAACCGTTGACAGGCGAAATTCGAATAATTTTAATCTTTCTACGGATGACGGTACCGGAACCATATTCCCGTTCACAAAACCGATCCTGGACTTTTCCATTTTTCCTGCTTATTACGCGTCTCATCGCGCGAGCCGTATCGATTTTTATCTGCATGAAGACCTCGAACAGAAAATGCCGAAAACCGGTTTTTCCGCGCTGCGTCCGCAGAAACTCTCCGCGCAGCCGCTGAGCGTAGAATACAATCCGACCCGGCTGACATTACAGATCCCGTCGCTGGATGTGAAATCTGATATCGTGACGGTGCCTTTCATCGATGGAGAATATCCGGTGGAATGGCTTGGCGATTCTGTCGGTATGCTGGAAGGCAGCAGCCTTCCGGGGGAGGGCATCACCATCCTGACCGGGCATAACCACCTGAACACCACAGAAGCCGGACCATTCGCGTTTTTACGCGAACTCGAAGCCGGAGACAGACTCATGGTCACGGACAGCAGAGATACGATGCAGACTTACCATGTTTATAAGAACGCGAAGATCCCTGCCGGCGGGTTCAGCCGGATCGCCGGTGATATTAAAGAGAATTCGATGGTCCTGATCACCTGTGAGGATGAATCCTCTGACGGCGGCTACATCAACCGCAGGGTCATACTGGCGGCATCTGATTGACCAACTGGGGTTTTACCGTACAATTGCCCCTGTCACGTATGAAACGAGACAACACAGGGAACCGGGCTCCTATGCCGGAAATGCGGCATCAGGATACCGGTTCCCTGTGTTGTTATTTGATCCGTACCGGAATATTCGAAAGGGGAAAAAAGATTACACCGGCAATTAAGATAATTCTGACAACTTCGCCATGCCGGAATTTTTTTATCGGAATGAATCGTCTGCTGAGCCACGAAACGGGAGCCGGGGGATATGGTACAGAACAAACCGCACTGTGGATTCCGCCTGCTCATACCCTCGCTTAGCAGGTATCAGGCTCTTTAGAAAACTCACACGCTATCGCAGCGGGCACCTTTTTTCCGCTCTTCTGATTTGATCACGGATCCAACAATATGCTTTCCAATTCATCCAGTAAATTCGAGCCATCTTTTATCCGGTCAGCAGGATCTTCCTTCAGCGCATTGAGAACTACATTCCAGAGTTTGGGGAATTCTTTTTTTGGCCTACTCTCATTAATACTGAAAATATCATCAGTGTTCCTCTGTTTCACAGACAACCGGTATTGATGTTTATTCCCATACTGTGTTATTTCTTCAAGTGTGATCCTTTCAATTTCATCCATATCAAGATCCTTTTTTACAAATATACGCAAAAGAGTCATTCCCCAGGAAAAAACATCGGTACTGAAACTGTAGGGCTCGTGCATTCGAAGTTCGGGAGACATAAGTCCGGATGTGCAGTGGACGGTATATGCATATTGACTTTCCGGCTTTCTAACAGAATTAATATCACCAAGAATGACCTTGCATCTGCCATCCTCATATGAATAAAAAATGTTTTCGGGTTTAACATCCAGATGGACATATCCAAGTGATGACAGCTCAGCTAAGGCCGCTGCGGAATCATATGCGTGAGTCCAGCTGTCAAATAATATATATTTAGATGCATCTGTCCCTGATATTCTTCCGGACCGTTCCGTGCTTAAATATGGCATTCGAATCAAGAGTATATCTGTATCCGGATCCGATGGGATCACAGCATATTCGAGAACAGGCATAAGATTTCCGGAGTAATCCGAAGCATTCAGATAATCAAGCAGGGGTTTCAGGTCTTCCACCGCTCCATGGCACATCATTTCCGCTTTGATCACAGTAGAATGCTCTTTTTTGTCTTTCACAAGAAATACTGTTGAACGTTCCGAAACATGGAGGATGCTGAAAGAGCAGACATCCGGGAAGTACCGCGTAAATATTTGCCCGGCTTGATCTTTTAATTGATCAAGGATCGTTCCCAGGATCTCAAGCCGTTGGATCTCTGTATCATAACCTTTAGGCTTGTTTTCATTAAGAAGCTGAACAGCATTTTCAACTGTTACTTTATATTCATATTTCTCGATATTCCTGCCGGTACCGTGAGAATTCCAGTATTCTTGTTCATGGCAATAGATCAGTTTAGCGATCCGATAATGTATTGTTAATGTTTTCGATTCACTATCGAATATCTCACTATAGTTTGACAATAAAACAAAATATTTGCGGGAGGGAAACTGATCCATTATTTCCCGGTTTAGAAAGATCCCATTCGTAACAGATCCTTCATCAAAAACACTTTTGTTAAAGGGAATTTCCTCCCGGCTGTTATTATCAGGCAATTCTTTGGGTTTTTCAACATAATTGCCTTTAAACCCGATCTCGGAAATGATATGACTTTTTTGCTCTTCATACTCAATTTTGTTTGTTTCTTCGATGATTTGCCCTTGTTCTTTTTCAGCATCATCATTTCCGCTGAGTTCTTCTGATTCTTTCCTAAGTGATGGCTTTTCATATTGATTTTTTCGCTTTCGATATATTTTCTTCAGCAGTAAAAAAATTTTTATGAGAAAATAAACTGTTATGCAGAGAACTCCATAACTTAATATCACATAAAAAAGAGTTTCAATGATCCGGTCACTACGTATAAAAATTTGAGCGCTGATCAATATGACAAGGATGCAAACAGCGAAGAAATTTATGATGAATTTCAATATTTTTAATCTGTCACCCTTTCCGGTAATGATGATTTTTATCGTTTTTCTCATATCATTGCCAACGCGGCATTTTTATAATTCTTATCATCCGTAACTTCCCGGATCAGCGTGAGAAATTCGGGAAAACGTATTTCTTCTTCAGGATCGGTGAGCTCGATCTCAAGGATCGCCTGATCCTTCCAGAATGGATAGATATCGATCTCAAAATACTGACTTCCGTCCGCAAGGCAGTAGCGGTCTTTACGGATCGGGCGCTTTTCCGGATCCGCATCCATCAGCCGGGCCAGATACTCTTCCTGCGTCAGGCGTTTCTCGATCTCGATGCGCTTCATGCTGTTTACAGGCCTCTTTCGGGTCTCATAGTACATATAATGTCCATTGATCCCGCGCTGGCGGATACGGACTTCCTCATCTCCGTCCGATTTCAGATAAGTCTGGATGATCTCCACCTTCGTACAGTTCGGAAGAGATTCCAGATATTTCAGATCAGGATATTCGATAAGGAATTTGCGCTCGATCTCATAGGGTTCCGGTTCTCCGAGGAAGAAGCTGATCTCTCCAAGCAGACGTTTCATTTTTTCTTCAAAACCGGTGGAATTATCAATGATCCGCAGGTGGGGATGCCCCGCCCAGGAGGAGAGCAGTTTGTCGTCCAGCGCGGCAGCCTGTTCCGGCGTTTCCGTCCGAGCGGTGTTGTTGGCCGTTGTATAGAATTCCACAGCACCCTTCGCAGCCGTAACCAGATGGAACACAGCATCATATCCATCCCTCAGTTCGATTTCATTCTTTCCCACATGGGCCAGGACAGCAGCGAATTCCGCATCATTCATATATGCCTTGTTGTCCGGGACTCCGCGGTCACAGACGATCAGCACTTTTTCACTTATCATCGAATGAGCTGCGAATTCAAAGACCTTCTCCTTTTCGATCTGCAGCTGAACCTGACATTTCTGAAATTCCCCGTTTGAGGAACAGGTCCAGGGAGCCACACCGGCGGTGATCAGCTCCGTGGCTGTTTCCGGAATAAAAAGTACCATATAACCCCGGTTGGTAAAGGCGTTCTGGATCCAGTTCATGGCGGTGGTTTTTCCCGCGCAGGGTCCGCCGGTGATCACGATCTTACTGATTTTCATATGCTTCTCCTTTTCACGATTTTGCAGCAATTCCTCAACAGACATATTCAACAAAGCAGAAAGAGACCGGAGCGTGTTCGTCCGTGGTTTTGCGGCACCGGTCTCCCATTTGGAAACCGCTTTTCCGGTCACGCCAAGCTTTTCCGCCAGTTCATTCTGCGAATAACCGGCAGCTTTCCGCTTTTCATAAAGAAAATTGCCAAAGTCATAATCATTCATTTTCTCTGTCACCCCGCATCTTTATCATAACATGATCCGCTGAGAAAAAGAATATGGTCACTATCGAATATCGGTAGATTTTTTTATATGATTTGTCTTCGGTATTGCATTTACAGGAATAAAAAATTACCCGCATCAAAAAATGCGGGATAACTGATGTATGAGCCAATACAGGTTTCTGAAAGAAACGATTCCGCACGATCCCGGCGAAGAGGGGCCGGTAAAACTGAACAGCGGAGACGTCTGTCTGATCGACAGCGGGTTTGAGAAGACTGAAAACCCGCTGTCACCTCTTCTGCGTTCTTAATTATTCTTGATATGCGGCTTTGCCGATTTCATGGCATCCGGCGTTCCGAAAGTTCGTCTGATCAATGTTTCGGCATAACGTTCGATCGTTTTTTTATCATCAGAAATCGTAAACAGACGCAGCACCTTTGTCTGATTGAACCAGACAATTTTTACAGGCGCCATCAGCGTTTTGCTCATACCTCCGATTGCGAAATTGCTGCCTTCGTTTTCCAGTTCCGGGATCTCTTTGATATTATTATGATGTTCTTCAAACTCCGAAACAAGTTCCTGCTCTTCAAAACCGAATGCTGATTTTGTGACAGTAGAGATATGCTCCAGATCAGAATGAGCCGCATAATCAGCCCAATCGATGATCGTCACCCAGCCATAAGCAGTTGTATCCAGCAATATATCATACTGATGCCATGGTCCGGACATATGATGCGTCATTTCCTTGATATAAGAAAAATCATCGATTTCCCCTCGATTGCTCTCCACAGGTTTCCTTTCTTCAGGCTGTCTGTTTTGATTCTCCCTCTCCGTAACAACAGCGGAGGACATTTCAGGCCGTTCATCCGCATGATACAGTTCATGTCCGATATGGACACAAGCCGGAATTCCGAATTTCTTATCTTCCGGATGATGTTTGTAATCTATGTATGGCTCTCCGCAATGCGGACAGCAGAATGAATTATAGTATCGGAAAGTCTTTCCGTCCGCCTCAAATACCCAGGTGTCTTTATTGATTTCCGGAGCAGCGATATCACAAGCATCCAATCCGTCGTCAGAATAAGCAGCGTCACATTGTGCCATGTAGACAGAATAACTATGAAATGCAAAAGATTTTCCGCATTCCGGGCAGACTCCGATCAGGCGGACATTCGATGGGGTGATCCTGTTCAAATACTTCAGACCTTTCCACGTCAAATCTTTTCCCCGATTCATTTGATAACGCTGTTCCGCATCAGCGCCGCTCCGCAAAAAACAGATTTCCATCCGGTATCCGATATCATCAGCCGTCATTTCCTTTTTCACAGAATCGGAAATAAAGCCATCGATTTGACAAACCGGTACAGCCGGATCTCCCTGCACATAAAGATTGACACCGAAAATAAAATATTTTCCTGAAAAATCCTCATCACCTTCTGTCTGTAAACAATAAGAGCAGCGCAATTCACCATCCTCATAAAGATCGATAAACGGTTCTTTTTCTGTAAGGCTGATCTTACCGAAATACTGAAACAGTGATGTTTCAGGACTCCGGGATTGAATATTATAACGGGATTGAATATTATAAAACATCGAATACCCTATCAGTCCGATATGAATAGCCTGCCCTTCAACTTTGACAGGAACCGGAATGTGTCTTTGGTCATCCATCGTGACGAATTTATCCATATTTTCTGCATTATTCTTTTTCACAAGGAGCCACTTTTTACAGGCATCTTCAACCCATAACGGAATCTCCCGGGAATTTTTTCCAAGAGGTTTTTCATCGGTTAATGCGGATTTATATTGCGAAATATCAGTGACAATAACAATGGATATAAAGAGAATAACCGCAAAAGTGTACAGGAACACATCATAAATCGTGCCACCTTTTATTTTGGCATTCCGCACACAGTACGTCAATACCCAAGACACGACCAAATCGATCACGATAATAATGGCCCATTTTTTCAAATTATGATTATCTTTCATACCTTTTCTTTACTGCCGGTCTGATATTTCTTCCTGCAATTGTTATTTTGTTTTTATTTCGATAGTGACCCTGCGGCTTATACTTCGCTGTATATACGTTCGATAAGTTCTTTTGAAGCGACGGCATTGTCGTTGCAGGTGTTTTCGAGGGAGACCTGGATATAAGGTTTACGGGCTTTCAGGAAACGGAGGATATTGGTGTAATCCATCTCCCCGGTACCCGCGGCGACGCTCACCAGGTTTCCGTCACGGCGGACGAAATCTTTGATGTGCACCATGGCGATATGGTCGCCCAGTTTATCCATGGCTTCGGCAAAAACGTTCTCCCGGTCATCGGCGTTTTCCATGCAGAGCAGATTCACCGGGTCAAAGATTATGCGCAGATTATGGCTGCCGATGCTCCGGAGCACTTTGAGTGCCCGGTCAGGGTTATAGACAATGTGATTCCAGACCGGTTCGATCGCGACAGTTACGCCGTAATCCTCAGCAGCCCTCACCACATCTTCCAGATTGAGCGTAAAGACTTTCAGCGCCGCTTCGGTATGGGTATTGCGGTCCAGCTTGTACTCCGCGTTCGGAGAGCCGGTTTCCGTACCCACCATAGAGGCTCCGCACAATGAAGCTACACGCATATTTCCGTAATATTTTTCTTTGATCTCCCGCAGCTTTTTCTCATCCGGATAAGCCAGGTTCAGATAACAGCCCAGCACCGCGATGTCCAGATCATACTTTCCGAACACACGCTTGAAATACGCCCCCAGACCTTCCGTCATGGCGGAGGGATCATAATTGAGGCCTTTCATCACTTTCTGCGGAGCCAGATGGACGCAGCAGAAGCCTTCTTCCCTGGCTTTCTCCGCCCGGGCTTCCACCGTCTGCAGTTCATCACTAAGCCCGCTGTTTACATCATGAAGCCGAATACCGATTTGAAGCATTATTTTCTCCCTAAAGATCAGAGTTCAGAGCATAGAGTTCAGAGTTTAGAGTTTAGATGTCAGGATGTAGAATGTAGAATGTAGGATGTAGGATGTAGGATGTAGGTGTAAAGTATCAGATATCAGCAATGATCGATGACTAAACCCTGTATCCTGTTTCCTAAACTCTGTTATTAAGGGACAGTCACATCCGACTCAATTCTGAGTCTGAGGTGACAGTCCCACATATCTAAAACTCTGATCTGATCCCTGATCCCTGTCTCTTATTTCTTATTTCTTCTTTCTTATTTCTTATTTCCTATACCCTTGCCACTCTACACTATTACAGACAAAAATACCGTTCGGCGTTTTTGTAGGAGACGCCTTCCACGATCTTTTTCAGGCTGGCGTCATTGTCGGGATATTCACCGTTTTCGACCCAGTTCCCCACCAGATTGCAGAAGATGCGGCGGAAATAATCATGGCGGGCATAGGAAAGGAAGGACCGGGAATCCGTCAGCATGCCGACAAAGTTGCCCAGCAGGCTCAGATTGGCGAAGGAGCGCATCTGTGCTTCCATGCCGGATTTGGTATCCAGGAACCACCAGGCGGAACCCAGCTGCATCTTGCCGATGGTCTCATCGGATTGGAAGCAGCCAAGCAGCGTACCCAGCTGATCAAAATCCGTGGAATTCAGTGAATACAGGATCGTTTTCGGACATTCACCGGTCTCATCCAGCGCGGAGAGCAGATCCGCGATGTCACCGCCGCAGGAATTCTGAGCGATCATATCGTAACCGGTATCCGGGCCCAGAAGTTTATACATGCGGGCATTGGCGTTGCGTTTGCAGGAATAATGCAGCTGCATGGCGATATTCAGCCGGTGATATTCCTTCCCGAGGTGCATCAGCACAGCGGTCTGATATTTTTCAGCCTCTTCCGTGCTGACATCACCGCCCTGCATCACCTTCTGATAGATGGCATTGACTTCCGCCGCGTCCGCGGGGCGGAACGGGATATAATCCAGGCCGTGGTCGGAAGCGCGGCATCCGAGTGAAGCGAAAAACTCCAGCCGTTCGGTCAGGGCAGCCATCACATCCGCGGCAGTCTCAAGGGTCTCTTTGCCGACGCTGGCAGCCAGCTTTTTGATATATTCAGTAAAACCGGCCTTATTGATGTTGATCGCCTTATCCGGCCGGAAGGAAGGACATACCTTTACCGTGATGGTTGGATCCGCGGCGATCTTCTTATGCCATTCCAGCGAATCAGCCGGATCATCGGTAGTACCGATCATAGCTACATTCGCCTTACGGATAATGCCCCGGACGGTCAGATCCGGATCGTTCCGGAGTTTGTCACAGCACAGATCCCAGACCTCTTTGGCGTTTTCCGGCATCAGCGGCTTGTCATAACCGAAGAACTGATGCAGTTCCAGGTTGCACCAGTGATACATCGGATTGCCGATTGCCATCTCCAGCGCTTCTACGAACTTCAGGAAACGTTCATAATCCGGCTTATCCCCGGTCACATAATCCTCACTCACGCCATTGGAACGCATCACACGCCATTTGTAATGATCGCCAAAATAGCTCCCGTCCGGCATCCTGCCGCCAAGCCAGACCTCGGTCAGATTATTGAACCGCCGGTCTTCGTAGATCTCCCGCGGGCTGATATGACAGTGATAGTCCACCAGCGGCATATTTTCGGCATAATCATGAAACAGATGCTTCGCAGTCTCTGTTTCCAGCAGAAAATCTTTATCCATAAAAGCTTTCATACTTACTCCTTCATTGACAGCTGACAGATGACGATCGCTAAGGTCACGCTGTCAACCATTCATTATTCATAATATCGCTGCGCCATTTTCATCGTGAGTTTCTTCCGGGGATAGTTCCGCTGACGCGTAACCGTCCCCTTTCGTCCTGTTAACTGCTCTCTTTTTCCATCTTACTACTATAAGAGTTCAATTTGTATTTACCCTCCGCATGCGGGATAGTTTGCTTCGCAAGGTGCGGGAGCGTGTATTCGTGTGTTTGCAAAAGCGGGAGCCGTAAGGGACCGCTGCGCTGAATTATGATTCGGCTCTCGAGCTTCGCTCCGCACCTGATTTCC
>DAIMGK010000050.1:0-13800 GCA_036723985.1 Flexilinea sp.
CACTCCATTCCGCAAACAGAAGGCAAATACAAACTGGGCTCTTATAGTAGAAAAATCTTATATAATATATCCATGGCTTACAGTGAACTGATCAAAGATTTCAACCGGATCCGGGCATATCTTCGCTCTTTTTACGTTTACGGTTTCCGTCACAGGAATGAATACGACCAGAAAAGCGCGAGAGGATATGACAACGAACGGCGCCGCATCGAAAGCTGGCTGGGGAAATACATGTCCTTCGGGCAGGATGAGAGCGGAAGACGGGTATTCCTTTCCGTTGACAGCCGGGTGATCCCGGAAAATCCGCTGTATCAGGCCTTCCGGGCGAAAACTTTCACGGATCTGGATATCTCACTGCATTTTCTCCTTCTGGATATCTTATCCGAAGAAGAAGGGCTCCCCATCTCGGAGATCATGCGGCTGCTGGTCGACAGGCTCTATGAATTCGACTCTCTGGATCAGCCCGATGAATCCACGGTACGGAAAAAGCTGAAAGAATACACAGAACTGGGGCTCGTCAGTACCGAAAAACAGGGCAGGGAGACAAGATACAAACGCATCCCCGTCACAACAGATGTGGAAACATGGGACGCGGCGGCTGCGTTTTTCTCCGAAACCGCGCCGCTGGGCGTCATCGGAGCCTATATTCAGGATCGGATGAGCGTGAAATTCCCTTTTTTCCGCTTCAAGCATCACTACATCCTGAACGCGCTGGACAGTGAGGTGCTTTCCGATCTGCTGACAGCAATTAACGAACACAGGCTGATCGTGATCACATCACACAGAAACATGGAAAAGATCCTGCCGCTGAGAATATACGTCAGCACACAGAACGGGAGACAGCTTCTGCTGTCCTGGTCATTTCAGACCCGGCAGTTCCGTTTCTCCCGCATAGACCGCATGGATAAGGTGCAGATCCGGGAAGTGTATCCGGATCCCGCGGAAATTGAACAGCTCATGAAGGACTTATCCCCGCATATTTGGGGAATTTCCATGAACCAGTCTGACCGGATCGAACATATCGAAATGACGGTAGCGGTAAACCCGGATGAAAAATTCATTATTGACCGGCTGAAGAGAGAAAAACGCTGCGGCACCGTCGATCAGGTGGATGAAACCCACTGGAAGTTTTCAGCCGACATCTTTGACCCGAATGAACTTGTTCCCTGGCTGCGGACTTTCATCGGGAGGATCACGGACCTGCAGTGCAGCGACAGCGCCCTGATTGAAAGATTCCGGACGGATTTTGCCGCGATGGATAAGATCTACGGAGGGACGAATGAACCTCTTTCATGAGATATTCAGTGCCTACTATAATGCTGCCGCGGCGATCCTGAAAGCGTCATTCTCAAAAACGCTGACACAGAAGAATCTCCGGCAATACATTCAAAAGTATGCCTTCGGGGAGAGCATGATGGTGATCCCGGACGGTTTGCCGGGCGAAAGGTGGCGCCTGCTCCATAAGGATCTGACCACATCGCTGCGGAAAGAACCTTCCATGCCGCTGACGCTGCTGGAAAAACGCTGGATGAAGGCCATGCTGCTGGATCCCCGCATCCAGCTCTTTGACCCGGATACGAGCGGACTGGATGATGTGGAACCGCTCTTTAAGCCGGACAGCTTTGTTTATTACGACCGCTATTCCAACGGCGACCCTTTCAGCGATCCGGATTATATCGCCCATTTCCGAACGGTCATACAGGCGCTCCGTGAAGAAAAAAACCTTTCCATTTCCTTTCTGAGCCGCTACGGACAGCCCCGGGAAGCCCTGGTCACGCCTCATTTTCTGGAGTATTCGGAAAAGGATGACCGGTTCCGGCTGATCGCCTCCAACCCGTCATACCGCTTTACGATCAATCTTGCCCGTATCACCCGGTGTGAGCCGGTCAGTGACAGTGATTATTATCCTTACCGTGCCGCGGATATGACAAGCGTTACTTTTGAACTGGAAGATACCCGCGGTGCCATGGAACGGGTCCTTTTCCATTTTTCCCACCTGGAAAAGGAGACCAAACGACTGGATGATACGCATTACCGGGTAACGCTCCGCTATGACCGCCAGGATGAAACGGAAATGGTGATCCGCATCTTATCTTTCGGTCCCTTTATCCGCGTCACGGAACCGGATTCTTTCATCGAACTGATCCGGGAACGAATTTTAAAACAAAAAGACATCGCAACTTTTTTTCCGGGAACTTTTTCGGCAGAAAATGTATTATATATACAACGAACGGAAAACACACCTGAAAGTGAGATTCCGGCCGAAAAAGAACCTTGACAACCGAATAAAGGCAAATCTGATAAGCCGGCCTGTTTACCCATCCGGTATCCATCCGTAAAGATGAATAACGGATCCGAACCCTGATCCCGCCTGCGGCAGGATCAGCGGGCGCAATTCCGGCACAGGTTACTGAAAACCTCATAGAGTAAACTTCATTTTTTTTCCTTTCTCTTTCTTCTTGAATAATGAAGACCGTTTACCGGTCTTCATTATTCAAAGCCTGAATGGAATTCAATGAGCAGACCTTCAAATGACCGGGGCGGTCAATAAAAGGTCCTGGCAGGATCATGAAGGTTTGATCCTCATATAATCCGGTACAGAAAAATCATTGAAAACGGGTTCGATTCCCGTACAGGCTTCTTGAAAACGCTCCATGATCGGAACGTTCCGGTCCGGGCATGACGGATCCGAAATAATTCATCCGGCAGCCGGATCAGAAAGAAACAGGGACCTGCTTATTTCAGCCTGCCGTCCGTCCGGGAGGCGGAATGATGAGATTTGTCTTTATTCAGGGTCAGATGCCGGAAAGCGAAATTCCGGCTGAACAGAACCTTGACAACTAAATAAATCAGGTAAGACATCCTTTTTTCCTGAGATCTGCCGCTTTCGGGCGGCAGACAGGAAGTTCCCCGGGCCGAAAAGATGATATTTCAGCTTTATCCCCCGGATATGATCCCCGAGCAGAAATTTGAAAAGCTCATACAGCAAATCCACTTTTTTTCTCAATCAAGGCGATACCAATCATTTCATTATGATCACAGAATATTGATCATTGATCCGGCGGATTTGCCGGACGAAAAAAATGGTGGCCGATCCGAGGCCTGAAATTCGGAAGCATTACCGCAGCTATATCGGTGGTTGTTACCGGCCCCTTATTGTCCCGGTGGTCCTGACGGTCCCTTATTGCCGTCATTGTCGGCTGAATAACCGATGGTCCGTGAAACCTTACTTCATATATAGTGCTTTGATTTTTCTGAGCGGCAGCTGTCCTGTAAAGGATCGGAGCCGCAGGGAGTCTTTTCGGGATCCGGCCTGTGCCGGAAACAGGTTCGGCTCACCTGATTTATATCAGACAGAAACACTCCCGATCCGGGGAATGTTTCCTATCGTAAAATTACCGCTTCCCCAAAAAAGCGGTAATTTTTTTTTCGATCTCACCTTGCACAGCATTGATTCTTATGCTAAAATAAAATTCGTTCGGAGAGATGGCCGAGTGGTTTAAGGCGCCTGTCTTGAAAACAGGTTTGGGGCAACTCAACGTGGGTTCGAATCCCTCTCTCTCCGCTGAAAACGGAGATATACATCATATCGAAACAAGGGACGGTATAGCAGACAGCCATACCGTCCCTTGCTTTATTTAACCAACCTGATGTATCAGAAGCTGCCCTTACATCGGGGATATGATCTCGGAATCAAAATAGCGTTCGACAAAAGCAGTCTGTTCCCGGATCTCCCCGGGGCTGAACCGCATGCCTTCCGGAGCGGCCACCCATTTGTCCTCGCTGTCATTTTTCCGCCGGATGACCGCGGTCACGGGTCCGGTGAATTCGTCCAGAGCTTCCCGGACGCCGAGGATATAGACATCCTGTTCCTCTCCGTCGCCCCCCGGAACATCCGGAACATAACCGTAATTGACGGGATAGACAAGGTCCGGATACTTTGGATGGCGGGAACCGAGCGGCCGGTCTACCTTCACCCGGACGATCTTCCCGAACACGTCCTCACGGGGCGTTCTGTGGACCATCCGGACCTTATAAACCGGATCCCCGGGGACAGGTTCCCGGACGCGTTCCCCGGTCAGGTCAAAGCCCTGTGAGCGGTAGAAACGGACCGCGTTTTCGTTTTCCTCCAGGACCCAGAGCCGGGGATGGAGGATCCTTTCCAGCGCGTCCGCCATCAGGGCGGAGCCGATCCCCTGTCTCTCGAAAAAGGGATCAACGTAAAGTTCAGCGATCTCATCTTCCACGGTATGGATCAGCCCTTTCACAAACCCGTCATCGAAGACCCGGATCTCCCGGAGCGTTTCCGGACGTTCAATGAGATCCCGCGCGATGGGCAGTACCTGGAGCTCACCAAAGGAAAAGGCATCATCATGGAAGATGCGCCGGTAATGTGTCCGCTTGGAAAAGACCAGGATCTCAGCCAGCCTGGAGGCATCGCCAACTTCGGCGCCGCGGATAAAATCATTTTTCAGAGAAGAATTTCTGTTCATAAGCATCAGGATAAAGTACGGAAAAACCCGGATCAAAGGCAAGCCTTTTTTTCATGCAGCCCTGTTTTTTGATCCGGCATTCCGGTTTGATCATTGTTCAGGGTCCCGGTTCCCGATCCTTTTTTCAAAATTTGTATTTCGCAGCCCGTAAACCGTCAGGGCAGCCGCTTTTGTGATATTATCCGCGATCATGCAGTACCACACCGCGTTCAGTCCGTATCCCGCCCGGATCACCAGCCGGGTGAACAGGATCCGTACCCCCCACATACTGAGAGCTTCAATAATAAAAACACTCTTTGTATTCCCCGTACCGTAACTGATCCCTTCCCATGCCACCATCAGGCCGAAGAACGGTTCGGAGAACGCCACCAGCTTCAAGACCTCCGCGCCCATCCGTGCGACGGTTTCACTGCTTGTAAAGAAGCGCATCAGCGGGTAGGCACACAGGAACAGGATCAGCCCGTTGAACAACATGAGGGACACAGTGAGCAGCAGGCTGACATCGCGGCAGTCTATGAATTTTTTCCGGTCCGACTCCCCGATCGCGATGCCGATCAGGGCCGAAGTGGCAGTCCGGATCCCGTAACCGGCAAGATAGAAGATCTCCTCCGCGGTAACGGCGATCGAATGCGCGGCAAAGACCGTCACGCCCATCCCGCTGACCATTCCGGCGAACACGACGTATCCCATACAGGAAACGACATTCGTCCCTGTCACCGGCAGTGCCACACGAAGGATCTTCCCGAACAGTTCCGTATCATTTTGCCGGAGATCCCGGAGGTCGAATTGAAGTTCTTTCTTCCTGCGGAAAGCGATATACATTCCAATTCCGCTGATCACCGTGGAGATCGCCGTCGCGTAAGCCGCTCCCGTCACACCCAGACCCAGCCTGTAGATCAGGATATAGTTCAGAAGGACATTCACACCGTTGGCGGTGAGATTTACGATCATCGGCGTCCGCGTGTCCTTCACCGCCTGCATGGCAGCGGCAAAGATGTTTCCGGAAACAAAGAACAGCATGGGGGCGCTGATGGTGAAAAAGTACTTCGAAGCGTCCCCCCGGATCTCAGGCGCCGCCTGCATCCATGCCGGCAGAAAAGGGGATATCCCAAGACAGAGAAGCGTAAGCAGCAGTCCCATGATGACCGTCAGTTTACAGCTGAGCGCCGACAGGCGTTTTATTTCCTCCCGGTCGCCCCGTCCGTAAGCCTGCGATATCATGGAAAGCAGGCCAATCGTGCATCCGTAGGGCAGCGAATGGACAAGCCAGTTCACTGTGGTGCTGGTACTGACGGCGGCTGTAGCCGCCTCCCCCAGGTGCCCCACCATGGCAGTATCGATATACTGCAGCAATGACCCCAGCAGATACTGCAGTACCGCCGGAAACGCCAGCCTGATCAGCGCTTCAAACGTTTCCCGCTTTTGCTCATCCTTTATGATCTGAGTAAACAAAATCCGCCGCATAACAAAAAATCAGAGTTCAGAGTTCAGACTCCGAATTTTTATACTATCATCCCAACCCTTATAAAACATCCTTCATTCTCCCCTTTCTGACCACCTCAACCATCAACCACCAACCACCAACTACCAACGACTAATGACTAATGACTAATGACTATTCCCTTGTATATCTGAACAAATGCCGGAATTCCTTTTCAGCTTCTTCCTCTGCCAGCTTTGAATTCAAATACTGCTTCTGCTCTTCCAAAGGAGCGAACAGCAGGAAACCGACCCGGCTCACTCCGGAGAAACGCTTTGTCATACCTGCTTCCACATACCATTTGCTGTTTTCTTCGTTCAGTGAAAGGGTTGCCTGGAAGACGGTCCCGGGGATGTTGTAAGAGACAGTCCCTTTTTCAGGGATATTGATATAATTTCTCATTTCGGAAACCATCTGCGGGACCCGGCTGAGCAAAGCCGAATAAGGGTCTTCCTTTGAATCAAGGATCCGCACCATTTCCTCTTCGATATCAGTTCCGTACAGCTTTTCGCTTTCAATACAGTAAAGACGGAACGGCTCAATAAAAGTGCCTGTTTCATCCAGGCGGGCATATAAGTCTATTTCGGGATCAGATGAACCGCCAAAGCCGTCACTGTCTTCCCAGTACCGCCCATCCGGCTGGATCTGCCAGATAAAGGCGTAGTGATCATCAAGGAGCCTGATATCGGAGCGAAACCGGACACGTTCGTCCAGATATCGCTTCGAATATTTTGATACCAGATCCGGATGCGCTATCCCGGGAAAACCGCAAATATACCCGGAATCATCGATGATCATTTTCCGTATGCCGAGATCTTCATTTTCAAAAATGATTTTCGCGATTTCACCCTCTCTCCGGTACAAATGCGCTCCGAACGTGGTTTTCTGGCTGAATCTGATTCCATTGATATCCATAATGCTTTCTCCCTGTACACATACTGCTGAATCACTGTATTAATATTAGCATTGTTTAAAAACAAAATTGTTTTTTTAATCAACATTCATATACCGGCCGCACCGGTCCCCTTTCACCTGCCTGTCCCCCTGACGCGCCTGTCGGCGAATATCGTTGTATAATATAGTTTTATGAGTGATTTTATAAAAGCGGACTTTCACGTTCACAGCATCGCGTCCCCGGATTCCCTCTCCAAAGGGGAAGACTTGTATGCCCGCGCGAAAAAACTCGGTCTGGGGAAACTGATCATCACCGACCATAACACGATCGCAGAAGCGGTAAGGCTTCAAAAAGCACATCCGGACTTCGTGATCGTCGGAGAAGAGATACTGACCACAAAAGGGGAGATCCTGGCGATTTTTGTTAAAGAAGAGCTGCCGAAAGGGATCGACCCGCCGGAAGCATTCAAACGGCTGAAAGATCAGGGCGCCTTTATTTCGCTGTCCCATCCTTATGCCCACATGCGCCACGGCTGGACAGAGGCGGAAATGGAAGAATATCTGCCGTATCTGGATGCCATCGAAACTGCGAACGCACGGAACAGCAAAGAAATGAATCAGTCAGCGGTCCGGTTTGCCGCGGATCACGGGCTGAACGGGACTGCCGGGTCTGACGCTCACGGGCTGAGGGAACTGGGCGCCATGGGGCTGTCGCTTCCGGATTTCAGCACTGCCGATGAACTCCGGGCAGCGATACGGAAAGCCGAAGTCTTCGGCAGGGAAAGTTCCATCCTGGTCCGTTTTTATTCCCGGAAAGCGGCGCTGATCAAAAAGGTGACCGCCGCGAAAGCGCATAAGTCTTTTTAAGAGCCTGATACTAATTATGCGGGGGTATGGGGGCTGCAAGCCCCCGGAAATCAGGTGCGGGAAGCAGCTTTTGCAAACACACAAATATTCGATCCCGCCCCTTGCGAAGCACAATGCCCCGCATACAGCAGGCTATTACAAGCTGAGCTATTATATTAAGTATTTTGTCACTAGTCATTAGTTGTCATTTGTCAGATATTTGACATTTGATGATGGACTTCTGATGAATGAGGAAAGATGAATTTTTAAGATAAGCGGAAAATGAGAGAAAATTCCGGTCCCGCTTTTTGCTTTACAAAACTGATAAACCGATTTTTACGGTAAAGATCATTTGACAGACAATGCTTGCGCTTTTTCATTTTCTCGTTGACTATCAGCTGTGGATCTATGGCATCCTTGGCGTTTTGGCATTGCTATATCTCACCAGGCTCATCAGTGCATGGCGGGAACGTTATTCCACCATATTCGGCCTGGAAAGGGAAGATGCCCAGCGGCGGCTGAATTCCGCTCTGGCGATTTTTATTCTTCTGCTTTTGTTGATCGGAGCTGAATTTGTCCTGGTTACATTTGTGATCCCGGAATGGCCGCTGGTTATGCTGACACCGACACCGCAGATACAAGCCGGCGAAGAAGATGAGTATATGATCACCCGCCCGGAAAACAACGGCCTGAGCATCATTTCCACGCCGCAGGGTGCTGTCGGAAGTACCGCCGTACCCGCCGCGTCCGGCGGATGCATCCCGGGACAGCTGGAATGGCTCGCCCCCCGGACCGGCGACGTCATCGACGGAAGTTACCATCTCCAGGCGAATGTGAATGTTCAGGATATGGCATGGTATGCCTGGTCGTTCTCGCTTGTTTCTGACCAGCAAAACTGGCAGACCCTCTCCGCCGGGAACCTGCCCCTCATTGAAGGAGAACTGGGACTCTGGGCGACATCCCAGGTCCCCAACGGCGATTACGCCCTGCGCCTGACCGTTACCGGCCTGGATAACAAAGAGCTCCCCCCCTGCGATGTCTTCATCCGCGTTCTCAACGAAGAAGACTGAAATTAGTCAATAGTCAATAGTTGATGGTTGTCAGTGGTCAGTGGTTAGATAATAGCTGGAAGTTACACTATACCTGAACTTAGCTCCTTAATTTTGATCGTTGATTCCCTGATCCTGCACACTGACCATTGATCACAGACCACAGACTACTAACTGACTACTGATCACTGACCACCGACCACTGATCACTCTAAACATCCAGGTCCATGGCGATGTTCAGATGGTAGTCGGGATAGGCTTGCTGGATCTCATCACGGATCTCGGAAAAGGTCTGCGTGCGGTCATCCAAAGCGAAATCCAGGATCACGTCCAGGTTGATCATTTTCTTCTCCAGGTCCACAGAAAACCCGTGCGTCTGCAGCACACCCTCATGGGAATTGACCATGTGTGTGATCTTCGACCGCATTTCCCTGATCTCATCATTCTGCGTATTCACGGAATAGATACCGATCCCGGTCATCATGACCCCATGCTTCAGAAAAACATTCTTCGCGATGCGGCGTTCCATCATGTCGATCTCATCAGCGGTCATCGTATCCGGGATCTCTACATGGACCGAACCGATCATTTTTTCCGGGCCGTAGCTGTGGAGGATCAGGTCAAAGGCGCCCAAAACAGCTTCATCTTCACAGATCGTTTTCTTGATGGCGTTGACTGTCTCGCGGTCAGCCCGTTTTCCGAGGATCTCATTGAGCGTTTCAGACATCATCTCAACGCCTGACTTGATGATAAACCCGGAGATGATCACGCCCACATAAGCCTCAAGGCTGATATGCCAGATCATGAAAATCACGGCCGAAAGCAGCACGGAAGCCGAAATGACCGCGTCAAACAGCGCGTCGGAACCGGAAGCGATCAGCGAAGCTGAATTCACTTTTTCGCCCATGCTTTTTACATAACGCCCCAGCAGTAACTTTACGACCACCGCCGAACTGATGATAACAAGCGATGACACGCTGTATTCAGCCGTTACCGGATGGATGATCTTCCTGACAGATTCGATAAATGACGTGATACCGGCGTAGAGCACGATCGCGGACACGATCACTGCGCTGATATATTCGATTCTCCCATGGCCCAGGGGATGTTCCTTATCCGGTTTTCTACCCGCCAGCTTTGTCCCGGCGATCGTAATTACGGAAGAAAGCGCGTCGCTCAGGTTATTCACCGCGTCCAGCGTGACAGCGATAGAATTCGTGACCCAGCCCACAATCGCTTTAAACCCCGCCAGAAAGAGGTTTGCCGCGATCCCGATCATCGACGTCCTCACGATCACCCGATCGCGGTTTTCCTGTAATTCATCGATCCCGGAAGTTTTATGACTCATAATCAAATCTCCGTCTTGTTTATTTCAGAACCCTCCAACGGGGACGGTTACTTTCCGAATGATGGACCGTCACCCTGATCCGCCAATACGGTATGAAAGCCCTCTCTGCCGGATCCTGAATCCTGATTCTTTTTCCAAACTTCTATTTATCTAAACTTTTCCGCCGGATATTTCCGTGCGACAGCAGAATCGAGGATCTGCCTGACGATACGGGAAGCGGAGATCTCCAAATCCCGGCGGGAAAGGTGTTTTTTCCATAGATCCAGGAACACCGCCCAGCGGAATTGCAGCCCGCCGGGCATGATCAGGTCGTTTCCTGCCGCGATCGCCGCGCCGTTATCCGCCTTTCCCCTGCCGGTGGAATGCCAGTCCGTCATGACGATGCCGTCAAAGCCCCATTCATTGCGCAGGATATCCGTCAGCAGTTCATAACTGTCGGCCGTGTACACCCCGTTGAGTTTGTTATAACTGGACATCACCGCTTTAGGTCGAGCCTCGCGGACACAGATCCGGAACCCCTTCAGGTAGATCTCCCGCAGCGGCCTTTCGTTCACAATGCTGTCGGAATAATTGCGGTTGTCTTCCTGGTTATTGCAGGCGAAATGTTTGATCGCTGCATAATTTCCCGGGATGGACTGCACGCCCCGCGCCACCGCCGCCGCGATCCTGCCGCTGAGCAGCGGATCCTCGCTGTAATACTCAAAATTCCGCCCGCAGAGCGGGTTGCGGTGAATGTTCAGGGCCGGCGCCAGCCAGTAAGTGATGTTGAACTCCTCCATCTCAACGGAAACGGCCTTCCCGACCTGCTCGCACAGCTCCGTGTTCCAGGTCTGGGCGAGGCTCGTCGCCACCGGGAAAGCGGTACAGTACTGATAACCGAGCTCATCCCGTTCCGGATCCGCCATGATCAGACGTTTGACCCAGTTGGGGAGAAATTTCATAAAACTCATGGAATAATCCGCCATGCGGACCATCCCGTGTTTGATACAGGACCGGCGCAGGATGCGGATCCCGGCGGGGCCGTCGCAAAGGTTGACATTGACCAGGCCTTTGCCGAAGAGCCCGTCCGTGGTCCGTCCCACAGTGCCCGGCGTTACGATCTTTTTTCCGCTGAACATCCCGGTATAACCGGCGCCGACACAGAGGCGCAGCATATCCATCAGGCTCAGCTTCCGCATGACCGCGGCGGTTTTCTCATCCGAAAGCGGTTCCGGGCGGGGATATTCGGCGGTCTCCGTACGGATCGTTTCCGGATTGATACGATATTCCGGCAATTGCTGCGTTTCCGCTGCCTGCCGTTCCGCGTGCAGCTCATCAACAGGCTGCCGGGGAACGCACAGATTTTTCACCCGCGTCAGGACCAGTTCCTCGCCCAGGGTCAGTTTCGCCTCCGGATTCGTGCGGTCGGAAGCATCCCCGATGCGGAGAATATAACTCCCGGGCTCCAGGATCCAGGAAGCGGTTCCCTGGTCATATGCGGCTATATCGGCAAGGTCAAAGGATAGGTGCAGGGTCTGGGCTTCTCCGCTTTGAAGGAGTTTTGTTTTGGCGAAAGCGGCCAGCTGCTGAAATTCCCGGTCAAGTTTTCCCGGAGGGCAGGAAATATACAGCTGTACGGTCTCTTTACCGGCACGGCTGCCCGTATTCCGGACCGTGACATCAGCCAAGGCTTCCGTACCGGAAAGCGAAAGGTGAGTTAATTTGATGTCAAATGTCGTATAACTCAGCCCATGCCCGAAATGGTAGCGGGGTTCCACATGGAAAGTATCAAAATAGCGGTACCCGACATAGAGCCCTTCACGGTAGAATTCATTTGAGAGATCACCGTTCAGATAGCTGTATTCACTGCCGAAGGGGACATCCGTGTAAGTCTTCGCCCAGGTATCCGTCAGTTTGCCGCTCGGGTCCACCTTCCCGGATAAGACCGCCGCCAGCGCATTTCCGCCTTCCTCACCCTGCTGGCAGAAGAAAAGGATCGCGGAGATCGGCAGCCCGCTGACCGGGCTCATATCCATCGAAGCCCCGCTGTTGATGACAAGGATCGTCTTTTTGTAATGTTCTGTGAGGAAACGCAGGTGAGCCACTTCTTCCGGGAAGAATTCGAAGTCACCGTTATCCAGCTTTTTATCCCCGCTCTCCCCCGCCTGACGGGCGACCACATAGACCGCCGTGTCCGTATCGCTTTCCCGGACATCCTCTTCACAGATCATCCGTCCTGTAGGATACGCGAAGGGAAGGTTGGTCACATCCATCAGCGACATCAGCGACTGGGACTTTTTTACCGCTTCAAAGCACCTCGTTTCATAATCCTTCAGCGCCTGCTCCAGCTCCCTGATATATTCATCCAGCCATGCCCCGCTGCTGACCGTAAAACCGGCGTTGACCAGGCCATCGTAAATATTTACGGAATAGCGTTCATTGACTTCCCCGGAACCGGTACCACCCTTGATCGTGCTGACAGCTCCCGAGCCGTACAGCGCGACCCTGCCCGGAGTGATCGGTAAAGTCCCGTCATTCTCCAGCAGCACGATCCCTTCACACGCCGCCTCATAAGCCAGCCGACGGTGCGCCGCTTCCCGTTCACTGATCGATTCATCCGCCTGAATGCCGGATACATATTTCAGTTTCATGGGATAAATTGTAAGACCGATTCGAATTTTTGACTGACACAAAATGAAAATGATGAATCCCGGGGTCGGTTTCGCCTGACTCGCTTGCGAGTCAGTGGAACCGACTCCACCATTGTCACAGCAGCCTGCAGCCAATTCGCCCCACAATTCATCATCTTCTTCGCCTTCTCGCAAACATGAGAACGCCCGGCAGTTGCTGATGGAATCGGTTCTGGTATCTTAGCAGCCTGCATCTAATTCGCCCCTCAATTCATCATCTTCTTCGCCCTCTCGCAAACATGAGAACGCCCGGCAGTTGCTGATGGAATCGGTTCTGCTGACTCAGCAAGCTGAGTCAGAGGGGTCGGTTTCGCCTGACTCGCGAAGCCGAGTCAGTGGAACCGCCCCCACCAATTGTCTCAGCAACCTGCAGCCAATTCGCCCCACAATTCATCATCTTCTTCACCCTCTCGCAAACATGAGAACGCCCGGCAGTTGTTGGTGGGGTCGGTTCTGCTGACTCAGCAAGCTGAGTCATAGGGGTCGGTTTCGCCTGACTCGCTTGCGAGTCAGTGGAACCGCCCCCACCATTGTCTCAGCAACCTGCAGCCAATTCGCCCCACAATTCATCATCTTCTTCGCCTTCTCGCAAAAATGAGAACGCCCGGCAGTTGCTGATGGGGTCGGTTCTGCTGACTCAGCAAGCTGAGTCAGAGGGGTCGGTTTCGCCTGACTCGCTTGCGAGTCAGTGGAACCGACCCTACCAATTGTCTCAGCAACCTGCAGCCAATTCGCCCCACAGGTCATTTTCTTCGCACCCTCGCAAACATGAGAATACCCGGCAGTTGTTGGTGGGGTCGGTTCTGCTGACTCAGCAAGCTGAGTCAGAGGGGTCGGTTTCGCCTGACTCGCTTGCGAGTCAGTGGAACCGACCCCACCATTGTCTCAGCAGCCTGCAGCCAATTCGCCCCACAATTCATCATCTTCTTCGCCTTCTCGCAAACATGAGAATACCCACCAATTGTTTCAGCAACCTGCAGCCAATTCGCCCCACAGGTCATTTTCTTCGCACCCTCGCAAA
>DAIMGK010000050.1:13900-27293 GCA_036723985.1 Flexilinea sp.
AATACCCGGCAGTTGTTGGTGGGGTCGGTTCTGCTGACTCAGCAAGCTGAGTCAGTCAAAACCGACCCCGGAAAACCGTCCCAATAAAAAAAGACGGGCAGAAAACTGTCCGTCCTTCTGGAGCCAACAATGAGACTCGAACTCATGACCTGACGTTTACGAAACGCCTGCTCTACCGACTGAGCTATGCTGGCACTGTTTCACAACCACTTTATTATACCCGTTTTTTCCAAATTTCAAGCCCTTTTTCCAATTTAGTTACGCCCCGGCCGGACACCGGGCTTTATAAGGCCAAACCGGGGGAGAAATTGATCATATCTGAACTCTCAACTCTGAACTCTTAATATATTTCCCCTCATTTGCCTTTTATCGTTTATAATCCATACAGGAATATTATTTTGGAGGATAGAAGATGAAAACATATCGGCGTTTGATCATTTTTTGCTTATTTGCCTTCATCCTTTGTGCCTGTGAGAATATGCCGCAGATACCCACAAAGACACCGACCATGAGTGCGGATCAACAGATGACCGCCGCTGTTTCGACGGTGGAGGCTCTGCACTGGGAAACCGAAACGCAGCGGGCGATCGAGAACCCGTCTCCGACACCGACCGATACCGCGACACCGACGCCTGAGGCAACACCCACGTCAGCACTTCCGCTGATCCCGCCCACAGCGACGGAAAAACCGCTGCCGTACTATAATATCGACCATAAGAGCAGTCTGGTATACAAACTCGGAGACCGCAGCACCGCGGCCAATCCGGATTTTGTCCCGCACGACACATTATACGTCGAGGTATGTTATCAGAACAACGGTTCCGCGACCTGGGGACCGGGTTTTCACTGCGCGTGCACGAATGTCGGCGGCGGCAATTTCTCACCGATGGACGTAATGCTTGAAAGGGAAGTCAAGACGGACGAATGGGCCTGCTTCAGCTTCCAGCAATATTACGCAGACCAGGCACTGGGTCCTCACACAGCCGTCTTCCAGCTTTACAATGACCAGGGTTCCGCTATGCGCAACGGCAATAATTACGCGTACTGGAACATTCACTGAAAAACAGTAAAGACAGCGGTTCAGAAGGGGACGGTTACGCGTCAGCGGAACTGTCACAGGGAGGATCAGGCAGCGGTTACAAAGGCGAAGCCGGAACTGTCGCCGCAGAGACCGGCTTGAACAGCTGCAGAAAAGGATGAGGAATGAAGGAATCATTTGAGAAGACACATTCCGAATCAATCAAGAATAAGGTAATCAAAATTTTAGGGAATGGGTCCCGGGTCTTCCCGGGAAGCGGAGCCGGGACATTTCCCTTGAGAAGCGGAGGCCGAAGAACAGCGGCTGCCCCGCGGCAGGAGTTGATAAAGTGAAACGAGTTGAAATCAGAGAATTATTTGCCGCCCCGGATGATTTCTCGGGGAAAGAGATCACAGTCTGCGGATGGGTCAAATCCATACGTGATCACAAGTCCATGGCGTTTATCCATATAAACGACGGCAGCACCCATCTGCCGCTGCAGGTCGTTATGTTCGACACTGTCTCCAATTACAGCGAGATCGCGGGACAGAACATCGGCGCCGCGCTGATCGTCAAAGGCATTTTCAAGCTGACGCCGGAGGCCAAGCAGTCCTTTGAAATCGAAGCCACCGCCATCACAGTGGAAGGCCCCTCGACCCCGGATTATCCGCTGCAGAAAAAGCGCCACACCATGGAATATCTGCGCACGCTGCCCCATCTGCGCATGCGCACCAACACCCTCAGCGCGACTTTCCGTGTCCGTTCCGTGACCGCTTACGCGATCCACAAATTCTTCAACGAACGCGGATTCGTCTACGCGCACACGCCCATCATCACCACCAGTGACTGCGAAGGCGCGGGTGAAATGTTCCGCGTCACCACGCTGGACCTGAATAACCTGCCGAGACTGGAAGACGGTTCCATCGACTTCAGCCAGGATTTCTTCGGCGCCCCCACCGCTCTGACCGTTTCCGGCCAGCTGCAAGGTGAAACCATGGCACAGACCTTCGGGAAGATCTATACCTTCGGGCCCACCTTCCGCGCGGAAGAATCCTACACCGCCCGGCATGCTTCCGAATTCTGGATGATCGAACCGGAGATCGCATTCGCGGACCTGCAGGATGACATGGACCTCGCCCGCGACATGGTCAAATACATTCTGTCCTACGTCATGGAACACTGTCCGCAGGAAATGCAGTTCTTCAACGATTTCTTCGACAAGGGTCTGCTGGAACGCATCCAGCACGTCATCGATTCCGATTTCGCCACCGTCACCTATACCGAAGCCATCGAAGAGCTGGAAAAGGTCAAGGACCAGTTCCAGTACCCGGTCTTCTGGGGCGCGGACCTGCAGACGGAACATGAGCGCTACATCACCGAAAAACTGTATAAAAAGCCGGTGTTCGTCATCAACTACCCGAAAGAGCTCAAAGCCTTCTATATGCGGGTAAATGACGACAACAAGACCGTCGCCGCGGTGGACCTGCTGGTTCCGGGCGTCGGCGAGATCATCGGCGGCTCCCAGCGTGAGGAACGCCTGGATGTGCTGGAACAGCGTATCGAGGAATGCGGCCTGAACAAAGCCGATTACGAATGGTATCTGGACCTGCGCCGCTACGGTTCGACCCACCACGCCGGTTTCGGGCTCGGATTCGAACGGATGATCATGTACATGACCGGTATGGCCAACATCCGCGACATCCTCCCCTTCCCGCGCACCCCGAAGAACGCCATGCTGTAAATCTTTTTGAGAGTCAATTTGGGGACGGTTCTCCCGAGGCGCTCCGTCGCCGAGGGGAAACCGTCTTTTTTTCCGAGGGGACTGCCCTCATCCCGCAAATATCATCCGGAGGATCAGGAACAGTCCGCGGGAATCAATTGCATTCCCCGATCCTCCATCCCACATCTCCGCTTACGCCGGGAATAACCGCCCGGGATCACAAATTCAGCCAAAAAGCAGGACGCACCATAATACCGGAGAGAGAAAAAGCGTAGCCGGTTGAATAAATACGGCCTTCGTCAAAGATGATCGCGGCAGTTTTACTTTTTTTACCCGGTGAACGAAGCCACCACCAGGAATTGCCCTGATACATCAGCCACGCCCCCTTAGCCTTAGCGTATGCGGTACCCGGGCACATACGGGCTTTATCTTTCCTGAAATAGCTTTTCGCCTCGTCAATACTCAGCAGGAAGATCCGGTCTTTCGTATCTGCTCCTCCATAAGTATTGAAATCAGAATTTCTGGGATTCTTATTCGTTACTTCCCTGATCCGGCGTTTTTCCATTGAATTAAACGCGTTCGCATAAAAATCCCCATTCAGCCATTTTCGCAGTGTACAGGTCTCCCAGGTCACATTCCAGGCATCACCTTCATGGTACATTTTTGTATCCAGTCCGAATTTGCTGATCACCAGTACACGGTCTTCCTGCACCGCCAGCACCTCCCATTCGATATCTTCCGGGCCATTGCCGGTGTCATTATCCTGTTCGTACCGCCCGAATGTCAGGATATCTCCCACCGAAGGTTCATCCGATATCGTTCCGGATCCGGCGGAAGAAATACCGGAATTGTCACTCCCTTCCAGCACGGTTTCAGGAATCCAGCCGGTATCCCCTTTCTCCGTTTTCACCCTGACCCATATTCTTCCCTCAGATTTTGTCTGTTCCAAAACCGTAACTTTACTGCCGGGCTGAATACTTCGCACCACTGTTCCCTCAACAGAAGGTGTTACATACAGCAGGTATTCTTTGACCACGATCCTTTCGGTACTTTGTGCTGTTTTTGCCGTGGCAGGAGTCGGGGCTTTCGTCGGTATCAAAGTGGGTGCTGATGTTTCTGCCGGCGCCGGTGATGCGGCAGGTTCGGGATCCGGGACCATGCAGCGGAATCCGACATAATAATTGCTGTTCATATTCAGGCTGCCGCGGTTCGCGCATCGCATATTGGAAATATAATTATTCACTTCCGTCACAGCGGCAGACCCGCCGCGGATCACCCGGGAGTCTCCGTTTTCCGGTCCTCCCGGATTCTTTATGACCGCCCCGCTGAGTTCTTCCTCTGCCGCGAGCGTCTCATAATAGTTCGCGCTGTACCAGGTGGAAGTCCATTCCCAGACATTCCCCGCCATATCCATCAGCCCGTAAGGACTTTGCCCATTGGGGAAGGACCCGGCCGGGAACAAATCATTCCCTTTGCCATTCTCATCCACATAGCAGGGAACATTTGCCAGATCATTCTCAAGGGAGGGTTTTTCCTCACCCCAGGGATAGATCCTGCCGTCTGTACCGCGGGCAGCCTTCTCCCATTCATATTCCGTCGGGAGATGTCCGCCGATCCAGGAGCAGAAGCGTTCTGCCTGATCCCAGGTTACATAAGACACAGGATAGTCTTCAAGAGCATGGTTGAAAATTGACATATAGACGCCGCTTTCGCAAACGCCTGCTTCCACACATTTCAGATACTGCCCGTTTGTAACTTCAGTCTTTCCGATCCAGCAGCCATCCAGATAAATACGCAGCCGGGGACACTCTTCTTCGAGAGAGGCATAATAGTCAACACTGGGGTCAGATCCCAGCAAAAAGCTTCCGGCCGGGATATAGATCATCTCAATACCGCTTTTTTCATCGACGTAGTCCGCTTTTACAACAGCTTCGGCGGCTTCTTTTTCAAATTCGGCACGCATTTGAGCCGCGGCCCCTTTATCCGGTTCCGGGTCTGCCGCCGGTCTCTCTTCAGTCTGTGGTTTTTCGGGGAGCTCTGCCGACACGATGGGCTCTGAAACCATTTCTGTCTGATTTCCGGTGTTTTCGCCATCCGGGAGAGCTGTTTCCGAAACGCCGGGCTCCGCTGTCTCTTCCTCAATAATTTCAATAAAAACGGGGGTAAAAGTCGGATAAGGCGTCTGGGTCAGCCATGCCGCCACCGCAGCGGCTGCTGCCGCGGCTTTTTCATCCTCAGTGACGGGAACCGGCGAATCAGTGATCAGGACTTCCTCTGTCACAGCAGAGATATTTTCCGGAATATGCTCCCGATTTTTTTGGCGGAAATAAAAAAATACGGCAGCCGCTATCGCCAGGGCTGTGATCACGGCAAAGATCAGAAACCACGATTTTTTCCGCTGCGGATCGTCCGGCCGCTCCGGTTTCGGAAGACCATCAGTCAGTCTTCTTACCCCGTCAAAAGCTTCGATCTTTTCACCGTCATCGAATTCCAGTTCCAGCGCATCGATCCACAGTTTGAATATTGGCTCACTTATTTCTTTCTGGACCCCATACTGTTGTTTTATTTTATGCAGATATTTCTTTTCATCCGCGTCAGTAACGGCCTGATCATTCTTTTTCTTTATCTTTAATTCATCAACGATCCCGGATTCAATAAATGCCAGCAGAACGCGTTTTTCATACTCATTTTCATAATCGGGGTAATGATCCTGCAGCAGTCCCATCATCTGCAGCCTGTCGCCGGCCGCTTCCGGATGTTTTTCCAGGATTTTTTTCAGATCGATCATAAAATTTTCCCCTGTGATTTTGCCGCATCTTTTTTATAAAAATTCTGTCTTTTGATTCGCCCTGCCGGCGGAGGTAAACAGAAATATCTCTTACAGGGAAATTATATCATCTTTTGACCGGAGGCGCGGTAATTATCCGCAGCAGAGACAGGTTTGTCCCTCCGCGTCCCTCCGCGTCCCGTTCTCAGCTGATCGGATGTCTGCCCTGTCATCCTTATCGCGCGGGGCAGCGAACAGGTTACTCAATATCTCCGGTACAAGGTGGACCGTCCATGTTCTGACGACGACAAAGACATGTACGGTGATCGTTCCCAACCCGGCTTCAGATTTACACCCGGCAAAATACGATCAGCTGATCTTTCCGAAAACTTGAGGACGGTTCCCCTCGGCCTTCGCCTCGGGGGAACCGTCCCCGTGTGTCTCCGTGTATTTTAACCGTCCTGTGTCCGATCAGATGCTCAGGATGCAGGACTTCAGTATGGAGATGAATTTCTCCCGGTCGATCTTCAGCAGGACGAACGCGTTGTCAAAATCGAACTGTTTGTCGCTGTAGATATCCGTGACCGTCTTCCCGTTCGTGATCGTCCCCCGGGTCTCCACAACGACCCCGGCCTCTTCCCCTTCAAAAAGTTCGGGATGGGCAAGGTACATCACCGGGCAGGAGTCATGCATACAGTAACCGTTTTCGCCGTATTTGCTGAGGACGGCGGCGGAATGCAGCAGGCAGGCTTTGGTGAAATCTCCGGCTTTGGATCCGGAGCCTTCCAGGGATTCCAGGTCCTCATCCGTGAAGTAAGACTGCAGCGTGACATCCAGACCGCACATGACGATCGGCGCGCCGCAGCGGAACACGATATCCGCCGCCTGCGGGTCGGTATGGATATTAAACTCGGCAGCCGGTACGATATTTCCCCGCCCCGCGGAGCCGCCCATCAGCGTGATGGAATGCAGCAGCCCGGGCAGGTCCGGATATTTGGTGAAAGCGATGGCGATATTCGTCAGCGGCGCGGTCGGTACCAGCCGAAGCTCATGCGGATGCTCCTTCGCGCAGCGGTACAGCGCGTCCCAGGCGCTTTCCTTTTGGATCACGGGGTCCGCCGGAAGCGGCAGCTCCACATCCCCCAGGCCGTTCTCCCCATGGATATGCGGAGCGGTCACCAGCGGGATCATCAGCGGCTTTTCCGCCCCGCGGTAAACCGGATACGATGTTCCCATCAGGCCGTTGATGCGGTGTGTGTTCCAAAAAGCGTTTTCCTGCGTCGTATTGCCGCAGGCGGTGGAAATGCCCAGCAGATCGATCTCATCCAGCTTGTGGGCAAGCATGATCGCGACGGCATCATCGGTGCCGGTATCGCAGTCCATCCAGACAGGAATTTTACTCATTGCGCGCCTCCCCGTAATTTTTGATGGCGTCGATCAGATAGTCGACGAAGGTCTCCCGGTCCACATCCAGCAGGCAGGAGGCATTGGGCGGCATGCCCAGGGTGCCGTTCCAGTCCGCGATGGTGGCGCCTTTGCAGTAATCGCCGCAGGTCTCGATCTGCACATAGAAATCGCGGATCGTAAAGATCTCCGGATGGACAAGGACCATCACCGCGCAGGGGTCATGCATGGGGGCGCCTTCGTAGCCCATCGTCTGATGGAACTGATAGAAGAACTCCAGCCACTGCCAGACGATATCGCTGACCGGATTGTTCAGCGCGCGGATCCTTTGAAAATCCGCCGGCTTGATCAGCGCCTTTTCGGTCACATCGATCCCCGCCATCAGGATCGGCACGCCCGATTCGTAAACGATCTTCGCCGCCTCCGGGTCCACAAGGATGTTGAACTCCGCGGCAGGCGTCCAGTTGCCGAAGAGCAGTCCGCCGCCCATCAGGCTGATCCGTTCGATCCGGTCCTTCAGCTCGGGATGGGCCAGGAGGAATGCCGCCGTATTCGTCAGCGGGCCGGTGGCAACGATGGTCACCTTTTCCTTACAGTTCCGGATCACCCGTGCCCATAATTCGATCCCGCTGATCTCCTCCGCCGGGAAAGCCGGTTCCGGAAGCGCGGGACCGTCCAGGCCTGATTCGCCGTGGACGGTGGGGGCGTTCATCTGTTCCGTGTTCATCGGATGGTAGCACCCTCTCGCGACAGGCGCCTTCAGACCGATCAGGGTACAGACCCGCAGGGAGTTATACGTTGTTTTTTCGATGGTCTGATTTCCGCCGACCGAGGTCACGGCAAGGATATCAAACAGGCCGCAGCCGTTGGCATAAACCCAGGCGATCGCGTCATCATGCCCCGGATCGCCGTCAAGAATGATGGGAATTTTTTTATTTTCCGGCATTGTTTCTCCTTCAGAAGTCCGCCGCGTAACATGCACGCGGCAGACCGGTTCGTAATCATTTCGCCGACGGGAACAGTCACTGTCCGAAGAACGGAACTGTCACCGATAAAATATCGGCTGATAAAAGAGCCGTTTTGAACCATGTTCTCCGCAGGCGGAGTTAGTCAATGGAGACGGTTCTGCTGACTCGCAGTGTAAGAACCATAAGCTTTACTTCCGATCCGCTGTGAGCAGAAAGCTGCGAGTCAGCGAAAACCGTCCCCTTTGATTTATTTTGGCCGGCTTCCGCATCGGCACAACCGAAAAGTAATTCAGGGGTGACGGTTCCTTCCGGCTCAGTGCTGAGCCTTCAGAAACCGGCCCCGCAAACGTTCTGAAAATTTAAGAGTCAGCGGTGACAGTTCTGCTGACTCAATGCTGAGTCAACGAAAACCGTCCCCTCTGACTCTTATTGTATTTCTGACTTATTATTTCGTTTCAAGCGCTGCAGCTGAGTGCTGTTTGCGGATCTTGCCGTTCCGGATGAGAGCGAAGATCACCAGACCGATGATCGTCACCGCGTACGGGATCGGGGAAGCGAGGTTCGAGTCGATACCGACAGCGGAGAACTTGATGCCCAGAGCCTGCGCGAAACCGAAGACCAGGGATGAAAGCATTCCGCCGAGACATTCACCGCCGCCCATCGCCTGCGCCGCGAGGGCGATAAAACCGCGTCCCGAGACCATATCCATGGACCAGCCCTGAGCGTAAGCCATGGACATGAAGGCGCCGCCGAAACCGCACATCAGGCCGGAAAAGGCGATGGCGATATATTTGATATTGAGCACGGAAACGCCGACGGAGGAGGCCGCGTTGGAGTTCTCACCCACTGCCCGGATGTTCAGTCCCAGCGGAGTCTTGTACAGCATGATGGACGTTAGCAGGCAGAAGATAAACGCCAGATATGTCAGCAGGTTATGGCCGGAGATCACTTTGCCGAGGAACGGGATGCCGCTTATCAGCGGGATGGTGATATCCGGGATACAGAGCGACCTGGTGATCAGCCCGGTGGTGGAAGCCATAGACTTTCCTTCAGTGATACCGGTGAGCACTTTGCAGATGAACAGTGTGCCACCGGATCCCATCATATTGATGGCGATACCGACCAGGATGATATCCGTCTTCAGTTTGAAGGCGAAGAACCCCATCAGCAGGGACATCAGGACGCCCACAAGCAGCGCGATGATCAGTCCGCAGAACCAGCTTTTTGTGTAATAGCTGCCGAGGGAACCGGCCAGCGCGGAGAACATCATAAGCCCTTCAAGACCGATGTTCGCGAAACCGGCTTTTTCCACCACGATCGCCGCAAGTGTCGCAAAAATAATCGGAGCCGAAATACGAATAATGGAGAAGAAGAATTCCGGCGTCGCAAGCATTTTCAAAAAGTTACCCATGAGATTATCCCTCCATATTCGCTTTCTGCCGGGCGATTTCTTCCTGGGCGCTCTGCACGACCAGCTTCTGTTTGTAACCGGACAGGAACTGTTCAGCCGCGAAGAACAGGAAAATAACACCCTGAACGATATTGATCAGCTGCGCGGGGACTTTCGCGTATGTGGCCATCAGGTCGCAGCCTTTGGAAAGGTAAGCCATAAAGAAGGATGCCAGCGGGACCATATACGGGTTATTCCCGGCGAGGATCGCGATGGTGATACCGGTCCAGCCGTACCCCGGAAGCGCGCTCCAGGAGAATGTATTGTAACGGCCGAGCATTTCAATACCGCCGCCGGCACCGGCGAGAAAACCGCCGACGACCTGTGAGAGGATGATGGTACCCGCCACGTCCATACCGGAATATTTGGAGAAATCCTGGTTGATACCGATCATACGGATGGCATAACCCCAGCGGGAGCGGTAAATGAACAGCCCGCACACCACCACCGAGATGATCGCGATGACAAAGCCCCAGGTCAGTTTCGCGCCGCTGAAGACCGTGTTGTTCACGATCGGTCCGATAAGCGCCGTCTCTCTGAAGGGATAGGACTGGATCTGCCCTCTGGACTTGTCCGCGATATAAGTATTCATCAGGAATTTGATGATATACATGATGATGTAGTTGAGCATCAGCGAACAAACCATTTCACTGACGTCAAGCTTTGCCTTCAGCACCGCGGGCAGCAGCATGACCAGCGCGACGACCGCGCCGCCGACCAAAACAGCGACAACGGCATGGATCCCCGCGGGCAGCGGAACATAGACCGCCACCATCGCCGAGGCAAAGGCACCGAGCATGATACCGCCCTCCGCGCCCATGTTGAACTGGTTCGCGGCGAACATGACGCATACCGAGAGGCCGGTAAAGATCGTCGGGATCATGGCAGCCAGGATATCGGCAAGCCGTTTGAATTCGAAGGATGTGCCCTTTTTCTTGCTCATGCGGAAAAGCGGGCCGATCAGCATCTGCTTCAGCGCTTCGCCGGTCGCTTCCAGCCTTTCCGCGAAGGAATTGCCGCTGGCGCTGATAAAGATCAGGAGCGTTGCCACTGCCAGGGCAATACAGATCGCTACAAGACTGCGGATCAGGGTAAATTTGAACTGGCGTTTCTTAGTCATGGCATACCTTCCTTATCTCTTCTTTGCTCTGTTCTTTCAGGCCAAGCATATATTCACCCATAATATCATCGGTAAGGTGTGAACTGTCCTCGAAATAAGCCGCGATCTGGCCGTTATGCATGATGATCAGGCTGTCGGAGAGTTCCATTACTTCATTCAGGTCAGCCGAGATCAGCAGCACCGCGATGCCGGAGCGGGAAAGCTCCACCAGCTTCTTGCGGATGAATTCCGTCGCGCCGACGTCAATACCGCGGGTCGGCTGATCCGCGATGATCAGTACCGGTTCGTTGGAAAATTCCCGGGCCACGACCACTTTCTGGATGTTGCCGCCGGAAAGCATTCCGACATGCTGACCCCTTGTCTTGCAGAGGACCTTATAGTCTTTGATCAGCCTGTCCGCCTCTTCATGGATCGCCGGCATATTGAACAGCGGGCCGTTATTGAAGCGGGGTTTGCCCGCCCGGTCGGAGATCACATTCTCCTCAATACTGGCACTGGCGGCGATACCGTAGATCATACGGTCTTCCGGGACCAGGGACACGCCCAGTTCACGGATCTCAGCCTGCGGCAGGCCGAGGATGTTTTCTCCGTTCACTGTCACGGTACCGGAGTTCGGTGTGTTGAAGTTGAAGAGCATATCCACAAGCTCTTTCTGGCCGTTTCCTTCCACACCGGCGATACCGAGGATCTCACCTGCCCGGACGTCAAAGGAGAGCTTGTCAAGCATTTTCTTATGCCATTCGTTGACATATTCCAGGTCACGGACCTTCAGCACCGTCTTGCCGGGGACTGCCTTGTCCTTCACAACGGTCAGGACCACATCACGGCCTACCATCAGCCGGGAAATATCTTCCTTCGTGACGTCTTTCGTTTCGTAAACGCCCATGCTTCTGCCGTTGCGCATGATCGTGAGGCGGTCGGTGATCTCCATGATCTCGTTCAGCTTGTGGGAAATAAAGACGATGGTATAGCCCTGATTTTTCAGGTTTTTCAGTTCGACAAACAGTTCGGCGGTTTCCTGGGAAGTCAATACAGCCGTCGGTTCATCCATGATCAGGATCCTCGCCCCGCGGACCAGCGCCTTGAGGATCTCGACTTTCTGCTTCATCCCGACAGGAATATCCATCACTTTCTTTTCCGGTTCGACGTAAAGGTTGAATTTCTGAGAATATTCCTTCGTGATCTCGATGGCTTTTGCTTTATCGATAAACATCCCTGATTTTTTCGGAACCATGCCCAGCACCATATTTTCCGCTACAGAGAGGCTCGGTACCAGCATGAAATGCTGATGCACCATCCCGATCCCGTGCGCGATGGCAACGGATGGTGAAGTCAGGTGCACGGTCTCGCCGTTTACCACGATCTCACCGCTCGTCGGCTGTTCCAACCCGAAAAGCATCTTCATCAGCGTGCTTTTTCCCGCTCCGTTTTCTCCCATCAGCGCATGGATCTCGCCGGGACGGAGGTTAAAATCAACGCCTTGATTCGCAGCTACGCCATTCGGGTAAACTTTTGTGATTTGTTTCATCTGGACGACATACTCGCCCTTTACCGCAGATGTTCCGTCCGGCATATTTGTCCCTCCTTTTCCATTTTCAGATAAACAGAAGGGGAGCTCTGAGGAGCTCCCCCCTGAGATTTGCTAAAGTTCTTCAGCTTTTGTAAGCCGGGTCATTACGGGCGAACAGCTTCGCGGGCGCTGACGACATCAGCGGCCTTTTCACCGATAGCGGTATCAACAACGACTGTGCCGGAGAGGACAGCTTCCTGGGCAGCCGCGACAGCAGCCTTGGTGGCGTCGGACGCATACTTGTCGAAGTTCTTGTCAGTGACAATACCTACACCGCCTTCGGCCAGACCGAGGGTGACTTCGGTGCCCCAGTATTCTTTGCCTTCATCCAGTTCGTCAAAAACCCAGACCAGGGAGTTGCCGATGTTCTTCAGGCCGGAAGTCAGGGTCAGCGCGGCGAGGTCCGGGCTGAGGGTCAGTTCCTGGTCGGAGTCAACACCGATGAACCAGGCTTTTCCGGTTTCCAGAGCGGCTTCAGCGGCACCGTTGCCGGCGTTGCCCGCGACACCCCAGATGATATCGCACTTGTTGTCGTTGATCATGGAAAGGCCGTATTCCTTGGCGATGGCGGTATCGACATAGTCGTTGGTGTAGCGGGTGTCGATCTTGATGTCAGGATTGACGGACTGCGCGCCTTCGATGAAGCCGATGAGGAAGTCATTGATGACCGGGGAATCAACGCCGCCGACGAAACCGACAACAGCTTCCGGATTCATCTTGTCCAGGGAAGTGTCGGTGGTCATGCTGGCAGCATAGGTACCCACGAGGTATCCCATATCATTCTGCTTGTAGGTCAGGTTCAGAACGTTGGGATTGTTGCCGACATAGGTGTTGTCATCGAAAATGATGTACTTCTGATCCGGATAAGCAGTGGCGACTTCCTTCAGATAGTCAGGCATCTGATAGGTACCGCAGATGATGATGTCATATTCTTCTGATTCGGAAACATCGTAGAGGGTGGAGAGCCATTTCGGCTGGTCTTCATCCGTACCGCCCATTTCAATGGTGACCTTTTCAATGCGGCCGGCCGATTCAAGAGCTTCCAGACCGGATTCGGCGGAGTCGAAGAAGGACTTGTCGCCCAGTGTGCCGTTTACGAGGTAAGCGACATTGTAAACATTATCGGCGAAAGCAACAGCCGAAAGGGAAAGGATCATGGCAACAGCCAAAATTACCGCAAAAAATTTTTTCATATGATTTCCTCCAAATTGAAAATTGTGCTCAGACAATACCGCCTGATACGTTAATATATATAATACAATAAAAACCGCCGTATGTCAATTGACCGTTTGTCATGCTTTTATGGTGAAAAATTCCATTTGTTTAACGGGGAAGTTTCATATCGGGGACGGTTCTTATCGGCCTTCGCCTCGGGA
>DAIMGK010000051.1:0-27010 GCA_036723985.1 Flexilinea sp.
TGCGAAACCCGGGAATCGGATCATAATTCAGCGCAGCGGTTCCTTACGGCTCCCGTTTTTGCAAACACATATATTTGCTCCCGCACCTTGCGGAGCACATCGTCCCGCATACAGAAGGCAAATACAAACTGAGCTCTTACCGCAGATTTCAGCATGACCGGAAAGGCGCTGTTTTGATCACAAAAAGTTACTTCAGGTTCAGAGAAGTTATAAAAAGCATGGGCATCAGAAGCGTGATCGTCTCGATGCTCGTGTTTTTTGTTACCGTTGCTGTGACTTGTGTCGTCGGATTCCGGGCCTATCGTACCACGAAAGAAAACATTCACCTGCAGGTAAAAATGAATGCCGTGGAGTCGGCAAAAGAGTTCGACGGGTATCTGCTTGTGAGAAAGAATACAGTCATCCTTGCCGGTCATGTGGTGGATGAAATGATGAGGAAAGGACAGCCGAACAGCGAGATCCTTGAGTATCTGACCGCTGAATCTCTCAGTATCAAAAAGTCGATCGATAAGGACTATACCGGCCTTTACGGCTGGATCGGCGGTGAATACCTCGACGGGGACGGCTGGGTCCCGGATGAAGATTACGTTCCGACAGAACGTCCGTGGTATTTGGAAGCCGTTGCTGATGACAGTGATGTCACCTTTGTCAGGCCTTACCTTGACGAGCAGACAAAGACTGTCCTGACCACCATGGCAAAAAAGCTTTCCGACGGCGTAAGTGTCATCGCCCTCGATGTCACCCTGAGCCGTATCCAGAATATCACAGAGGATATCGCCCAGCATTCGCCCGGTACCGTCGGGATCGTGCTTGATGATACAGGCCAGGTGATCGCGCATTCCGAAAATTCCGAATTGGGTAAAAATTATCTGGAGGAAACGGGAACGCTCGGCGCGGCGCTTGCCGAAAAGCTGTTTCAGGATGATGAAATCGAGTTTGAACTCCGCTTCAACGGTCAGCGGTACATGGTCTTTACGGAAAAAATCGAAGGCGGCTGGCAGTCTATTTCGCTGATCAATACCAGAGTGTTCTACCGGCCTCTGGTGATCATTCTTTCTTTACTGGCTCTCTTCATGCTGCTGGAAGCGGTCGTATTCATTTCGGTCATCTATTATCAGAGCGTGAAAAACCTTGCCCTTGCCTCAGCTGAGGCAGCCCACAGCGCCAGCCAGGCGAAATCCCGCTTCCTGTCCCGGATGTCCCATGAGATCCGCACCCCGATCAACGCGATCATCGGCCTGGACAGCATCGCGCTGCATGACGAGAGCATTTCCCCCCGGACGAGGGACGAATTGAATAAGATCGGCGCCAGCGCCCGGCATTTGCTCTCCATCATAAACGATATTCTGGATATGAGCCGCATCGAATCCGGACGTATGGAGCTCAAAGAGGAAAAGTTTTCTTTCCGGGATTTTCTGGAACAGATCAGCATTATCGCAGGCGGCCAGTGTGAGGACAAGGGTCTGCGTTTTGTCTGCAGCAGGGTCGAGCCGCTGGATGATTATTATCTGGGCGACAACCTGAAGCTCAAACAGGTCCTGATCAACATTCTCGGCAATTCCGTGAAATTCACCGATCCTCCCGGCGAGATCACTTTCACTGTCGCTCAGACCGTCTGCGATGATCAGCGGGCAGACCTGTGTTTTACGATAGCCGATACCGGGATCGGCATGGATAAAGAATTTCTGCCGAAACTGTTTGATGCGTTCTCCCAGGAGGATACAGCCAACACCAGCCGCTATGGCGGCAGCGGCCTCGGTATGGCGATCACCAGAAGCTTTATCGAGATGATGGGCGGTAATGTCAGGGTCGAGAGCGAAAAGGGCGCGGGAACAACTTTCTTTGTGTCTGTTGCGCTGGGACGGGTCAATGAAACGGAAGTTCAGGAGATCGCTGAAGAAGAAACTCCTGCGGATACAGCAGCTTTAACTGATCTGCATCTGCTGGTTGCGGAGGATCAGGAAATAAATGCGGAAGTCCTGATCGACCTGCTGGAATTGGAAGGGATCACCTCCGAATGGGCTGAAAACGGACAGCGTGCCATTGAACTGTTTGAAAAAAATGAAGCGGGGCATTTTGACGCTGTCCTGATGGATATGCGTATGCCTGTTATGGATGGCCTGACTGCTACACAGGAGCTCAGAAAACTCGATCGTCCTGACGCGGCGGTTATCCCGATCATTGCCCTTTCCGCGAACGCCTTTGAGGAAGATGTAAAGCAGTGCTTCCGTGCAGGCATGAATGCGCACCTGTCGAAACCTGTTGACATTGACCTGCTGAAACAGACCCTGCTCAGGATCCTTTCACCGCAATCGTAAGATCCGGGATCATTTTCTGATTCATCGTCCCGGGGCAGCTGCCTCAGTTCAGTACTTTCCGGATATCTCGGTTCAGGTCCGCCGTTCAGGCGCCGGGAAGTTATGTCTCCGGATCCGTAAAGATATCGGTAAACCGGAATTCACAGCAATCCACAAGTCCTCGGTTGGTAAGGCGCAGTTCGGGAACACATGCCAAAGGGATATACGCCATCGTCATGTAAGGCGAATCGATCACGCAGCCCATTTGTTTACAGGCATCGTTCAGCTTTCTGAGGCTGTCAGCCATCTGCTCCGCGGGCAGGTCGTTCATCAATCCCGCGATCGGCAGCGGGACCAGAGCCAGGACTTTCCCGTCAGCAGCCGCGCATAGTCCGCCGCCGCATTCTATGAGTGTGTTTGCCGCAAGTGCCATATCCTCGTCATTGGTACCGGCGACGAGCAGATTGTGGGCATCGTGCGCCACGGTCTGCGCCATCGCGCCTTTCTTCAAACCAAACCCTTTCACAAACCCGCATCCCTTTTTACCCGTCCCGTGATGGCGTTCGAATACCGCCATTTTGACGATATCCTTTGCAGGATCAGCTTCAACGGATCCGTCCCTGACGTCCAGTTCGATCAGGCGCGCGTAATTTTCCAGATGATTGGGGATGATCTCGATCACACGGGTGTTTACGCGATCCCTGCCGGCAGGTGCCGCGATCCTGAAACAGTCCGGCGTGATGGGATTTCCGACGTGCATGGTGTCATAGACAAAAGCGGGATAGGTGAGCTTTTCGATCGCAGCGGTCATTTTCCCGTTTTCGGCGGCGATCTCGCCGTCGATGATGGTCCGTGTGATGCGTATGTCGTTCAGATCGCTGAAAAAGACGATGTCGGCACATTTCCCGGGGGTTATGCTGCCCATTTCGTGGTCCATCCGGAAGCAGGCCGCCGGGTTGATGGTAACGAACTGTATGGCCTTGATGGGATCCAGCCCTTCCATGACTGCGCGTCGGATGATATGGTCCATATGCCCGTCCTCAGTCAGCGTATCAGGCTGCATATCGTCGGAGACCAGACAGGCGAAGCGGTCATCAATGCGGTTGTCGAGGATCGCCCGGATGATCACCGGCATATCCTGCCAGATACTGCCGTACCGCATCTGCGCGTACATGCCGTGCCTCATCTTTTCCAGAACAAGCGCGTACAGACTCATGGCAGCATCGGATGCCGGAGGCTATGTACGCGTTCAGTCCTGCTCCGGTTTCCGGTACGGCATAATGTCCGGTAATGACCTGGTCCGCTTTCAGTGTTTCCGCAAGCTCTCTGTGGATATTGACATCGCCGTCAAGGACATTCGGAAAGCACATCATCTCCCCGAGCCCCATGATGCCATCCCAGGTCATCATCTCCCGGACTTCCTCCGGACCGATATGGGAACCGGTATCCTCAAACCCTTCGATCGACGGGACACAGGACGGGGCGTTCGATATGGCTTTTAATGGGGATCGTTTCGCGTCACCGATCATGGCTTTGACCCCTTCCGGACCGCATACATTGCAGATCTCATGTGGATCCATGAAAATTGCGGTGGTGCCGTGCGGAACGACAGCCCGGGCATACTCGTCCACTGTGAGCATCGAGCACTCGACATGGGTATGAGAATCGATAAACCCGGGAGCAATGTACTGTCCCGAGGCATCGATCACAAGGGTTTTTTCTCCGATGCAGTGAGCGGCGTCACCGACAAGCGCGATCCTTCCCTCGGAAACCGCCACGTCCACGCCCTCCTGGATCTCAGCGGTGCACACATTGACAAGCCGGGCATTCCTGATGACAAGATCGGCTTTTTCTGTCCCCATGGCTGTTTTTGCCAATGTCCGGGTAACTTCATAGAGAGGTCTCTTACAAAATTTGTTCAGCATGACAACACCTCCGGCTTGCGTCCCTCCTGAGCAGCAAAGCATCGTCCCATGTGAAAAAGCAGTGTCCGGATGAACTGCAGAAACGGATCCTCCGTAAAATACTTCAGGCTTGCAAAGCCGCGCGGGAATATGTCTTTTTTACCGGTGCGGTCATATTCGGGACTGTGACAAACATCACAGCCGGATTATGCGCTGGGCCGGGCGTCCTTTTCCGGTTCATCTGAACTCTGCCGCTGTCAGGTTATTTGCGGAAATTATACCAGTGATTCCGGGAATCATTTGTTTCGGCCCCGGTGGCCTTTGTACAGATATTCATGACATTTTGCGGATGTGTCCATACAGAATTCAGGCCGGCAGGAAACAGGGACGGTACATGCATTTTCCCTCGGATGAAGTATTCAGTTATATTTTCTCATTTGCGGAAAATAAAGAAGGCTCTTTTGGCAGGGATTGAACGAATCGAAAAAGATTCAGCCCGGTCAAACATGTCGGACCCGGTTTCCCGAGCGTGGGATTCGTTAAGGTTAAAAAAGAGCCGCTGATTTATAAGTAAATCAGCGGGCTGCGATCGCGTTTCACGATTTATCCTTTGTGGGCCCGGCTGGGTTCGAACCAGCGACCAAGCGGTTATGAGCCGCCTGCTCTGACCGCTGAGCTACGGGCCCGGTCAACGACTTTGATTATAAACGATAATTGAAAAACTTCAAGATAAAACAGCTGAATTGGTTATTTATTATGTGATATTATGTGATATTTGTGATATGTGATAATACAATTTTGAATTTTTGGGAATCGCAGCGGCGGTGGACAATGAACGGTATGCAAATCAATGTATGCCTTTGTTGGTTGAAAGGGCTGATCATACTTTTTTTATTATGGTGTATAATTATCAAAGTGTAAGTATGGAAAAAGGGATCCCGGTCCGGGATCCGGACCCGGCAGGATGTTTTCACTGAATAATTATGACCGGGATGTTCACATCTATATTTTCGGTTTGAGTGTCAATGAACCTGAAAACCTTATTTCTGTGAAAAATGCATGGAACCGCCTGCATAAATTTGTGATGATTTCGACAAAATCTGTTTTTGACACACAAACTATGTTTGGAAATGAAAGCCAGGAATGGAAATGACAAAAACACTGATTAAAAACGCAAGAATATATACCACGGGAAGGCTTTCCTTTATCGGCTGGCTGTTGATCGAGGATAAGACGATCGCCGATTTCGGAGATGATGCTGTTCCCGTTCCCGATACGGATGAGATCATAGATGGAACGGGGATGAATCTGCTTCCGGGATTTATCGACATTCATACCCATGGCTGCCTTGGTCACTGTACGATGGATGCGGATCCGGAAGGGATCATGGCGATTGCCGGATATCACGCGAAACACGGTGTGACCACATATCTTCCCACTACGATGACCGGAACAACGGAACAGACGGTGAAGGCTATCCGCTGTGTCTCTGAATTTGTCGGCAAACGGGGAAATTATTCAAAAATTCCCGGTCTGCATCTGGAAGGCCCCTTTTTTAATGCCGCAAAATGCGGTGCTCAGGACACAGCCTGGATCAGGCTTGCAACACCTGAGGAATGTCATACTTTTTTAGATGCCGGTGTGATCAAACGGATCTCTATCGCTCCGGAATTTCCGGAGAACATGGCGGCAGCAGACATCTTTGCGAAAGCAGGAGTCAGCATTACTGCCGGACATACAGCGGCGAATTATGATGTCATGAAGGAAGCATTGGATCATGGTTTCCGCAGTGTCACTCATCTTTATAACGGAATGGGAGCCTTTAACCACCGGGAACCCGGGACAGTCGGCAGTGCCCTTGCACTGGATGGGTATTCCTGCGAGCTGATTTGTGACAATATCCATTCCCATCCCGCCGCTCAGAAGATCGCATGGAAAGCCAAGGGCAGGGATAAAGTGGTACTGATTACGGATATGATCCGTCCTTCAGGATTGCCGGACGGTCAATATACCCAGGAATCGACCGGCCAGGTGATCAATGTCAGCCATAACGGCACTGAACTGCGTATTCCCAGCGGAGCCCTTGCCGGGAGCGCCCTTACCATGGATCGGGGGCTGAAGAATTTCACTGCCAACAGCGGTACAGACCTGGATGAGACCTGGCCCTGCTCCAGCCTGAATGCCGCAAGGCTGATCGGTATCGATCACGAGACAGGATCCATTGAAAAAGGAAAACTCGCGGACCTCATTCTCATGGATGATGAATTTAACGTTCATCGTACCATTCTCGAGGGAAAGAGCATATACGTCGGGTAAAGAGGAACAATATGATGCCGCTTTGCGTCTTTTTGTGTATAAAGAAAGACGTAAAACGGTATGTTTTTTCATATGATCAATTATTACGGATAACTGAAAGGCACTGTTTACAGAAATGACCCATATTTTGGTTACCGGGGCTGCAGGATTTATTGCCTCCAGAATTTGCGGAATGCTCCTGGATAAAGAAATCGAAGTTACCGGGATCGATATTCTCAATGATATTTATGACCGCCGCTTGAAGGAATATCGGCTGGATCAATTGTCCGGGAGCGATGCGTTTCATTTTTCACGGACAGATATTACGGATTTTGAGGGGCTTGAACGCCTTTTTGCATCTGAGCATTATGACGCGGTCATCAACATTGCCGGGATCCCGGGCGTACGGCTGAGTATGAAGGATCCCTGGCTCTATCTTAATGTCAATACCGGCGGGACGCTGAATCTTCTGGAATGCTGCCGCAGGTATGGTGTGAAAAAATTTATTCAGGCTTCAACATCCAGTATTTACGGCGAAAATGCGCCTTTCCCGACATCGGAAGAAGCTTCTTCGGATAAACCACTTCAGCCTTATTCAGCAAGTAAAAAAGGCGCGGAGGCGGAATGTCACGCTTATCATTATCTTTATGATATTGACGTGACGATCTTTCGCTTCTTCACGGTGTACGGACCGGCTGGACGTCCGGATATGGCTGTTTACCGCTTTATTAAATGGATCTCGGAAGGGGAACCGATCCTTCTGAATGGGGACGGTAACCAGACCCGCGGTTTTACCTTTGTGGATGATATCGCCCGCGGATCCATTCTCGGATTGAAAAATGTGGGCTACGAGATCATGAATCTCGGCGGACATGAATCTATTTCGATCAATGACCTGATCCGAAAACTGGAAAACATGATCGGAAAGAAAGCCATTATTGAGCATCGTCCGATTGTAAAGGCCGATATGCTTGCCAATCTTGCGGACATCAGCAAAGCCCGCAGAATGCTGAATTGGGAGCCGGAAGTCGGACTGGATGAGGGACTGCAGCGTACTGTGGATTGGTACCTGCGGGAACGGGAATGGCTTAAGGATATTCGAATCTGATGCAAAATCTGCTTAATAAGCTGACGACATGGTTTAATGACAAGGTTCTGCGTCGTGTGCTGCGGAATTCCACATATCTGATCCTCAGCAATCTGATCAGTGTCTTTTTGACGATTTTTATCACACGTAAGCTCGGCGTCTATAATTACGGCGTTCTCGGGTTGGTAACAAGTTATGTCACCAATGTGAACAAGCTTTTCTCTTTTCGCATGAACGAGGTCGTGGTTCATTATGTAGGAGAGGCTTATGTCAACCAGGATCATCCGAAGACGGGCGCTCTGATCAAGTTTGCCGCCGGAGTGGAGGCGGTCACTTCGCTTTTTGCTTTCCTTTTTATGGTATGTACCGCAAAACTTGGGGCGAAGATATTCCTTGATGACCCAGAGCTCAGCGGCCTGATCCTGTTTTACGGGATCAGTATTCTCGGCGGTATCGTGATGGAGACCGCTAACGGGATCCTGCGTGTTATTAACCGATATCGTTCGATCGCCCTGATCAGTCTGATCCAGAATGTGATCGTCGCGTTTATTGTTTATTACGCATCGACCCATGGTTTCGGGCTCTCCGGGATTTTGAGTGCCTATCTGATCGGCAAGATCATTTTAGGTGTCGTTCCGGTGATCTTGTGCCTGATATGGCTGCCGAAATTGATCGGAAAAACATGGTGGAAAGCACCGCTTTCGCTCATTGATGACAAAAAAGCCATTATGAAATTCACCGTTTCCACCAATATCAGCAGTACGATCAATCTTTTTGCCCGTGATGGCGAATTGCTGTGGGTGGGAGGCTTGCTGAGTCCGCTGCAAGCCGGTTATTACAAGACAGCTATGACCGTCATTAATATGGTCCTGACGCCTATCAACCCGATGATCGATACCTCTTATCCGGAAATGAACAGGGCGATCATTGAGAAAGACTGGTCAAAAATACGGCGTCTTCTGCGAAAGATCACTACATTATCCGCAGTCTGGACCGGCGCGGCATTTGCGGGATTGCTGTTTTTCGGAAAACAGCTGCTCTTCCATGAGGTTTCTCTTTTAGGGTTATCTTTCCAGATATTCAGAGAAGAGTTTCTGCCTGCGTACGATATCATCATGATCCTGATGTTTGGGTATGGTATTGCTAATATCCTTTTCTGGAACCGGACGCTGCTTCTGACTTTCAGTGAGGCGGATTTTGCCACGACTGTCAGTTTTTATACGATGATCGCAAAAATGTTCCTGACAATACTCTTCGTTCCGCGGGGTGCCCCATATATCGAAGCGATCCTGCTTTCGGGGTATCTGGCAATTTCTGTTCTGATCATGACCTGGCGTGGATTGTATGATTTGAAAAAGGCGGAACAGGAGAGTCTTCCCGAGAAAAAGCCCACACGCCGTCCATTACGGGTCAATTTGATCAGGAAAAAATCAAAAGAGCGTGGAGATCAAAAACCACAGAAGTAAATTTGGTTTAGGTACGGAATACGGAAGCCGCTCTTGATATTTTCAGTGACGTTTGTCATAAATATCTCATGATAAAATATGACTTTCTGTAATACCGGTTTTCTTTGCTGACAGGAAAACCATTTGTTGGATCAAGATTTGGAACAGGATTTGCAAGACATTTATAAATTATGCTTTGTGATATCATTGGCGAAAATGAGAGGACATCAAAAGGAAAACGCATGATCATCGCCTGCTCCACAACAACACAGCTTCCTTCTGAAACTGCTAACAGCATTCAGGCAGTAATGGCCTGCAGCGGCCTTCGAAACTGCGGCCAGGACATTTATCTGTATGTTCCTGGACAGGAACCGGTCCGGTTTGAAAAAGTACGGGATCATTACGGACTTTATGGTGATGCCTTTCCTATCTCGCGCATTGCTTCACGTCCGGGTATGCACAGAGCAGATTTTACCTTTTCTGTTCTCAAAGAAGCAAAAAAGATCCATGCGGCGGTTCATTATACCTGGACGATCCAGGTCGCAGTGGCTGCCGCATTACAGAATATCTCGTCTGCTTATGAAATACATGACCTGCCGACAGGCGGCGGTATTCGGTGGTTTGATTTGTATACCCGTACGAAAGCCCCCAAAAAAGTGATCTGCATCACGGCAGCTTTGCGGGACCGTCTGCTGAAACAATTCCCGCACCTGCGGGAAAAAGACTGCCTTATTATGCCGAACGGATTTTCTCCGGAAGATTATGCTTCTTTGCCTGACATAAATGAGGCCAAACGTCAAATGGGGTTTGATCCGGACCGGCCTGCTGTATCCTGCAGCGGGCATCTTTATCAGGGGCGGGGAAGCGATCTTTTTCTGCAGCTAGCAGAGCGTATCCCAGAAGCTGATTTTCACTGGTTTGGCGGAACAGCGGAGGCAGTGAATGATTGCCGGGAAAAGGCATCCTCCGGCAGACTGAATAATGTGACATTTCATGGCAATTTATCCCGAAAGCGTCTGCCGCTGGCACAGGCAGCCTGTGATCTGCTACTGATGCCTTATGACAAACAGATCGCGGGTTCCGGCGGGGGGAATTCTGCCGAGATATGTTCACCGATGAAAATGTTTGAATATATGGCAGAAGGCCGCTGTATCCTCAGCAGTGATTTGCCGGTGATCCATGAAGTCCTTGACGAAAGCTGTGCACTGTTCTGTGAGCCGGAAGACACACTTTCCTGGGAAACAGGGATCCGCAGCATGCTGAAGGATCCGGAAAAACGGCTTATGCTTGCGGCTGAAGCAAAAAGACGCTCTGTCCGCTATACCTGGCAAAAACGAGCTGAAACCTATCTGAATGGGAACAATTATGACTGAAAAAACATCTCCTGTCTGGTATTTTCTGACGATCATATTTTTATCTGCGGTTATCTCCGCGGCAACTGCTAAATGGACACCGGGTGCATTTGATGTGACGTTCTGCACTGCCGGGATCATTTCGCTGATTTTCACTTCCTTATCACTGCTCGCATGGAAATGGGGTGGAAAAGGCAAAACGCTTGCCATAATGATGATCATCGCTTTTGGGATCCGTATGGGGTTCGGTCTTGCGACAGTAAACCTGCTTCCGAAATACGGACATCCTGATGAACGCCGTGAACAGCAGGGCTTCCTGTTTGATGATGCCTGGCGGAGGGATGCAGAAGCCTGGGCGGTATCTCATGAGGAGGAAATCAGCTTTGCGGAGACTTTAACCCGAACCTATAAAAATGACCAGTACGGTGCTCTGGCTGCCATGAGTTTGTGGCTGTATAAATACATATCTCTGGACGCAAGGCGTTTTACACTTATCATGCTTGTGGGTAATTTTTTCTCTGCGCTTGGCTTGCCTTTTCTTTGGCGGGCTTTGCATGGCCGTTGGGGAAGACGAATCTGCTTGATTGGCTGCTGGATCTATACGCTGTATCCGGACAGCATTTTCTTTTCCGGGGCTCCCATGAGGGAACCTTTCCTGATCGGTATTTTATCTGTGGCTTTCTGGGCTTTGGCAACAATTCGCGATAGGAAAATCCGGTCTGCGGATATTCTTGTTCTCTGTATAATATCCTGCCTGCCTTTTTCCTCACTGGTAGCGGTGATTTTAGCCGCGGCATCCCTGGCCTGGGTCTGGGCGGAAATGCTGATTCCCCGCTCGAAAATATGGTTATGGGGCGGGATCATTCTCGGCCTGACAGGAATTCTGGCTGCGGTGATTTTCGCATTGCCTGCTTTTCAGGAATGGATCCATTATGACCTTGTGACAACGGAAACAGGTTCCGGGTGGGTCACAAAAGTGGTCGATGAGATCGGGGGCCAATTCCGGGCGATCTTCATGGCTTTTTACGGCCTGACGCAGCCTATTCTTCCTGCGATCCTTGTATATCCTACTGCTCCTGCATGCGACCTTGCAAAGGGGCCCTGCACAACGATCTACTGGAAAGTTGTCGGAATCTACCGGGCGGCAGGATGGTATATTCTGGTTCCCTTCCTTTTTTACGCGATTTTTTCAACGATACGGATAAAAGATAAAAAAGAACGGGCGCTGATGGTCGTAAACGGCGTTTTTGTACTCGTATGGCTGTTTATCAGTTCTCTGCGTGCCGGTGGGGACCAGATCGATAACCCGCGTTATCGTATGATTTTTCTGCCCTGGCTGGGATTTATGGCAGCCTGGGGGATCGACTATGCCTTGAAAAACCGGGATTGGTGGCTCGTCCGCTGGATCGGCATTGAACTGATCTTCCTCGCATTTTTTACACAGTGGTATGTCAGCCGTTACGGTGCGGACATCATCCGCCGTTATCCTTTCTGGAGGACGGTGTCGTATATAATAATATGTTCAGCCGGGGTTTTCGCTACCGGGTTGATCGAACCGATCAAGAATAAAATCAGAAATAAGAAAACAGACGAGTAAAGGATAATCTGTGTTTTTACCGACTACGCAGGCAGAAATAGAGGCTTTAGGCTGGGATGCACCGGATGTGATCCTTATCACAGGGGATTCCTATATCGACTCTCCGTATATGGGGATCGCGGTGATAGGACATGTGCTGCAGAATGCGGGTTACAACACCGCGGTCATTGCACAGCCGGACGTTAACAGTCCGGACGATATCACACGTCTGGGGGAACCGAAGCTGTTCTGGGGCGTTTCTGCCGGTGCGGTTGATTCAATGGTGGCAAACTACACCGCTTCAAAAAAGCCGCGGAAGAATGACGATTACACGCCCGGCGGTATCAATAACCGGCGACCGGACCGGGCATGTATGGTTTATACCAACCTGATCCGGCGATATTATAAGAATACCCGGCCTATCATGCTGGGAGGGATCGAAGCCAGTCTGCGCCGTACCGCTCATTATGACTTCTGGAGCAATAAGATCCGCGGTTCCATACTGTTTGACGCGAAAGCGGATTACCTGATCTACGGGATGGGGGAACGGTCCGTACTTGATTTTGCCTTTGCCCTCAAAAAAGGACTGCCGGTGGAAAAGATCCGGGGACTGGCTTACAAAGCCAAAGAGATCCCGGCAGATGCACTGGAGATCCCCGCCTTTGAAACAGTCCGGGAAGATAAACAGGCCTTTATCGCCATGTTCCGCACATTTTATGAGAACTGTGATCCGGTTTCGGGAAAGACACTTGCACAAAAACATGGAGACCGTTATCTGATCCAGAATCCACCGGCAAAAACGCTGAGTCAGCCGGAGCTGGATGCGGTTTATGCTCTTCCTTTTGAGCGGGATCTGCATCCGTATTATAAAAAGCAGGGATCCGTGAAAGCCCTGGAAACAATACGTTTTTCCGTCACGACTCACCGGGGCTGCTACGGCGAATGCAACTTCTGTGCGATCGCGGTGCATGAAGGGCGGACAATTCAATGGCGGTCGGAGGAGTCGATCCTCAAAGAGATCCGTCATATTACCACACTGCCCGGATTTAAAGGATATATCCCGGATATGGGCGGACCGACCGCGAATATGTATGGATTTGAGTGCGCAAAGAAACAGCGCTTCGGGGGATGCAAAGACCGTCGCTGTCTTTTTCCGAAACCCTGCCCATCCATGCCGATAGATCACGAAAAACTGACAGGCCTGCTTCAGAGAGCACGCCGGATCCCCGGTGTGAAACAGATCGTTACCGCATCCGGTATACGCTACGACATGATCCTTTCCGATCCCGGGGCAGGCTCCCATTATCTCGACGAGATCTGCAGGTACCATATCTCCGGACAGATGAAAGTCGCTCCGGAACATCACAATCCGAAAGTGCTGGCGCTTATGGGAAAACCGGGGGTGGAAAAACTGCAGGAATTCCGCGTGATGTTTGACCGCCTGAATCAAAAAGCGCCGCACAAACAATTTCTGACGTATTACTTTATCGCCGCTCATCCGGGCTGTACTTACGATGATATGCGGTATCTGAAACGCTATGCCGATGAGCATCTGCACATGACACCGGAACAGACACAGATTTTTACTCCGACACCATCCACCTGGTCGACATTGATGTATGTCACGGAAATCAATCCGTTTACCATGGAACCGATATTCGTTGAAAAAGATCCGAATAAGCGACAGAAACAAAAAGATATCCTGGTAACAAAGGAGCCTCGACGAAAATGAAAAATGTACTGATCTTCAATCCATATGCCGGAAAAGGTTCCGTGATAAACAATGTTGAAAAAATTCAGACAATGCTCCGGAAAGCAGGTATTGACACAGAAATCCGGATGACAGCGGCGGCGATGCAGGCTGAAAAAATGGCGGAAACCGCGGCAGCCGAAGGCGCTGAACGGGTGATCATCTGCGGCGGCGACGGATCGATCAACGAGGCTGTGAACGGCTTGGTAGAAGCGCAGAAGAAGGGGTTCACCGGGACGGCTCTGGGGATCATACCCAACGGACGGGGAAATGACTTCTGTGCTTGTATCAATATGCCGCTTCAGCTGGACCAAATGGGCGAGATCTTCACGAGGGATCATCGGCTAAGCTGCGATGTGGGATCTGCCGGGGACGGCACATTTGAGCGTTATTTCATCAACGGTTCAGGATTCGGCATTGAATCCGCTATCAATTATTACGCAGCCCGATCTCCTCTCAAGGGAAAAATCTCTTATATCTATGGGATCGGGAAGTCAATTTTCAACGATCTGTATGTTCAGGATGCTTTGATCACCCTGGATGGAAAAGAAAACCATTATCCGTTTGCTCTCTTCGCAGCCATGAACGGACGTCAGGAAGGCGGCGGTTTCCGGCTGGCGCCAAATTTCCGGCTGAATGACGGACTGCTGGATATCTGTATGGTTGGCGGTAATATTCCTCCGGTTCTGCTGCTCCGGACGATCCCGCATCTTTCATCCGGAAAACTGGATTATCCGGGGATCTTCTCTGCCCAGGCTGCTTCCGTGCATGTGCACCTTGAGCCGGATAAAAGGGGCCTTTTCAGCCAGACAGACGGGGAAACCATCTTCAGAAACGGCCATGATTTTTACGCCAGGATCTCACCCTATAAGCTGGATATCATTTGTCCCGAATAACCCGTTACAGAGCAGAGGCCCGTTCAGCTGAACGGGTTTTCGTTTCCTGCCGTACCGGCAGAATTGTCAATGAGGAAGCCATGACCAGCGGCAGAGCGATGAACAGCCCGTAAATATAGCGCATTTCACCGTACATCGGAGAGATCAGAACACTCAGCCACAGCGCGAACCCGGGCAGTAATACAAGAAATTTCTCCCGGTTCCGGTACAGGCAGAAGATCCCGCAAAACAACCAGACCCAGAAACAGGCACCGGGGCTGAATAACAAAGGCAGCACAGGCAATTTCATATACTGCCCGCGGGCATTGTCAGCGCAGTAACGATCCATAAATTCCGTCTTCAGGAGCGGAGCGTAGCGGATATCACCCAGTTCCTCATATAAGAATACCCCCGGAGTGGGAATGGCGGTACCGGTCTCCGGGAACCAGTAACCGTAATTGTTATGCAGGAAAGCTTCGATATAATCCAGCGGGTACCGCATCCCCAGCCTGGCCCAGAGTGACAGGAAACGTCTCGGGTTGCGGGAAAAGACATCTTCCCGGAAATGATTCTTCACCGGGTCGGATAAGGTCGGTTTATATCTGCCCCATATCTCTGGGACGTCGAAATATTCCTCAAGAGCGGAAAGTTCATAATCAGACAGTTCATCGTGGTGCACGGACAGGGTACGAGCGATCTGCTGGGTCAGGACGGACAGGCCCAGACCGGATTCAACTGCCTCGACATGCAGCGCCGGCAGGACCAGGAAATTCCAGACCCCGAACAAAATCAGACTCCCGCCGCAAAGGATCAGGGTCTGCCATTGAAACCTGGGGAAGCGGAACAGCATCCCTATGATCACAAGGAGCGTAAGCGCGATCCCGTTGTGGCGCATCAGGGGCAGCAGAAACAAGATCAGGAATAAGATCAGTTTTTTCCGGCCGGAGCTGAAAAATGCCGCTTCATCCCTGACTGCATCATCCATGCACAGTGTCAGGACCAGTACTCCGCCGGAAAACAGGATGTCTTTCCACATCGTCACACTGTAAAACGCATGAACGGGATAAACCGCATACCACAGAAAAGCAAGCAGCCGCGTCACCGGATGAGTCAGATAAGAACGGATCCGGACATAGGCGGCGGCGAAAATGAAGGTCATGACCAGCATCTGCAGCAGGGAACAGGCACCGACACCTGCCTGCAGGGATCCCGTCAGCGACCTTACTGCAGTCATGACCAAACGGATCATCAGCGTCAAAAAGACCGAATGGTGGCTGCTGAGTTCTTTCAGGAAAAGTGCCTGCCGGATCTGGTCATCCGAATCCTGCGTCAGTATCCCCGGGTAACAATACAGATACCATGGGACATAAAAAAGCAGCAGGAGCCCCCAGAACAGCAGGACATGCCCAAAAGAATAAGCCTTTTTCGCGGATAAGGCCCGGGAAGGATCCTGCCCGGCAAGTAAGCCAAAAGCAATGTATGAGAAACAGAAAAACAGCACGGCGCACGAATAAAAAAGGTTCAGATAATTCGCAAGAGTTTCTGTATTATTCCATAAAACTGTCAATGTGCCGGCTTTTTCAAAACTCATCCCCAAGATGTAAAACAGAGATACGATAACGCCGAATAAGAGGCTGTATCCTTTCCGGTGCCGGTCCGGATCCTTAAAAGAGCGGTAAAGAACATAAGAGAACAGGACGAAGAGCAGCAGCCAGAGGAAAGTTTCCGTATTTCTGAGAACAAGGCCTTCTTCGGTAATTTCAAAACGAAAACCGCGTACCGCGAAAAAACTCAGGATAACAGATATTGTCAGCGCCATTGCATCATTCCCTTATCAACGGGGTAAGTGATGCCGCCAGAAGCAGCGGCAGACAGACGAACAATCCGTAGGCGTAGCGAAATTCGCAATAGACCGCGGACCATTGGAGTGAGACCCAAATCATAAATCCCGGCAGAAACAGCACAAACTTTCTGCGGTTCAGGTACAGGCAATAGATCCCGCAGAACACCCAAACCCAAAACACAGCTCCGGGTTTATAAAACAGCGGGAGCAGCGGGGTCTTGTTGTATTCGCGGTGGTTGTACCAGTTATAAATATCATCGATCAGGCGGAATCTGACGATCGGTTCCGTATGAAGCCCGTCGATTTTCATCACCACATTCTGGACGACTCCGATAGATGTGATCCACCATGAAGTCTCGGGATACCAGTATCCGTAATTATTCTGCAGAAATGCCTCCAGATAGTCAACAGGATACATCTTTCCCAGCTTCCACCACAGTGACAGGAATTTTCCCGGATCTTCCTGAAAGGCGTCCGATCTGAAATGTGTTTTGACCGGGTCCGCGATCTTTTCCCAATAATCGGCCCAGAACTCGGGAACCTTAAAATATTCTTCCAGACCCTCGATCAGCGAAGGAGGAATATCGTGCTGATGGAGGGACAGGACCCGGGCGATCTGCTGGATCGGTACATTCACAAGTTCTTTGGAGGGACTTTTTCCGATGTGCAGCAGCGGGATCAGGAGGATTTTCCACAAGCCAAAAACCAGCAAAGCCATGCCGCAGGTCATGCAGACTTTACGCCGGAAGGATTTGAAATGCAGCAGGAGATAAAGCGTTACGGGGACTGTCACAAAAATGCCGTTATGCCGCAGCAGCATCAGCAGCAGTGTAGATGCGAACAAAAGAAAGCAGTTCCTTTTTCCGGCAAAGAAAGCTTTCTCATCTTCCGTCAGGCGGTCAAGGCATATCGAAAAACCGAGCAGACAGGCTGAGAAGGGGATATCCTTCCATAATGTGACGCTGTACACATTGTTGACCGTATATGCAGCGAACCATAGAAAAATCAGGACTCTCAGGAAGGGATGATGAACATGCTGGCAGATCCTCACGTATGCCAATGCAAATACAAATGTCACTGCCATCATCTGCAGGAAGGTAAGAATACCGACACTGGTCATAATGGATCCCGTCAGCTTCATTGCCGGAACGAGGACGATCCGCATCAGGAATGTCACAAAAGCCGGATTATGATCGGAAAGTGTATCCACACTCAGCGCGTCCAGGATCTGTGCGCCCGTATCCTCAGTCACCATGCCGGGGTACCAGTACAGGAACCAGGGAATATAGCAGATCAGGAGGATCACCCAGAAGAGAAATACAAATTTCATGGGAATATTTCCGCAGGCTTTCCGCGGATGTTCCGAAGAATATTTTTCCAATAGGGAAAAGGCGGTAAAAGCAAAACAGTAATACAGGCAGGCAAAGGAAAAATACATATTCAGGAAGTTCGCGAGCGTCTTCCTGCTCTCCCAGATCCAGGATACATTTGTCATCCGCTCAAGGCTTCCGCCGATCACATGAAAAAAGGCAATGACCAGCGCGAAAAATACGGCATAGCGTTTCAGCCGGCGGTTCGGATGGCTGAAATTATTGTTAAAAAACCAGGCAAAGCACACGAAAAGCAGCAGCCATATGAAAGATTCCGTATTCCGGAGCACCAATACCTTCGCCCCGAACTCAAAACGAAATCCCCGTATGACGAAAAAGCTTATTATCAGCGATAAAGTCAGCGTCATTTATTCCTCACCATGTATACGCTGCCGGGCTATTGTCCGGATCACGGTCCTCAGAATCATTCCGTTTCCCGCAGAAAACCGATGCCATCAACAGGGGAAGACCGATAAACAATCCATATACATACCTGTATTCATTATAAAACGGAGATAATAAAATTCCCAGCCACAGTGCAAACCCAGGCAAAAATACGATAAACTTTTCACGTCTGTTATAAAGGCAGTATCCAGCACAGAAAAGCCATAACCAGAAAACCGCTCCTCTGCTGAACAGCAGCGGCAGCAGGGGCGTCTTCAAATATTCCTGATAGGCGTACCAGTGGTAAACCTTTTTCAATATAACGCTTTTCAGAAGCGGAGCCGGAGCTTCATCTCCGATGCGTTCTGTCACCATCATGCCCTGATAGGCGACCAGAAAATTCGCCTCGGGGAACCAGTATCCGTAGTTATTATGGAGAAATGCCTCGATATAATCTACCGGATAGCGCAGCCCCAGTTTCGCCCACAGTTCAAAAAAGCGCAGCGGGTCCTGTTTGTACACTTCATTGCGGAAATGCATTTTCACATAATCCGACAGCAGGGCATGATATTCATTCCAGATCTCCGGGACACTGAAATATGCTTCCAGGGACCGGAGTTCCTCTTCCGGCAGTTCATCGTGATGCGCGGCGAGCGTTCTTGCGATCTGCTGCTGCGGAACGGAAAGGGCGAGGGAGGATTCCACTTCCTTTACATGCAAAGCGGGAAGCACGGCATAGGTCCAAACGCCGTAAATGATCCAGACACAGCCGAAAAGCAGAAGGATCTGCCTGCGGTGTTTCCGGAAGCGGATGAAAAAGGCGGCGGTCATTACCAGGAGAATGGACAGCCCGTTATGACGCAGCAGCGGCAGCAGCAAAGCTGTAAAAAACAGGCGGAATTTTGAAGATGGACTGCCGAAAAAGGCATCTTCCTCCTCCGCGGCATGATCAACACACAGCAGAAATGCCAGAAAGCTGCCGGAGAATAAAATATCTTTCCAAAGGATCACGCTGTAATTGGTATTTGCCGGATACAGCGTAAACCAGAAAAAGGCCAGTATACGGAAGACACGGCAGGATGTGTAATAAAAGATCCGTTCCAATGTCAGAGCGAAAATAAAGGTCATGACCAGCATCTGCAGGAACGAGAAAACCGCTATTCCGGAATTGACCGATCCGGTCAGAGAATAAATCGGCAGCATAATGCTCCGCATGACCAGCACCAGAAAAGCGGAATGATGATTGGAGAGATCCCTTAATCCCAATGCGTCAAAGATCATGGAGTTGGAATCATCTGTCAGCACACCCGGGAAGTAGTACAGGTACCAGGGGATATAAACGAGGAGCAGTGCCGCCCACAGCAGAAGAGCTTTTCTTAAGGAAAGAGGTTTATCCCTTTTGTCCGGAGCGGATAACGAAAATACCCGAAGGCCTCTGTATACAAGGAACGCGAAGCAGTAATAAAGGACCGCGTGGGAGAACAACAGGTTCAGGCACATGGAAAGGTTCGGACGGGTCTCCCAAAACCAGGAAAGGCATTCCTTTTTCTCAAAGCCTGAACCGGCTATATAAAAGACCGCTGTGATGACGGCGTACAGGCACGAAGCAAGGATCAGTTTTCTGTCCTTCTCGCGGAAGCTGAAGAGGATCACAGTGAGGAAAAACAGAAAAAGAAGAAGCCAGAAAAAGGACTCCGTGTTGACAGGCAGAAAACCATCGCCCGTCAGTTCATAACGGAAACCCCGAATGGCAAGAAAACTGATCACAAACGCAGCGATAAGCGTCATCTCTGCCCCTGTACGGAAAAATGTCTGTAAAAGGCGATATGTTTTTCCGCGATCGATGCCCAGCTGAGTTCAGTCCCGGCAAACGCCCTGCCCGCTTCTCCGAGCCGGGAACGCAATGCCGGATCATCGATCAGGCGGCGCAGCGCTGACCGCAATGCTTCCGGATCATCCGGCGGGACCAGCAGACCTGTTTCTCCATCCCGGACCATATCCGGGATCCCGCCGACCGCGGATGCCACGACAGCCTTCCCAAAGGCGTAGGCTGTGGGAATGACACCGGACTGGCTGGCGGAGAGATAGGGCAGCGCGACAATGGCGGAACGCTGCATGAAATGCGCGACTTCTTCATCCGTCAGGAACCGGTTCGTTACCCGGATCCGCGGATGCTCCAGCTGTCCGGCATAAGGTGAGATATCCCCTCCGCCGGCGATTTGCAGCGTCCATTCCGGATCTGTGTCCTGCAGCGGCCGGACCGCATCCAAAAGTACACCGACTCCTTTGTAGGGTTCGATCCTGCCGAAGAAAAGGATCTCTTTTTCTTCCTGAATTTCCGGAGACGCGTACTGCGTAAAAAAGTCATAAACGCCATGCGGGGCAACCAGGATATGATCGTCCGGCACGCCTTTTTCCGTGAGGATCCGCTTTCCGCGGTCAGTCAGCACAACAAGCCCGTCCGGCATTCCGCGGAAAAGGCTTTCCGTGATCCTGAAATAAAAGGGAGTCCCCTCATGATGGATCACATCATGGATGGTATAGATCAACGGTTTCTTTAAGGTTTGGTGGATGAACATGCCCAGGGCAGGGTTCCACTCCTGTGCTGATGTCACATGGACCACATCCGGGGAAAATTCGTCAGAAAGCCTGCGGATGTCTTTCCAGGTCTGCGGAGAGAACAGCTTGAGAAGGGTCCCCTTTGCGCCTTTTCCAGTGTTGATCGTATGCAGGTCCACATCCGGTAATTCCTGAGCGTGTTCGGCATTTTCCGCGCAGATCAGGCGTACATCACAGCAGCGGCTGAGGCTGCCGGCAAGGCAGTCATTATAATGCAGCAGCCCTCCCCGGCGTGTCAGGCAGATCAGCAAAACCCGTATTCGTCTTTCAGTCATATCTGCTCCCTACTTGTTTCCGGCATTTTCGAGGAATGCACAGTCGATCATGCCGTTCAGAGTGTCTCGTCCGGGGTATCCCTCTGTTTCCCGTTCAATGCGCTGCCAGAGCACGCAGAGCGGGTCATTCATGACAGGAGTGGTCTGTATTGCCGCTTCTGTCTGATCCAGCGCATCCTGCCAGCGGCCCATGTGGGCGTAAGATTCGATGAAAGGAAGCCGCTCCATCGGGTCATTCGGGTAGTCGCTGAGGCTGAAGGCCATATCCCCCAATTCAGCCGCGGCTTCCCAGTTCCCGCGCTGCCGTTCCAGATCCGCTGTCTCATAATACCAGCACCAGCCATGAGCGGATTCCTTCCCGAACTGCTTTTCCGGCAGCGGTTTAAAGGGGACATCTGTCCGGATACGGCTGTAATTATTCAGAAGTGCCGCGTTCCGGTCGATCTCGGGGATCATCCGGTTCAGGATATCGATTTCCGGATCCAGTACATGAACACAGCCCGGAGCGCTGTAATAAACACTGATCACGTCATCCGTACTGCCGAAAAACTGTCCCGAAAGATATTCCTGAAAGATCCGGTTCCCGGCGGCCAGGCCGCTCAGTGTGTCTTCACGTTTTGTGTTGGTATAAAGCATATAAGGAATGCGGTCTGTCTCGTAGCTTTCGGCATAGATCCAGTTTAATGGCGCTGTGAGCGAGTTATCCGTACTGAAACGGATCGGGAGGACGTTAGTCACGACGACCGTATCCGGTTCGATCCCGGGGACACGCCATTTCAGCTGTTGGAAAAAGTCTTTTGTCAGCGTCCAGTCCCGCCGGTATTCGTTTCCGGTGACAAACAGATGTCCGGCGGCCAATCCGATAAAAACGGATGCAATGACCACGGGAAGGAAACGCGGGCGGCGGATAAGGTCCAGGACGGAGGCAAGGATCAGGCTGACCCCGAGCATAAAGGGGAGTGTATAGCGGCAGTTCTGAAACACAAAGTTGATCAGGCTTTCCGTCAGCCAGAAAGGCTGTCCGGCAAGCAGCAAAGCGAAGACCCCGATACAGAACATGGCCGTGTTCCCCTGAGGGCGAACCTCCTCCCGGCGTACCGTGTACAGGAGGAACACCAGCACGGCGGTAAATACAGCGGCGCAGATCAGCGCGTACATGGCTGTTGAACGGGAACCGAAATCCGAGGGGTCGGGAAACTGCAGGACAGTACCCCAGGCTTCAAAAATGACCCGCAGGCAGTCTTTCCCCATCCGGGCAAGATAAGCGGCGATGGCGGTGAGGGGCGCGGCTTTGAGGTCGGTGAGGAATTTGAAATCATAATGCAGGGTTTGGGTCTTATTGAAAAACAAGCGGTAAAGCATCCCGCAGGCAAATACGGCGGCATAGGGCAATGCAGAGCGGATGACTTTACGCGCCCGGTCAGCGGTACCGGAGGGAACCGCGGAAAGAGCCGCGGCAAGAAAACAGGGACGCAGCAATTCCAATAAAAAGAAGTATTCCGAGGCGAAAAGGTTCAGCAGGCAGATCACGCATGCCGCCGCGGTGAGCAGGAGCCGGTTCCCGGTCCCGCGCTGTACCCGGACCGAAAGAACAAAGGATAAGCACAGCATTCCCATCAGAAAATAGGAAAAACTAAAATTGACCGCGATGGGCCGCATGGTAAAGCCGGGATAAGCCAGGAACAGCAGTGCTGTCAGCGCCGCGGCAAACCGTTTTTCCGGCCAGACTTCCCGGACCAGCAAACCGGCAAAGAAACTTCCGAACACCTGGGCAATGAGACCGTATACCTGGGTAAGCAGCGGTGATCCGTTTGTGATCAGGATGGCGATATTGTGCAGCTGTCCGGCAACGGGGCGGCTGAAGCTGAAATGCCGGAGCAGGCCGTGATATCCCAGCTCCAGGCGGGTCCAGATATACGGCCAGTCATCCCAGTAGAAACCGAGCTTCCGCAGCAGCAGTCCGTAGGAGAGCAGCACAAAAGCGCACAGCGGGAGCAATACCGCAGCGTAGGGCATCACTTTTGTTTTGGATTTCCGTGTTTCTGCTGCCATAAAATATGCCAACCTTATAAATTACTGCTCAGCGTCTGGTTCACGCGAGTCAGCGGAGACGGTTCTGCTGACCCGTACCGCGGGGACGCCGGGTTTAACTTCTGATGCGCTGTGCCGGGGACACCGCGGGTCAGCGAAAACCGTCACCCTGACTCGCGCTGCGGCAGGGAAGCCGCGAACCGGCGAAAACAGCTCCCTCAGACCATTTGCGCATAGATGAGGACAGCGGCGATCAGGCATTGGAAGACAGCCGCGGAGACCGCTCCCCATACCAGTTCAGCGATCCGTCGGCTGTCCTTTTGCTGGAAGATCCAGAGCCCAAGTAGCGTTCCCATGATCCAGATGGCTGTACCGACTAACGGGAGGACCTGAAGGCGTATCGCCGACGCGATCTGCAGATCCTCCGGACCGGCTGTGAACATGTTCGAGAATACATCGATGGGCTGAAAACGAAGCCCTGCCAGTATGTAAAGCAGGATCAGGCATCCTGCCGAAACGAGTGTAAATATCCGTCCAGTCTTGTTATTCCAGGCTTCCACCAGCCAGTTTCCGGGACGGGAAGAGACCCAGTGAACATTTGTCAGCGCGCCCATCTGCAGGATCCGTTCGAACCCCGTCATGAACCCAGCCGGGTCCCGGGGCGAAATAACATAGATATACCGCGGTGTGCCCAGAAAAAGCATCTTGTCCGTATCGGATGCCAGAAATTCATAAGTCAAATGTTCATCGACCTGGACGGTTCCCAGATATGCGCCCGGCATCGGCAGCACGGACCAGGGAACATCCTCTGTCAGCTCCCGCGGGGAACGGACCCATTCGATGGCATTCAGCGGGATGGTCTCTGCCCGCAGTCCCCACTGTATATGCAGCCCGTCCCTTTCCAGCCGGTAATATGAAAAAATCAGGCTGTAGAGCCGGTACAGGAGAAACGCCAGCGGTACAGCGAATATGAGAAGAACGATCAGCATGAGGATAAAACGCGTATCGATCTGATTTACATTGAATTTCTTCCACAGAAACACCTCCACCGCGGTCAGTAAGGAGCATACCGTAAAGAGAAACAGGATGCCTTTTCCGCGGGAAGGGGCATAGGTGAAAGAAATCTGTTTTTCCATTTTCAGCCGTTTTCAGAATATCTGGCGAAGGGCGGCTCCCACCTGCCGGACCTGTTCCCGTGTCATCTTCCCGGAGAAGGGGATCGCGAGGCCTCTTCTGCCGAGATCTTCCGTGACGGGGAATCGTCCCGGTTCATAGCCGAATTTTTCCGCCATGTATGGCTGGAGATGGATCGGGGAGAAGTAAGGGCGTACCGGGATCCCCAGGGCTTTCAGTTTCTGGCTGACTTCATCCCGCTTTTCTCCGTCCTTCAGGCGGATAACGTAAACAAACCAGCTGTCGCGGGTCGTAGTCGGGGCGGAATAAGGCAGTTCGATTTCTTCGATGCCGGCAAGCTCTTCCCGGTACCAGCCGGCGACCTGCGCGCGGTTGGCGATGAGAGTATCGATACGGCTCATTTGTACTGTCCCGAGGGCGGCGCTCATTTCATCCATACGGTAGTTGTAACCGAGGTAGGTATGCGCCAGCCAGGTATCTCCTTCCGCCCGTCCCTGATTGCGCAGGGACCGGACCATCCGGGCAGTTTCGTCGTCATTGGTCACGACCAGGCCGCCTTCAGCCGTGGTGATCTGTTTGTTGGGGTAAAAGGCAAATACGCCGCTGTCACCGAGCAGGCCGGCGGGCTTTCCCTTATAATTTGCTCCGAGAGCCTCACAGGCGTCTTCGATCACCGGCAGACCGTAAGGGTCGGTGGATGCACGGATGGCGTCGAAATCCGCGGGCTGTCCGAAAACATCCACGGCAAGGACGCCTTTCAATGTTCCGCCGGGGTCAAAACCCTTCGGCGGCATCCATTTCGCGGCGGCGGAAGGGGAACTCATCAGGTCGGAAACAGCATCTTTCAGCAGGGCCGGGTCGATATTTCCGGTCAGCGGTTCCGCGTCAACAAAAATCGGGGTGATCCGTTCATAAAGCAAAACGTTGGCCGATGACACAAATGAAAAAGGAGTCGTGATCACCCAGTCTCCGTCCTGCCATCCGGCAGCACGTACACAAAGGTGAAGCCCCGCGGTACCGGAATTTACGGCGACGGCGTGTTTCGCACCGGTAAAATCCTGAAAAGCCTTCTCAAATGACTGGACATAGGGGCCCATGCTGAGGTAGTTTGTCGCCATAACATTCGCTACGGCAGCCCGCTCTTTGTCTGTAATATCCGGTAATGACATCGGAACGCTGATTTGCTGTAAATAATCCATTTTTCTCCTTATGAATTTATGACCGGGGGACGGTTTTCGAACGAAGCGGGAGAACTGTCCTCCGGTCTCTCAAAAGCATTATCGCTGCAGGGCAGGGATCGGATGGCTGCGCGGCGTCTGCCTGTTTATCGTGGGAAATAATTTCCGCCGGTAGGTGAAGCCGGGGGCTGCTGCTGGGATATCGGCTGCTGCGGCATATCGGTCTGCTGTTCGATAACGACCTTTTCTTCCATACGGACCTGGCCCCGCAGGAAAGCGCCGTCCTCCGTGGCAAAACTGATAACACTGACATCTCCCCAGACACGGCCGGTGGAGCGGATCTCCAGTTTTTCCGCGGTAATATTTCCCCGGACAGTTCCTTCGATGACGATGGTATTGGCCCGCATGTTCATACAGGTCACCCGGCCGGTCTCCCCGACAACGATCATTCCGCGGATCTGCATGTCGCCTTCAAAGGTCCCTTCGATCCGTACACCGCCGGCGCCGCGCAGGCTGCCCCGCCAGTTGATCCCCGGGCCGAGGACTGATGTGACGCGTTCAATTGCCGCGGCGCCTGTCTGTCCGGATGAATTATTGTTGTTGTTATTGGACCGTCTGAACATGCTGGCGATTTCCTTTTACGCGATTTTTCGGTAATTCCGATCGGCAGGGGGAACATATCTGCCGGAAACGGGCGGCCAGATCGTTCCGGCATAGACTCTTCCGTCTGCCGGAACGTCGCTTTTGACGACAGCGGAGTTCCCGACACGGGCCCGTTCCCCGATGGTGAGGCTGAGGTTAACGGTCGCACCCATACCGATCTGGGCAAAATCTTTCACGGTCACTTCTCCCGCGAGCAGCGCCCCGGGTGAAAGGTTGACGCAGCGGCCGATCTTTCCGTCATGAGAGATGACCGCGCCGGCGTTGATCAGCGTCCCGAATCCGACAGTGCTTTCGGAACTGATGTAGGACTGTGCCAGGACCTGTACGCCATCGGCAAGAACCGCGGTATCCTCGACAAAAGCGGTGGGATGGATCAGGGTGGGCAGGTTGAATTCATATTGCTGCAGGCGTTCGAAGATCCTCCAGCGGACTGCGTAATTTCCGATCCCGCCTACCGCGTTCACCGCGGCGCGGACGCCGTCGCTGAGGAGCTTTGGCAGGACTTCCGCACCGCCCAATACCGGGATGCCGGAAACCTGTGTGCCGGCGGGAACGCCGTCATCCACGATTCCGGTGATGGACCAGTTCTGCAGGCGGAGCAGAGAGATCACGGTTTTCGCATGTCCTCCCGCGCCATAAATGAAAATCCTTTTTTCCATATCTATATTTTAGCTCAAAATTGCGTATTCGTCAAAACAGAGACTGGATTATAGAGTTCAGAGTTCAGATATGTTCCGAACTGAGCATTTGCCTCGAAGTTCAATCCCCGCCTTTACACCGAACAGACACAAACCACTATGGGACAACGGGAACGGTTCACGTGTGTCCCAGGCTTGGAACACACGCGAAATGTCCCCCTTGTCCCACACCGGCTATTAATTCGTAAACGCGGTTTATCTTACACCGATCACCGAGGATGCTGTGATATGATC
>DAIMGK010000052.1:0-26799 GCA_036723985.1 Flexilinea sp.
AAGCAGCTATCAGGCTCTTCATAAGACTCACACGCTTTCGCGGTGGTCACCTTTTTCCTGCGGATGCTAATCCAGGGTGATGACCCAGCCGCCCATTTCATCGGGGCGGGTGCCGGTCTGCATGCCGTAAAGCGTGTCGTACAGCTTCTTGCTGAGCGGGCCGACCTGTTCGCCGTTGATGGGGTAGTCTTCGCCCTTGTAGTTCAGCAGGCCCATGGGGGCGATCACGCAGGCGGTGCCGGATGCCCAGGCTTCAGTCATTCTGCCGGTCTTCGCGGCTTCGATGGCTTCATCCACCGGGAGCCGGCGCTGGTCGACTTCCACGCCCCACTTTTCCAGCAGCTGAATGACGCTGTCGCGGGTGACGCCCGGGAGAATGGAACCGGTCAGCGGTGAGGTGACGACTTTGCCGTCGATCACGAAGAAGGCATTGGATGTGCCGACTTCTTCGATATATTTGTGTTCCTTCGCGTCCAGCCAGAGCACGTCATCACAGTGATATTTTTCCGCTTTGACATTGGCACGCATGGCGCCGGCATAGTTGCCGCCGCACTTGGCGAATCCGGTACCGCCGACAGCGGCGCGGATGTATTCGTCCTCGACCAGGATGTGGCTGACCTTGGAGTGGTACGGCGTCACCGGAGTCAGGATGATGATGAACCAGAAGCTCTTCGGAGCGACCGGGGCGAGGTTCAGTTCAGGGGAGATGATGAAAGGGCGGATGTAAAGGGACGTGCCGGGAAGATCCGGGATCCAGTCGGCATCCAGCTTTACCAGTTCTTCGACCGCGGAAATGAACAGATCTTCTTCAATTTCCGGAATGCACATGCGTTCGCAGGTGCGGCGCATGCGTTTGGCGTTCATGTCCGGGCGGAAGAGGTTGACTTTCCCTTCCGGGTTCTTATAGGCTTTCAGGCCTTCGAAGGCTTCCTGCGCGTAATGCAGGGTCGTCGCGGCGGGGTCCAGTGTGAGGGGACCGTAGGGGATGATCCGTGCGTCATGCCAGCCCTGACCTTCGTCATAGTTCATGAAGAACATATGATCTGTGTAATACTTTGCAAAACCGATATCTTTCGGATCCGGTTTCGGTTTCGGATTTTCATTTCGTGTAATCGGAAACGTATAATGCATAATAACCTCTTATCAAAATAATTTTTTCAGGGAAAATCACAACAACCGATTCCCCAATAATTACGATCCGGACTGCTTTTCCTTATTCGGAAAGCAGTTTTGAGCTGCCGCGGAGGATGATCCGCGGCGGCAGATTTCTCTAATAATTTCCCTGCAGCCAGGTGATAAGCTGGCTGGCCGCCCGCCCGGTCATGCCGCCGTGGCGGAGCTCCCATTTGCGGGCAAGGTCGTTCAGTTCTTTTTCACTGATCTCGAGCCCGCTGCGGGCACATAATTCACGCACGATCTCCAGATATTCCTTCGGGACGGGTTTCGGATAATAGATCGTCACACCGAAACGGGAGGCAAGGGAGAGTTTCTCCTCCATCGTGTCGGAATGGTGGATATCGTCCTGATATTCCATGTCTCTGCGGTCGTTCCAGGTCTCGCGGATCAGGTGGCGGCGGTTGGACGTGGCGTAGATCAGCACCCGGTCGGAACGGGTCTCCAGAGCCCCTTCCAGCATGGCCTTCAGTTCCTTGTAATCACTCTCGTTTTCCTCGAAGGAAAGGTCATCGAGGAAGATGATGAAGTGATAATTGCGTTTCTTTATCTCCGCAAGGACCTGCGGCAGCATCTTCCGGTCCTGTTTGGACAGTTCGACCAGGCGCAGGCCTTTGTCGAAATAGTCATGCATCAGGGCATGGACGCTGGTGGATTTGCCTGTCCCGCTGTCGCCGTACAGCAGCACATTGTTGGCATGTGCGCCGTTCAGGAAAGCTTCCGTGTTTGCTCGCAGCGTCCGCTTTTGGTCTTCCAGCCCGATCAGGTCGTCAAAACAGACATCCGTACTGTCGGTGACCGGTACGATCCTGAAGGTCTCCGCCGTACCGCTGATGCGGAACGCTTTATATATCCCGAAGATCCCCGCGCCATGATCCCTGTAGTAGGATCCCATGATATCGGAAAAGGCCTGAAGGTCTTCGGCATCGGACAGCTTCCGGCTGAGATCGAGGATCAGTTCTCCGGCATAATTCGGCTCATACGGTGTAAAAGGCGGGTCGTATGAGGTCAGGTCGGACAGACGGATCAGGCCGGGGATCTTTTTGAAATCCTGATGGAAAAGCATCCGGAAGGTTTCAAAATCTCCCCGCGCCAGCTTTGCCAGCGTGGAATCCGCCGTGAGTGCTTTCCGCTCGCATGCAAGCGTGCAGGCGTTTTCATGCGTCATCAGGATCCAGGTCAGCCAATGCTGCCAGAGATTTCCGGAAAGCGAAAATTCTGCCGCGAAGGAGACAATATGACGGACCAATGCCGCGTCCTTGCCCGGTTCTTCGTTCAACGCCGCGACAGTATCCCTCCACGCGGTCATTCCCCCGCATGGTTCATCATCAAAAAATAAAAAATCCGGACAGAATATGTTTTCCATAGTATTAGTCAATAGTCAATAGTCAGTAGTCAGTAGTCAGTAGTTGGTGGTTGGTGGTTGTCAGGTGCCAGATTTTAAACGGTGAAACCCGAGTCCTGAAAGGGGGGCGAAGCCCTGCATCCTGAGTCCTGAATCCTGACCACTGACCACTGACCACCGGTCACTAAATCCTACATCCTTCCCATCTCTTCCAATATCTTCTCTGTCATCTGGCTGCCGGAGAGATAAGATTCCTCACCGGGGGCTTTGATGTCGGCGGTGCGCCATCCGTCGGCGAGTACCTGCGCGACGGCCTTTTCGATGAAATCCGCTTCCGCGGAAAGGTCGAAGGAATAGCGCAGCATCATCGCTCCGGAGAGGATGGTCGCGATGGGGTTGGCGAGGTCCTTCCCGGCGATATCCGGGGCGGAACCGTGGATCGGCTCGTACATGCCGCGGGTGGAATCACCGAGGGACGCGGAGGCCAGCAGGCCGATGGATCCGGTCACCTGGGAGGCTTCATCAGACAGGATGTCCCCGAACATGTTGGAAGTTACGATCACATCGAAGAAGGACGGCGCGCGGATGATCTGCATGGCGGCATTATCCACGTACATATCGTCCAGCGTGACATCGGGATATTCCGATTCACCGAGGCGGTGGACCGTTTCACGCCAGAGGCGGGAGCTTTCCAGGACGTTGGCCTTGTCAACGGAGGTCAGGTGCTTGCGGCGCTTGCGGGCGCTTTCAAAAGCACGCCGGGCTACGCGTTCGATCTCCATGACGGAATACGCTTCGGTATCCCAGGCTTTATCGCCGGCTTCGCTGCGTCCCCGTTCACCGAAGTAAATGCCGCCGGTGAGTTCGCGGACGATCATCAGGTCGAAACCTTTCTCGGCGATATCGGGACGGAGCACACAGGCATCCTTCAGCGCGGGCTGGATCACAGCCGGACGCAGGTTGGTGTACAGCCCCAGGACCTTGCGCAGACCCAGCAGCGCCTTTTCCGGACGCAGATGGCTCGGAACATGGTCCCATTTCGGGCCGCCGACAGCGCCGAGAAGCACGGAATCGCTGGCGAGGCAGGCGTCCACGGTCACCTGCGGGAGCGGTTCGCCGTATTTATCAATGGCGCATCCGCCCGCGAGACAGGTCACGAAATTGAACTGATGGCCGAACTTTTCCGCGGTAAGCTCCAGCACTTTCACGGTGCTGCCGACGATCTCGGGACCGATGCCGTCGCCGGGTACCAATGCGATGTTATATTCCATATCTCACCCCAGCTTTTCTTTAAGGTAAGGCAGCAGGCCGCCTTTGGCGATGATGTTGTCAATGAAAGGCGGGAAGGCTTTTGCCTCAAATGTTTCCCCGGTGGTCTCATCAACGATGATGCCTGTCTTTGTATCCACAGAGATCACATCGCCGGCTTTGATGGCCTCTGATGCCTTCGGGCATTCGAGGATCGGGAAGCCGATGTTGATGGAATTCCGGTAGAAGATACGGGCAAAGCTCGCGGCGATCACACAGGAGACGCCGCTGGCCTGGATGGCGATGGGCGCGTGTTCCCGGGAGGAGCCGCAGCCGAAGTTCCAGCCGCCGACCATGATGTCGCCGGGCTGGACGGAGGACGCGAAGCTTTGGTCGATGTCCTCCATGCAGTGTTTTGCCAGTTCTTCCGCCTTTGTGGTGTTGAGGTAGCGGGCGGGGATGATCACGTCCGTATCAACGTTGTTTCCGTATTTCCAGACTTTTCCTTTGAACATGATCTCCTCCTCTTATAATTTCCGCGGATCCGCGATGCAGCCCGCCAAAGCGGAAGCTGCCGCCACGGCAGGGCTCGCGAGAACGACTTCACTCTGTGTGTGGCCCATGCGGCCGACAAAGTTCCGGTTGGTGGTGGTCACAGCCCGTTCACCCGCAGCCATGACGCCCATATGGCCGCCGAGGCAGGGTCCGCAGGTCGGCGCCGATACGGCACAGCCGGCGTTGATGAAGGTCTCCAGCAGGCCTTCTTTCAGAGCCTGGAGGTAGATCTGCTGGGTGGCAGGGATCACGATGCAGCGGATCCCGTCCGCGATCTTCTTGCCCTTCAGGATGGACGCGGCGATGCGCAGGTCGGAAATGCGCCCGTTGGTGCAGGAACCGATGACGACCTGCTGGATCGGCATTCCGGCTGCCTCTTCCACGGTCTTTGTGTTGGAAGGCAGGTGCGGCAGGGAGACTGTCGGCTGAAGCGCCGCGAGGTCAATGGTCACGGTGCGGGTATATTCCGCGTCGGGATCGGCTTCATAAATGACCGGTTCACGCTGGAAGCGGTCTTTGATGTATTCTTTTGTCAGCTCATCCACCGGGAAGATGCCGTTCTTGCCGCCGGCTTCGATGGCCATGTTGGCAATGGTGAAGCGGTCATCCATGCTCAGGTTCGCAACGCCGTCACCGGTAAATTCCAGTGACTGGTAAAGGGCGCCGTCCACACCGATCATGCCGATCAGGTGCAGGATGACGTCTTTTCCGGAAACGCAGGGTCCGGGTTTGCCGGTGAGTACCACTTTGATGGCGGAGGGGACTTTGAACCAGTTCTGGCCGGAAGCCATGCCGGCTGCCATATCGGTGGAGCCGACGCCGGTGGAGAAAGCGCCCAGCGCGCCGTAAGTGCAAGTATGGGAATCCGCGCCGATGATGCAGTCACCGGGACCGACCAGTCCCTGTTCCGGCAGCAAAGCGTGTTCGATTCCTACCGTACCCACATCATAAAGATGGCTGATGCCGTGTTTCTTCGCGAAATTCCGCGCGGTCACGCAGAGTTCGGCGGATTTGATATCTTTGCAGGGCGTGTAATGGTCCAGAGCGATCACGATCTTTTCCGGATCGAAAACCTTTGTGAATCCCGCCTTTTCAAAAACGCCGATGGCGACGGGTGTCGTCACATCATTGCCCAGGACGATATCCAGATCGGCTTCGATCAGGTCGCCTTCATGGACTTCCGGCAGCCCGGCATGGGCTGCCAGGATCTTTTGCGTCATTGTCATTCCCATCAGGCTTCCTCCTGTCCTTTGCTTTCATAAGCCGCCATCCGGTTCAGCGCCGCCACATAAGCGTTGACGCTCGCTTCGATGATGTCGGTGGAGAGGCCGCGGCCGGTGAAGGTCCGGTTGTGGGAGCTGATCTTGACGGTCACATCGCCGAGGGTATCCTTGCCCTCGGAAATGGAGTTGATGGAGAAAATGTCAAAGGTATGTTCGGAGGGTTTGATGATCTCGTCGATGGCGTTGAATGCCGCGTCGATGGGACCGTCGCCCAGCCGGACAGCCTGGAATTTCTCTTCTCCCTTCTTCAGGCTGACCGTGCAGGTCGCCGTGGTGAAGTTGGAGGAAGAGCTCTGGAACCAGTCCAGCGCGTAGCCGTTGATATCGGCTTCCGAAACGATGTTGGAGGTGTGATGCGTGACGATGGCTTCGATGTCGGCGTCGGTGATGTTCTTTTTCTTATCGCAGACGTCTTTGAATTCCTCGAAGCAGCGGTCGATCTCATCCTTGGTAAGGGTGTAGCCCAGTTCCTCGATACGCTGTGAGAAGGCGTGCCGTCCGGAATGTTTGCCCAGCACCAGGTTGTTGGCGTGGATGCCGATGGCTTCCGGGGTGAGGATCTCGTAGGTCTTCTTGTTCGCCAGGACGCCGTGCTGATGGATGCCTGCCTCATGCAGGAAGGCATTCTTGCCGACAATGGATTTGTTGATCGGGGCGGGCTGGCCGATGATGTTGTAAACGGTCCTGGAAGCGCGGTAGATTTGGGTGGTGTCGATGCGTGTCCCGACCTGATATAAATCATGGCGGGTGCGCATAGCCATAACGACTTCTTCCATGGCCGTGTTGCCTGCCCGTTCGCCCAGTCCGTTGACGGTGCATTCGATCTGGCGGGCGCCGCCCAGTACCCCGGCGAGGGAGTTCGCGGTGGCCATACCGAGATCATTGTGGCAGTGCACGGAGAAAATGGCTTTTTCCGAACCGCCGGCGTGTTCCCGGACGTATTCGATCAGATGGCGCATTTCATCCGGCGTGGTGTAGCCCACGGTATCCGGCAGGTTGATGGTGGTGGCCCCGTTGGCGATGGCGACTTCAACGACATGGGAAAGGAAGTCCAGGTCGCTGCGGGTCGCGTCTTCCGCGGAGAATTCAATGTTGGAACAATATTTTGCCGCGTAGGCGACCATCTTCCCTGCCTGTTCCACAACTTCTTCCGGCTTCATGCGGAGTTTGTATTCCATATGCAGCGGAGAGGTGGCGATGAACACATGGATGCGGGGATCCGCGGCGCCTTTGACGGCTTCCCATGCGGCATCGATGTCCTTGACCGTCGCGCGGGCCAGAGAGGCGATGGTGCATTCCCTGATCGTGTCGGAGATCGTCTTGACGGACTCAAAATCGCCGGGGGAAACGATGGCGAATCCCGCTTCGATCACATCGACTTTGAGCTTTTCCAGACAGCGTGCGACTTCGATCTTTTCTTTAAGGTTCATACTGCAGCCCGGGGATTGTTCCCCGTCCCGCAGTGTTGTATCAAAAATTCGTACCTGATCCATATTTTATTTCTCTGTTTATCTTATAAGAGCCCGCTTGGGATATTTCCTCTGCAAGCGGGATAATATGCTTCGCAAGGCGCGGTATCAAATGATCCTGTGTTTCCCAAAGTCGTTTACCGCGCCTGTTTCCGGGGGCTTGCAGCCCCCATACCCCCGCTTGTGATCGTGCTCTTTTTGACTCAGCCGCTAATATTGCGGACATCTGATATCAGCCTTTCAGCTGTTCATTTCTATTCCAGTATCGCGCCTTTGTCGGCGGAGGAGACCAGTTTCGCGTAGCGGGCGAGATATCCGGTCTTCACCTTCGGTTCGGGACATACCCATTCCGCGCGGCGGGCTGCCAGTTCTTCTTCGGAGACCAGCAGTTCAATGCTGTGGGCGGGGATATCGATGGCGATCATGTCGCCTTCCCGTACCAGGCCGATGGGGCCGCCGGAAGCGGCTTCCGGGCTGATATGGCCGATGGAAGCTCCGCGGGTGGCGCCGGAGAAGCGTCCGTCCGTGATGAGCGCGACGGATTCACCCAGGCCCATGCCGCAGATAGCGGACGTCGGGTTGAGCATTTCGCGCATGCCCGGACCGCCTTTCGGCCCTTCGTAACGGATGACGACCACATCACCCGGTTTGATCCCGCCGTCATAAATGACGCGGATGGCTTCTTCTTCGGAATCGAAGACACGGGCGGGGCCTTCATGCTTCATCATTTCCGGGGCGACAGCGGACTGTTTCACAACACAGCCGTCCGGCGCGAGGTTCCCCCGCAGTACGGCGATGCCGCCGGTGGCGGAATAGGGATCCTCAAAGGGGCGGATGATGGCATGGCTGAGGTTCTTCGCGTTCGCCAGGTTCTCTCCGACGGTCTTGGTGGTGACGGTCATCACGGAAGTGTCCAGGAGATCACCCTTGGTCAGCTCTTTCATGACGGCATAGACGCCGCCTGCCGCGTCCAGGTCTTCCATGAAGGTGTTGCCGGCAGGAGCCAGGTGGCAGAGATTCGGGGTCTTGCCGCTGATCTCGTTGACCATATCCAGGTTGATCTGAACATGGGCTTCATGGGCGATGGCGGGCAGATGCAGCATCGTGTTGGTGGAGCAGCCCAGCGCCATATCGACTGTTTCCGCGTTGTGGAACGCGGCAGCGGTCATGATATCGGAGGGGCGGATATTCTTTTCGACCAGTTTCATGATCTGCATACCGGTCTCCTTCGCCAGCCGCAGGCGGGCGGAGTAGGGCGCGGGGATCGTGCCGTTGCCGGGGAGAGCCATACCGATGGCTTCGGTCAGGCAGTTCATGGAATTGGCGGTGTACATCCCGGAGCAGGAGCCGCAGGAGGGGCAGGCATGGTCGATGTAAGACTGGACCCCTTCTTCGTCGAGGGTGTTGGCGTGATACGCGCCGACCGCCTCAAACATGTGGCTCAGGCAGGTGCGGCGGCCGTCCGGCAGACGTCCCGCAAGCATGGGGCCGCCCGCGCAGAAGATCGTCGGGATGTTGATGCGCGCGGCTGCCATCAGCAGACCGGGCACGTTTTTATCGCAGTTCGGGACCATGACCAGACCGTCAAACTGGTGCGCGATGGCCATCGCTTCGGTGGAGTCGGCGATAAGGTCGCGGGTCACGAGGGAATATTTCATGCCGATATGTCCCATCGCGATACCGTCGCAGACCGCGATCGCGGGGAACAGGATCGGCGTACCGCCGGCGGCGCGGACGCCCGCCTTGACGGCTTCAGCAATTTTGTCCAGGTGCATATGGCCCGGGACGATCTCATTGTAGGAACTGACGACACCGATCAGCGGGCGTTTCAGTTCTTCTTCGGTAAGCCCCAGCGCAAACAGGAGGCTCTTGTTCGGCGCGCGATCCACACCGTTTTTGATTTGATCTGAGTTCATAAAGGTCCTTTTTGGTCACTAATCACCAGTCATTAGTCACTGGTCAATGGTTGTTTGTTAGCGGTTTGAAAGCAATTATTTGTTAATTGGATTCAGGAATCAGGGTTGTTAAACCTGATTCCTGATCACAAATGTCTGAATCCTGCTTCCTGAATCCCGAATCCTGATTCCGGATTCAGGAATTCCTAATCCCTGTCAACTGATACCTGAATTAGTTGGACGCTGTGTCCAGGTCGGAGTCGTTCTTCCAGAGCATCTGTTCGCGCAGCTGTTTGCCGACGATTTCCATCGGGTGTTTGGCAAGCTGGGCGCGCTTGGAATTGAAGAAGGTGCGTCCGTTCTTGTTTTCGGCGATCCAGCGGCCGGCGAAGGAACCGTCCTGAATGTCCTTCAGAACAGCACGCATGTTTTCCTTGACCTGTTCGGCAGGCAGCACACGCGGGCCGGAGACGTATTCGCCGTATTCCGCGGTGTCGGAGATGGAGTAATTCATGGCAGCGATACCGCCCTTGTTGACCAGGTCGATGATGAGCTTCATCTCATGGATGCATTCGAAGTAAGCGTTTTCCGGTTTGTATCCGGCTTCCACCAGAACTTCGAAACCGCAGCGCATCAGGTCCACAACGCCGCCGCAGAGGACGGTCTGTTCACCGAAGAGGTCGGTCTCGGTCTCTTCATCCATGGTCGTCTCAAGGATCCCGGCGCGGGCGCCGCCGATACCGGCGATGTAAGCAAGCGCGATATCCCAGGCTTTGCCGCTGGCATCCTGTTCGACTGCGACGAGGCAGGGAACGCCCTTTCCGGCGACATAGGTGCTGCGGACGGTGTGGCCGGGGCCCTTCGGGGCAGCCATGAAGACGTCCACATCAGCCGGCGGGACGATCCGCTTGTAGCGGATGTTGAAACCGTGAGCAAAGGCGATGGCCTTTCCGGCGGTCATGTTCGGGGCGATCTCTTTCGCGTAGACGTCAGCCTGGACTTCGTCGTTGATCAGCATCATGACGATGTCCGCTTTCGCGGCAGCTTCGGCGACCGGGTAAACGGAAAAACCGTCTTTTTCAGCCACAGGCCAGGATTTCCCGCCCTTGCGCAGGCCGATGATGACATTGCAGCCGGAGTCGCGAAGGTTGAGCGCGTGCGCGTGTCCCTGTGAACCATAACCGATGATCGCAATCGTCTTGCCGTTCAGAGCGTCCAGATTGCAGTCTTTTTCATAATACATTTTTGCCATAATTGAATTCTCCTCTTTCTTTTGTTTCATCATGGATCGTAGCCTTACCGCGTTCAAGGGCAATGCCTCCGGTACGGGCAATTTCCAGAATTTCAAATTCTTTCAGAATCTTTTCGATGGCAGAGATCTTGTCTGAGTCACCGATAATTGCGAGTGTAAGCGTTTCAATGGAAACGTCGATGATCTGCGCGCGGAAAACATTCGCCAGCTGGATCACATCGTTCCGGACAGAACCGTTTTCCGTGCGGACTTTGATCAGCATCAGTTCGCGCTGGATGGATGTGGCGGGAGTCAGGCGTTTGACGGAGTGGACCGGCAGCAGCTTGCGCAGCTGGTTGCTTACCAGTGTGATGTGGTCCTCATCCGCGTACACGTCAATGGTGATACGGGAGATCTTCGGGTTTTCGGTGGTGCCGACGACCAGAGATTCGATGTTATACCCTTTGCGGGAGAAAAGCCGGGAAACCTGGGAAAGGACGCCGGATTCGTTATCGACCAGTACAGCCAGTGTCTGCAGTTTGACGGGGTCTCTGTAATCTTCCATGGCATCCTCCTAATTCAACAGGAAATTCGCGATATGGTCGCCGGCTTTGACCATCGGACGGACTGTCTCATCGATGTCGATCACACAGTCAATGACGAAGCCCTCTTTTAATTCCAGCGCTTCTTTGATCGCGGCGCAGAGGTCTTCCTGGTTGGAGACCCTGCGTCCGTGCAGGCCGTAGGCTTCCGCCAGCTTGACGAAGTCAGGACCGCGGTCAAGGGTCGTCTCGGAATAATGCTTGTTATAGATCAGGTTCTGCCACTGACGGACCATGCCGAGGGTGCGGTTATTGAAAATGAAAGTGATGATGGGCAGCTTGTAAAATTCTTCCGTCGCGAGTTCGTTGCAGTTCATGCGGAAGCTGCCGTCGCCGGTGATATGGATCACGGTCTTGTCGGGATTGCCGACCTGTGCCCCGATGGCGGCGCCAAGGCCGAATCCCATGGTACCGAACCCGCCGGAGGTCAGCAGCTGGCCGGAATAGTCAAAATGGAAATGCTGGATGGCCCACATCTGATGCTGGCCCACATCGGTGGAAACGATGGTGTCCTGCGGGCAGATCCGGGCGATAGCGGAAAGGATCTGCTTCGGGTTGAGCGATTGTCCGCCGTCATCATATTCGGTCTCGACCGGATATGAAAAGACGAACTGTTTCCATTCCCTGTGATACTGCTGCTGCAGCCGGGCGTTCAGCATATTCAGAACATCCTTCGCGTAACCGACGATGTGATGGTCGGTGCGGACGTTCTTGTTGATCTCCGAGCGGTCAACGTCGATCTGGACGATCTTCGCCTGTTTGGCAAAGGTCTTGGGATCCAGGGCGACACGGTCGGAAAACCGGCAGCCCACCGCGATCAGCAGGTCGCATTCATTGCAGGCGATGTTGGAAGCCTGGGACCCATGCATGCCGATCATGCCGGTGACCAGCGGATTCCGCCCGCAGATGCCGCCGCCGCCCATAACGGTCACGGCAGTGGGCGCGTCGATGCGGTTGGCGAAGGTCGCGAATTCTTTATCGCAGCGGCTTCGTACCACACCGCCTCCGCAGATCAGCAGCGGTTTTTTCGATTCGTTGATCATTTCCACCAGCTTATCGATATCGCCTTCATCGATCATGGGCGTCTGGAAGTCGATGGTGGAACGGTCAATGAGTTCTTTCAGTTTCCCGCTTTCCTTGTGATGGCGGCGGGGAATGAATTCATATTCAGCCTTTTCGGCGGTAACATTTTTCAGAATGTCGATGAGGACCGGTCCCGGACGGCCGCTGCGCGCGATGGCGAAGGCGGCGCGGACGGTGTCGGCAAGCTTGTTGACATCGCTCACCCAGAAGTTGCATTTGGTGATCGGCAGGGTGATGCCGGTGATGTCGACTTCCTGGAATGAATCCTTGCCGATAAGCCCTTCGGAAACGTTGCAGGTAACGAAAACGACCGGTGAGGAATCCATATAAGCTGTGGCAATGCCGGTCGTAAGGTTGGTTGCTCCCGGTCCGGATGTCGCGAAGGCGACACCGACTTTCCCGGTGCTGCGGGCGTAACCGTCCGCGGCGTGGGCAGCGCCCTGTTCATGCGCGGTCAGATAATGCTTGATCTTTCCTGAATATTTGTACAGCGCATCGTATACATTGAGGATGGTACCGCCGGGATAGCCAAAGATAACATTGACTTTCTGCTCCAGCAGACATTCCATCAAAATTTCCGCTCCGGTGATCTTCAAAACAATTCTCCTTCAGTCAGGGATCAGCTCCCCGTATTTTTTTCGTGGGCAGCGAACGGTTTGAACGCCGCTGTAAGATTTTTCACATGATCTGATTCCAAATGAAACCTGACATTTTCATGCTTAAATATATGACAATTATCATACTTAAAACAAATTAAACCGGCATTAAAGTGACACGCAAATCAGTCGCATCTGATGCGGTCACGCTAATAAAAGAAGAGCCGGTAAAAGTGCTTTCTGGGTCATTCTGAAACCATCGATAATCAATTAGTTCCCCATTTTAACATGATAAAAACGATTGTCAATAGGGCACGGGGAAAAATGTTATTGGAATTTTGATGTCAGACGTAAGATGCCAGACGTAAGACGTTAGATGGCATTATGGTGAGTTTTGATACACTGTTGCAAGATTGAATAATGGAATCAGAAAACAGGATTCAGGAAATACGGCCTGCATACGGTATTGGCGGATCCGGATCCTGAACATAAATATGGAAAATGGCATCGGGACATTTCATTTCAACAGGATCTTACGTTTACGCGCGCTGCGGAACGGATCCTTTTGTCTGCAAAAGCGAATTGAAAAACAGGCATTTACAGAGAGAAAAAAAGTGATATCATATATTTGTACGATAAGTTCATATATGAATCAATGCGGGGGCATGATATTCAAAAATACAGATTAGGATGCGAATTCAAACTGCGTTGAAGAAGATACAACTCAGATAAAGATTGCTGAAGGAGCCGGTACGCTGCGTTTCAATGTGAGATGTGTTGTGTACAGCTAAGGACAGTTAGACAGCAGAATTTTTACCGCCTTGATGGGATTTGGCTATGATGAGGAGTTCAATGATGTTAAGTGGGAAAATTCGTGAGATGTGTTCAGGCAAAACATTATTTACGCGTATAAAACCGTTGACGTGTCTTCTGCTGTGCCTTGCTATGGCAATGGCCATTTTATTGCCGGTCACCGCGCACGCGGAGGAGACGGGAAAAATCGTCCGTGTCGGCTGGTATGAGTCCCCGTTCAATATGACAGATGAGTTCGGCCGCCGTTCCGGCTTCGCTTATGAGTATCAGCAAAAAATCGCTGCCTATTCCGGCTGGAATTACGAGTATGTGGAGGGAAGCTGGCCCGATCTGATGCAGATGCTCATTGACGGCGAGATCGACCTGATGAGTGATGTTTCCTACACGGAAGAGCGGGCGGAGATCATGCTGTTTTCTTCCCTTCCCATGGGCGCGGAGGAATACTATATCTTCATATCCCCTGACAATGAAGAGATCAACAACGACGACCTTTCTACCTTCAGCGGAAAAAAGGCCGGTGTAAATAAGGGCAGCGTACAGGCAGGTTTTTTCCGCGAGTGGGCGGAGAAAAACGGTGTGCAGGCGGAACTCATAGAGATGACCGAGGACGTTGATGAATCTCTTGCCATGCTGAACCGGGGCGACATCGATATGTATGTTGTGCTGGATGGTTATCTGGATGCCCGCCAGGCTGTGCCGGTCTGTAAGGTAGGTGCTTCCGACTTCTACTTTGCTGTCAGCCATTCCCGCCCGGATCTGCTGGCGGATCTTAATGCCGCCATGAACAGGATCCAGGAAGGGGACCATAATTATAATCAGCATCTTTACGAAAAATATCTCAAAGCCTTCGGGTTCAATTACTATCTAAACAAAGAAGAAAAGAGCTGGCTTTCCGGCCACGGTCCGATCCGCGTGGGGTATCAGGATAATTACCTGTCGTTTTGTGCCGCGGACAGGAAAACCGGAAAACTCACAGGCGCTTTAAAAGACTATCTGGACGATGCCTCGACCTGTCTTGAAAACGCGGAGCTTCGTTTTGAGCCGGTGGCTTATCCTTCCGCGGCGGCTGCGATAGAGGCGCTCAGAAACGGAGAAGTGGACTGCATGTTCCCCTCCAACTTAAGTATCTCGGATGGTGAAAAACTGGGGCTGGTCATGACACCTTCGATGATGACTTCAGAGGTTTACGCAGTTGTCCGGAAAGCAGATCAGCAAACCTTTTTCCAGAAAGAACAGATAACTGCCGCCGTCGCAGCGGGAGACCCGAATTATGAAACGGTCATGATGGATCATTTTCCGGACTGGCAATGGGAGGGGTATCCCGATATTCAGGCCTGTCTGAAAGCGGTTGCAGACGGAAAGGCTGACTGTGTCCTGATCAGTAACTATCAGTACAACAATCTGGGCAGGCAATGCGAGAAACTGGACCTGATCGCGTTGACCACCGGGAAAAATGTGAATTATTACATCGCGGTACGCGGAAATAATACTGAGCTGTATTCTATTCTCACAAGGACCACCGATATTGTCAGCAGCACGAGCGTCAACGCGGCGCTTTCATATTATTCCGCTGAAGATGCGAAAACCACATTAATTGATTTTATAAGGGATAATCCGGTGATCGATATTGCGATCGCTGCTGTGATCATAGCGCTGCTGACTGTAATTATCGCACAGCAGCGGATGATCCGGGCAAAGAAAGAAGTCGAAGAAAGCCATCACCGGGTCGATGATCTGAACAAGCGCGTTTTTGTCGACGCGCTCACATCTGTGCGGAACAAAGGAGCGTTTAACGAATATATCCAGGCCCTTCAGGACCGGCTTGATCGGGAAGGTCCGTTTGATTTCGCGGTCGTTATATTGGACTGTGATAACCTGAAACCGATCAATGACCAATACGGGCATGATAAAGGGGATATCTATATCCGGTCAGCAAGTCAGCAGATCTGCCGCGTTTTCAAACACAGCCCGGTATTCAGGATCGGAGGAGATGAGTTCGCTGCTGTTCTGCAGAACGAGGATTTTCAGAACAGGGAAAAGCTCCGGTCCTTATTTGCGGCAAGCACGGAAGAAATACGATCATCGGCAAAAAACAAATGGGAAGAGGTAAGCGTGTCAATGGGAATGGCGGAGTACGATCCGCAGACTGACAGCTGCGTGGATGATGTTGTACACCGGGCGGATAAAGCCATGTACGAGAATAAACGTTCACGGTAAGAAACAATACTCGGCCTCCATCGCAAGCAGCTTGCGGACGCCCAAAAAAACACTGATTTACGCATGAGTATGTGCCGCGAAGCCTCCGGAAAACATACCGGGCACTAAGTCTGATCGACCGGTTTTGATCCCGCCGGTATGCCGGATCCATTACATTAAACAGACGGTTTTGAAACATTAACAATCTTTGAATATACGTATTTTGGCAGATTAATACGAGGAGATTTATTCATGATTGATATAGAAAATGAAAACAGCAGATGGTTTTTCAATTTTCAGACATAGAAGACAGAAGCGGACTTTAAAAGGGGCGTTTTATATTAATGTGATAGTTCAAAAAATGTGATTGTTTGGAACCATAAAGAAGGTGACCGCCGCTAAAACGTGTGAGTTTTATAAAGAGCCTGAAAAATTTCGCGGGGGTATGGGAGGACGATGCTCCTGTCCCGAAAATCAGGTGCGGGAAGCGGCTTTTGCAAACACCTATATTTTCGATCCCGCACCTTGCGAAAAACAATATCCCGCATACAGAAGGCAAATATAAACTGATTTCTTACAGCAGAGATTGATTTATTACCCAATGACCATCTCTGCCGAATCCTTCATAATGTATCTTTCCATCTGCCTTAAGATGGTCAACAGCAGTTCTGATTTGTTTTTCTGAGAGTCCTAATTCGACTGCCATCGTTGAAATTGATGCATTAGAATTTGTGCTAAGTAACAAAAGAATAGATTCCATTCTTTTTTTTATAATTGAAGCTTTTGTTTCGTGCCCTTTTTTATGCCCTTTTTCAGAAACGGCATGATATGGGCTTGATTCTGCACTCCAGGCAGAACCGTAATGTCTGTAAAATCTCACTGTAAATCCATAATCATCACGAAGAAATTCAACTTTCACCCCAGCTTCAGTGCAGGCGTCATAGATTCTTTTCAGTCCTGTAGCAAAAGCTTCCATATCCTTTGAATAATACAGCGTTCGTGTGATGAGAGGATTCCGTCTGATTGGTTTGCGTTCTTCCTGAATAAACTGCTCGGGCGTTACATGATCCGGGAAATTTCCGGGGCTGTAAATATCGATGTAGCTTTTATAAATTGCCACTTCAACCGCCTGCATTGATTCTATGACACGATGTGCAAATGCATTAATTATGGCTTCCCGTATCGCTTCTACAGGAACTTCAGGGAATTCTTTTCTTTCCAAACTTCCATCAAATTCTACACGCCAGTCCATTGAATCTGTCACATAATGGACAGCTTTATCTGCCAAATCAAAAATCGACCCGGTGTATCGTTTTGTATCGGTAAACGTCAATCTTCTGTCAGATGCAAATTTAGCCATCTGTAATTCATTAATTCCGCAATCAACAAATAGTGCCGCTCCCGCATTAAGCAATGTATCTCCATCGGACAATTCAAGCTTTACCAATATTGCTTTCGGATCAGTTGATTTAAATGATATACGCTCTGCTTCCTTTGCTTTATGCAAGTACTCTGAAAAAATTTCTGTATCAATGTCACTGATATGATATTTTGATGGTTTTGTCTCCCAGCTATCTGTCCGGTTTTCCCGTGCATTCATCATTTCACGGTAAAGTTCCTGATCCATGATGGTATCTTCATCTGCGATTCTGATACGTGGAATATTGTATGCTGTATACGGACGTCGTTTTCCCTCAAATTTCACATGGACAATACTTAAACCGCCGAACTCTTGCTTTTCGATTATAGGATACAAAGCTGGCTTGATATTCATTCGGATCGCCTGGCTTACATCACGTAAAGTTGAGTCGCTTATGGCTTGCCCTATAACATCTCCGTTGTTTTTTACTCCGAAATATAAATCTCCTGATTCATGTTTGTTGAGAATTGAAGCAATTGAGATGACTCCTTCCTTGATTTCACCTGTGCTTTTTTTGAATTCGACCTGCTCCGTTTCAGCACCAATATTGAGTTTTTTTATCTGGTTCGCCATCAATTGCCTCCTTTCCATGAGTATATTATCGGAAAGTATAAAATTCATTATAGCCAAAAATTCAGATATTGTGAAACATAAAGCCGATAAATGGTTCTTATAAGTCCATAATATTTGTATAGCCTGTCAACAGAAAAATTCAATTGGAAAATGGGTGTGAAAAAAAGGTGAACTCCTCAGTTGTGAAGAAAAGTTAAAAACCAGAAGTCTGAGGCCGGGTCATACCGGATACGGTAACCGGTGGGCATATGGGGAAAAATCAAAGATGGAAATGCTTTCTCTATGCGCCGTGTTTCGGGGATCATCATCACTTTTTTGCTGAATACGGATATAATCGTATTTATTCAGAAAGGATCGGTTTGTTATGGAGAAAAACTACAGAGCGGAGCTCACGGGTGTATTTGGAGACCCTGTGGAAGGGAATCCGACGGGCGTGATGGAAGAAGCTGCCTATGAAGCCATGGGGCTGAATTACCGTTATATAACGATGAAGGTGACGCCGGAAGGATTTCCGGACGCGATGAAAGCGGTGAAAGCACTCCATATGAAAGGAGTCAACCTGACAATGCCGCATAAGATCGCTGTGATCCCTTACCTGGATGAGCTGTCGGAAGCCGCGTCCATCATCGGGGCAGTCAATACCGTTGTGGTACGGGAAGACGGATCACTGTTCGGTGAGAACACGGACGGCAAGGGATTTATCGAGGCCCTTCTCCGCTATGGGAACCATCCGGCGGGAAAAAATATCGTGATCCTCGGCGCGGGCGGGGCCGCCCGTTCCATCGCGGTGGAATGTGCCCTGGCAGGCGCGGCAAAAATCACCGTGGTCAACCGCACCGGAGCGAAAGCCCGGGAGCTTGCCGATCTGATCCGCCTGAAGACAAAAGTCCCTGCCGAGACGCTGGCGTGGACGCCGGAACTGGAGATCCCCGCTGAGGCTGACATCCTGATCAACGCGACAAGCATCGGTCTCGGTGATGACAGGGCAAACAAGCCGGATATTAGATACGATACCATCAAGCCGGACATGACCGTCAGTGACGTTGTTTTCAATCCATCGAACACCCTGTTTCTGCAGGAGGCATCCAAACGCGGCGCCAAAACCGTCAACGGTCTGGGCATGCTCGCGTGTCAGGGCGCCCGGAACTTTACGCTCTGGACAGGTGTGGACGCGCCTCTGGATGTGATGATCGCAAAGCTGAAGGAAGAATTCGGGGAAGTGTAACCGTTCCTCATGTCCGGATAAACCGGGTGTTGAAATCTGAATTTGCGGAGGCTGAAACATGGATGGTTTTGCGCTTCGGGTAATAGCTATGGCTGCCATGGTTACGGACCATATCGGGTGGTATTTTATTGATGACCCGATGAAGCTGACATGGATCGGGCGGATCGCCTTTCCGATATACGCGTTTTTATTGGCGGAAGGTTTCCTCTTTGTCCACAGCGATCGCGGCAGGCTGAAAAAGCATCTGACGACGATGCTTTTGCTGGCCGTTGTTTCGGAATTCGCGTTTGATCTCATGAAATTCAGGCTCAATACCGCTGAGTATCTGGAATCCCAGAGCAACATGATCACGCTCCTGCTGGGGTATCTGGGTATGCTGGTTTCTGAATTAATGCTCCCGTCATCGGAGCAGGACAGGGAAAAACGTTCCGGAACAACGGCCGCGGCACTTATCTGTGCCTACGCGCTGCTGGGATTCGCGAATTTCATGATCAAGGGAAACTTTAATATTGTTGGGCCCTGGCTGGTTATCGCGTATTACTGGTACCTCAGAAAAAATAAAGAAGCCCTGGCGGCGGGAAAACCCCGGCCGTGGATAAAGCGCTTTTTGATCCTGGCAGGGTTTTTCATGATTTATCTCCCAATCTATTTCTGGGTCAGAAGCGGGTTCGGAAACGCGGCGAGGTGGTGGAGTGAAGTTACGAAATACGCGCCGTGGATCGCGGGCCACCTGATCGCTGCGGGGATCCTCAGCACTTACAACGGAAAACAGGGGTACCACCGGAAATGGTTCAAAACGCTTTACACCGTTTTTTATCCTCTGCATCTGTTTATCATCGGCCTGATCCTGATTTTCACCGGAAAATGACCGGCGGCTCCCGGGCTTTGCTCCGCAGCGGGTCAGGCTTTGGCCGCCTTATCGTAAGAAATTCATTCCTGATTCGGAAATTCTTCCCGGGTTCATTCTTGCAGATATTACTCTGGGCGAACTTGTTCTGAAGCTGCGCATTTTTGTCCTGCAATATGCCGTAACACTGATCGTTCTGATCCCCCTGTTCGGGTGACTCATGGTTCGTTACCTGAACAGGAAGATAGCAGTACCTATCAACGGGATCGCGCACGCGGCGCAGACTTATGTGCAGGATAAGCGTGACGGTGTCCACACGGAAGATCGTTTTGCCCGGCTGAATATCCGATTCCGGGACGAGATCGAAAACCCGGCGCTGTCCATGTCGGAAATAGAGCATGATCTTGCCGAATATGAGGAGAACCTGACGAAAGTGACAGCGGGGAAACAGCGCATCGGAACGGAACTGGAATTTGCCACCCGTATCCGGAAGGATATGCTTCCCAACATCTTTCCCGCTTTTCCGGATCGTAAGGATTTCAATATCTACGCAGGCATGGATCCTGCCAAAGAAGTGGGCGGGGATTTTTATGACTTTTTCTTTGTGGATCAGGACCGTCTGGCTATGGTCATAGCGGATGTATCCGGGAAGGGGATCCCTGCCGCCATGTTTATGATGATGGCGAAAAACATGATCCGGACACAGGTATCTTCGGGAAGCTGCCCGAAAGAAGTGCTGGAGGCAGTCAACAGGCTGATCTGCCAAAATAACCGGGAAGAAATGTTTGTCACAGTGTGGTTTGCGATACTTGATCTGAACACCGGTATCCTTACTGCAGCCAATGCCGGACACGAGTCCCCCGATGAGATCCTTCAGGCAGTGAACAAAGCCGTTGCGGATCTTGTCGGTGACGCGGAGCAGTTCGATGATCTTACCATGATGTGCATTGAGTATACAGGGAAACAGATCTAAAATCACACAAAACGATCCCGTGCCGCACATAAACGCAGTGTGTCTAATACATATTTTCTGAGCCCTTTGCCTGATCATGTCATTAACGGCCTGCAGATGGATTCAATAAGTTTGTAAATAATAAAGAGACCCCGGAGAAATCATTTCTTCGGGGTCTCCTGAGATTTCTATGCCAATCTCATAGAAATTCTGAGACTTCTTCAGCGTATGGCTTTTTGCCGTGTTTTGGGCCGGGCTTCTATATGACGGTTACGTCTGTTTTGCCGGCCCGGAAACGGATAACGGCGCTGAATCGTCAGCAGCCGATCGAATTCGCGGCCAGATACGCTTCTTCTGTCGCGTCAAGGATCCTTCTTGGCTTGTTGGCGTCACCCACAACATATACAGGGAATGTTGTTTCCAGTTTTTCTTTCAGATCATTGACGGGTTTATATCCCGTGGCGATCACGACTGTATCACAATTCAGCGTTTCTCCTTCCAGTTCAACCGCGTTATCTGTGATCTGCAGCACCTTCGCCCCGGTCTTGACTGTGACACCGTATTCGGCAAGCTTCGCGAACATGTGCCCGACAAATGTCGCGCCGATACCGTTAGCGATGTTATCCAGCATCTCAACCAAAGTACAGCGGACGCCTTTGTTCCCCAGATATTTGCAGGTCTCCGTACCGACAAGTCCGCCGCCGATCACTACGGCTTCCTTACCCGTTTCCGCGCCCTTTAAAACATCTTCCGCAAGGACAACATTCGGTTTGTCTACGCCCGGGATCGGCGGGATCGCCTGGCGGGAACCGGCAGCGAGAATGACAACATCGCCGCTTATATCTTCCGGAGATCCTACATTCTTTTCAATGATCTCCACGTTGTATTTCTGAAGCTGCTGTACCAGATAATTCTTGAAAATCAGGAAAGAATCCTTTTCCGGAGGAGCTGCAACCGCGTCCATCTTGCCGCCGGGTTTTTCGTTTGTATACAGGCGGACTTTGTGGCCTCTCCGGGCTGCTGTAAGCGCTGCCTGCATACCGGCCGGGCCTCCGCCGATAACGGCAACTTCTTTGATCTCTTTGGCCGGCTTGAGGAATCTGTCCGCTTCCTCACCGGCTTCCGGATTGACCAGACAATGAGCCGGCATGCCGCCGAGGACACGGTCAATGCATCCCTGGTTGCAGGCGATGCAGTAACGGATATCATCCTGTTCATTCTTCTCGATTTTTTCGATGAAGAGCGGATCGGCAATAAGCCCGCGTCCGATGGCCACGATATCAGCCTCATCGTCTTCAACGATTTTTTCCACAAGGTATGCGTCATTTAATCTTGCCGCGACAATGACCGGAACATGCACAGCCTGTTTCATTTCTCCGGCAAACGGAATGATGAAACCCTGCGGTATAAACATCGGCTGGATCGCGTATTCAACCGCGTCATAACATCCGGCTGACAATGAGACAGAATCAACGCCGAGCTGTTCTGCCATAACACAGACCTTCTTTACTTCATCAAAATGCATTCCGTCTTCAACATATTCATCAACGGAGACACGGATCTGGACCGGAACTTTCCCCTTGCATACTCCGATGACCGCTTCCAGGACTTCCAGCGGATAACGGACGCGGTTCTCAAAGGAGCCGCCGTATTCATCAGTCCGCTTATTGGTGTGGGTGCTCATGAAGGAATGCAGCAGATAACCGTGGGCGAAGTGAACTTCCACAAGGTCATATCCCGCGGCGATGGAGATCTCCGCAGCGCGGACAAATTTCTGCTTTACAGCTTCCATCTCATCCCTGGTGATTTCCTTCGGATGGTTGCCCAACAGGCCGCATGGAATCGCGCTGGGCGCCAGCGGCGTAAGTCCGGTGATCGCCTCTGATGCCTGGCGGCCGGCGTGGTAGATCTGCGCACCGATGAGAGCACCTTCTGAATGAACGGCATCTGTCAGTTTTTTGTGTTCCTCAATGTGACGGTCTTCCCACATAGACAGTTGTGTGGGCAGTCCCCTCCCTTCCGGTGAGACACCGATGGAACCCGGCATGATCATTGAAACGCCGTGACGCGCCCTCTCTTTGAAGAATTCACAGATACGGTCAGTCACATCTCCGGTGCCCAATCCGGCCATCCCATTCTCCATCGGAGCCATGATAAAACGATTTTTGAGCGTTATGCTCCCGATACTGATTGGAGTAAACAGTTTTCTCATAATCACCTCTTTCATTAATATAATGTTACCATGGAAACATCTGAATTTCTCTCCGGAATCGTTGTATAATCCGATAACATAATAATCGATAACAGAGAAAAAAACTGTTCCGGATCGGCTTGGCGGGACGATTTCCACAGGCTCGGAACTTAGAAGGGGAAAACCGTTTGCCGGATAAGGGAGGACGCGATGACCGATATTGAAAAACTGGTTGATGAATTTGTCTGTGATCTGAATTGTCCGCTGAACTGCTGCCTTCAGTCAGAGGGTGGTGGCTTTATCGCGGGTGACTATGAGCTGGTAAAGCGATCAGACGGAAAGCTCTTGTGCGACGGCAGCGTATTCCGTTTGCGGGATTCATTGGAAAACTGTGAAGAAGGAATTCGGTTCCGCCAGGACAGCAGCGGGGTCTGCGTTTTTTTTCAGGAGCAAAAATGCCTGCTTCAGGCAAGTTTTGGCAGAGATGCCCTGCCGTATGAATGCCGGGAATACCCGAGAAATGTAACGCGTTTCATGGACCATACGGACAAAATGCTGGATCCGGTATGCCCCCATGCCGCGGAACTGATAATGTCCGCGGACACACAGTTCTGGGACTATATGACCCGGGAGATCAAACCGGACCCGGAAGGACTGTTCGCAAAACGGCGGGAGATCATCCTGACGCTGCGGGATGAAGGCCTGTCTTTGCCGGAAGCCCTGAACCGGATCTGCAGCGCATACGAACCTGGCCCGTGCTGTTCCGGTGAAAACCCGCTCCCCCCGGAAATGGAGCCGATCATCCGGCATTTATTCGCCTGCATGCTCTTTGGGAATCTTTTCTTCTTTGGATATGACCGGAGACTTTTTGCGGGACAGGCAAAGCTTGATTCTGTCGTATCCGCATGGATGTATGATTATTTATCGCAGATACCTGATTTGAACCGCGGCAATCTGCCGATTAATTTCAACCGGGCGTATTATGACTGTGCCGATAAATCATTGGTTGTCAAACGCTGGGATTTTCCGGGTGATATAACCGCCTGATACGGCTGTTACGGCTCCCTCACGAGGAATAACAGATCCTCCGCGTCCTGAAGCACCGCGGGGGATTTTTCGATTATGGCGTTATATGTCTCCAGCTTCTCCGGGGTCATGCGGATCCCCTTCTGCGGGCCTGACCGGGCGTGGGACAGCTGTTCGTCGATCCCGCTTTCGTAGGCGTTGCAGGTATAGCGCAGGAATAATTCACTGCCAAGCTGTACCGTGAAGAAAAGGAAGGCCGCGGCCAGCAGCGCGGCTCTCATCCGGTTCCGGGAAGGCTGCGGGGAGAAGCCCTTGACGAAATTCACGATCATGAAAACGCCCGCTGCCGCTGAGACTGCCATGGCGTTGGCGGCAGTGTAGAACCCCCGGTCCGGTGAAAACATCCGGCAGTACGCGGAAATGACTCCCGGCACAAATAACGTGAGAAATATCCCGCGGGTCTTAGTATCCTTTGTGTGCGGCAGGCAATAGAGTCCCAAAACGCAGATCGGGACCATCAGGCTGTTGATATCCCGGAATGTCCTCCTGAAATCAAACATCCAGACAGCGCACAATACGCAAACGGCGATGAAACACCATTCTTTTGTCTTCTTCCATATCATGCTGATCAAAACGGCGATCGCGGTCCCGCTCAGGATGAAAGGAGCTGATTTTGAGGAACGGATGAACCCAAGGATAAAGCGGCCGGTCTGCTGAAGGACGCTGTGGATCTGAAAATCGGCGGTACCAAAGATGACGGCGAATTTCTCCGGGATCGTCTGACCGTCAGACTGTGTCAGGAACATGACGAGGATCATGCCGGCGGTCAGGCAGCTCCCCATGCAGACGAACAGCCATTTCCCCGCGAATTCCCGCCGTTTTTTCCGCAGAAGCAGTACAGTAAGGCTGAAAATGAGGCAGGGGATGATGAGGTACGGGCAGCAGATGACGGCACAGCCGAGGAACATCCCTGCGATGAAGTATTGAATTTTCGCGTATTTCTCCGCCGTCAGGAAGATAATGCCGGCGTTGGCAAGGGTCAGCACGAGCAGTGAATCGCCAGAAAAAGCCGGCAGGCAGTAAGGGGAGTACATCAGGAATGCCAGCGACGCGAGAATGGCGCCGATGTTGGAAAATCGCCGCAGACGGAAATAAAAGAAGGCTGCCGCGCATCCCCATAAAAATGTGTAGATCAGCCGTAAATTCAGCAGGATCCCCTCCGTACTGTGGATAAAAGCGAAGTATATTTTCAGCAGCGGGAGCAGGAGGACTGAAGACATTTGCCGGACGTACTGCTCATGGACGAACAGGCTCTCCCCCTGCCGGAGAAAACGGAACGGAACGGCTGCCGCAAGGGTTTCCTGAGCGCCGGCATATCCGTATTTGCATTTCCAGAAAAGGACGCTCCAGATCAGGAAAAAGGCGATGATGTACGCGGGTGAAGCCAGGCGGAGCAGCGCGTTCATCCGCCGCGGACCGTATAACAGTTCATAAATCGACTGCCGGACTTTCAGCTTCCGGAACAGCCGCTGCCGCTGAGAGTCGATCAGCATCCCGCCAAGCGCGAAAAATGCCGAAAACAGTAAGACTTTCGGGACAGCCCACAGGGGCCGGGAAGCCCATCCCGCGAAGCATTTCTCCAGTGAATAGAACCATACGCAGCGGTGTGTGTTCATAAGGTAAACGGCAAAGGATCCGGGGGCGAGGAATGCGATGGCCTTGTTGACTTTTTCCGGAAACCTGAATTTGGAAAAAAGGATCACATGGAAAACGGCCATCCCCAGCATCGTCGGGGATGTATAGGAAAAAAACAGGTCGCTGCCGTAGCGGCGGTTCACAAAAACGAATTCCGGCCCGAAATTCATCCATGCCCAGGAGATAAGCGCGCACAGAATCATGCCCAGAACGGCTTTCCACCGGGCTGTATTTTCCCCGATACCGCATTTTTTCATTGCCGCGCCAAACAGGTAAAGGATGAATATCCATATAAATGTGTATCCTTTACCCAGAAGGAACGGGTCTGCAATGAGGTTGTAAACGCTGAATGCCATGAAAAGGATGGTCATGATCGGCAGGATCTGTTCCTTCCCGGTGTTTCGGATGGCTGTATCCAGAAGCGGCTTCACCAGGCAGAGGCCGATATATGCGGAGAAAAACCAGTAAAGGTTATCGGTAAGCGGGAACAGCATGTCCCAGATATCCCGTGCAGCCACGCGGTCGGGTTTGATCAGGACATAGATGAATGAGATGATCACACAGTAAAATGTGATCTCTATCCACAGGGCAATGGTCTTGGAATAGTCCGGTTTGAAATCCTTTTCCTGAAATCCGGCATATCCGCTGATGAGCATAAATATATCCACCATGCAGTACACCCAGATACTGACAAAGGAGATGACCAGGTACGGCAGTGTGCCCGGCTGTACCGAACCGTGCAGACCGCCCCATTCAACGCTGTGATGTGTCACGACATAAAACGCGGCAAGCATGCGTAATGCGTCTAACCCGTAATTTCTTTTTGCCGTACCTGTCTGCAGACTCATCTGAAGGCGGATCCTCTCATGTTTATCGATCGTATTTCTCTTATCAAATTATACCTGTATACGGGGAAAAGTGGCGGTTCAGCGTGAAAGTCGGTTCTGTGTCCGGTCAGAAGCGATTCCGCCCCGCGCCGCTGCGAAGCATGATACCTCGAATACATTTTCCCCGGCTGTCAAGGTAATTTGTTTTTCCTGCAAATATCTCGTATTATTACCTGAAACTTGACAGTTGAATTTCATACATATTTGTCGGTAATAAAAAGACTCCTGGAATTTTGACAAAAACTGAATAAGCCGGGCTTCCCATACGTAAATTTGAATAGTTAGGTGCGCCGGGGGCCACGCGTGAGCTTGCTCAGCGCGTGGCCCCCGGCTATTAAAAATAAGGCGCGGGAATTATTTCGGCAGGCAGAAACGATTTTGCTCCGCGCCTCTGCGAAGCATAGTATTCCGGGGGCATTTTAGGGACTGTCTAGTATAGCACTTTCTAAATAACTACATTATTTAGTAACGTTTCAAAAGTTGCATCTTCATTG
>DAIMGK010000053.1:0-3552 GCA_036723985.1 Flexilinea sp.
TCAGCAAAAAAAACACGATGGATCGGAGCCGAACCATCGTGATCTTTATTCTAAGTTATCGTTTTTTTTCAAAACCGGGGTACCGGGCGGCTATGCCGGGACCGGTACCCACTCATTATTTATTATTCACCGGCATCAGCCTCTTCGAAGACTTCTTCCTGCACGGGTTCCGGCTCCGGTTCAGGTTCCGGTTCCGGGGTCACATCTTCCGCCGTATCAACGGCAGGTTCTTCGGCCATTTCCGGCACAGATTCGGCATCAGGTTCTTCTGTCGGGATCTCAGTCGGCTGCGGCTCTGTCATTTCAGGGATGACATCACCGGTTTCTGTTACCTGATCGACCGTCTCGGTATTTGTTTCTTCCGGAACGACCGGTTCCGCTGCTGCCGCGGGAAGAACTTCAATACGGATCTCCAGTACAGTCTTTTCCTCGCTGCCCTTCCGGATCTTCAATACGGTGTTCCCTTCTGCCAGCAGTTGGAGCGTCAGGCCATCAGTGAGCCGTTCAGCTTCACTTTGTACCGGCAGCCAGACCAGCGCTTCATTTTCGACCTGATAACTCAGGCTGAGATAAAGCTCATCATCGGCATCGAAGCGGTCACGGCTGATCCGCAGGGTCTCTCCGGCAGTACCTGTCAGTCCTTCATCACCCAGGTCACGGATCTGAAGCGTAATATCTTCTTCTTCCGGAGCCGTTGTTTCTTCCGGCATCTCAGGCTGTTCGGTAACGACAGGATCATTCCCGATCTCTTCCCCAGTTTCCGTATCCGGTCCTTCGGGCACAGGTGTCTCCGTCGGTGCCGGTTCGTCCGGGACCTCTGTCACCACAGGCTGCTGATCTGTTTCAGTCGGAGTTTCAGTCGGCTCGGTTTCATTGACTCCGCCTTCTTCAGTCTCGGGAGTTTCCTCTTCTGCCTGTACAGGTCCAGCTTTCTCCACGACATGGATCTCGCAAAGGTCCTTCACCTCAAACGGATCTACGAGGGACAGGAAAGCTGTCACATCGCCCGCCCGGATGCCGGTCACCATATTGAATGATCCATCCCAGAGGACTGCATCTGTGTCACCGCTCAGGCCCACGAACACCGCGGCGCCGTCCGGATTGCTGACTTCAAGAACGATACTATCACCCGCTTCAACAGTCAGCTCTTTCTGAGTGAAGCCGATTTCTGACGCCGTTTCTTTTTTCGCTTCCGACTCAGCTTCAGGCTCTTCATTTTCCGCCGGCAGGTCTTCATCGACTGTCACAGGGGCTGCTTCGGGCTCTTCAGCAGGTACCGCGGTCACACGGATCGTCATGGTGTCGAGGATATCGACAGTCTTCATATCCGCCAGATACGCGGTCACCTCGCCTTCAGTCAGGCCGGTCACAGTGCTTACGGCTTCATCCCACAGCACTACCGGTTCTGCCGCGCTCAGGACGATCATATTGCCATCCGGATCCGTGACATCCAGTTTCCGGCTCTCGCCGATATGCAGGACGATTTCTTCCTGATCAAATGCCGCGGCATTGTCTTTCACGGCTCCGTCAGGCGCTGCCGCACCGGTTTCATCCGATACCGGTGAAGATATATTCTCAGGATCAGCATCGATTGCCGCAGTATCCATGCTCTTGGAGTTAATGGAATACACTGTCATCGGCCAATCCGTGCAGATCGCGAGGTTTTCCTTTGAACAGGCGGTGATCGTCACCGAGCCTTCCGACACACCTGTTACCCTGCCATTGGAAACTTTGGCGACGGATGTATCATCGCTTCCCCAAATGATCTGTTTATTGGAAGGCTGAACAGTCTGATCAAAAGAGGCTTTCAGTGATACAGTCCTTTTTACGAGGACCGCATTACTTCCTTCGATCACAATGCTGCCCGGCTGTACTTTACTTGTCACGGTAATTTTTACCGATGCCGATTTTTTGGAGCCATCAGCCGTTGAGGCAGTGATTGTAACGGTTCCGGGATTCATGCCAACCACCAGTCCGCCGTAAATCACCTCTCCATCATCAGTCAAAGTGATCGGAGAGACATCAGCGATCCTCGGGTTGCTGCTCCTCCAGGTCACAGCCTGGGAAGCGCCTTCCGGATGTACATGAGCTGAAAGATCATAGGTCTGCTTATCACTTGCCAGGTCGATGAGTAATGAACCGTCGTCTTCATCGACGATGCTCACTCCCAAAGCTATCGGATAGACATGGACAACTTTATCCGCGCAGATAGAATAATCTTTCACGCATACTTCTATCGTAGCTTCTCCTTCCGATACCCCGGTCACAACACCTCTGCTGACTTTCGCGATATCCGAATTACTGGTGGTCCATATCACAGGCTTGTTTCTCAGTTCAGGGATCTCATCAAATACCGGGACCAGCCGGATCGTCTTTCCGATCGCCACATCATCCGGACCGTTGAGCCCGAGATTTCCATCTACCGGAATTGTATACTTTACAGAAATCGTTATGGTATCAAAGCGTTTGGAACCATCCGCCGCTGTCGCAGTAATGTTCACGTTGCCCGCGCGCAGTCCGGTCACCAGCCCGTTTTCATTCACTGTGGCGATCTTCGTGTTGCTGCTCTTCCAGATAACATCCTGCATGGCATTATCAGGAGTTACCACGACACCCAGCTGATATGTAATTTTTTCAGAAAGTTCTATCACCTGTGTATCGTCTTCCTCATCCGTGATCATTACCGATTCCACATAGGGTATAACTTCGACCGTATGGGTGGCGCAGATATCCGGATAAGCCTTAGAACAGGCTCTAATCTCCGCGCTGCCGCCTGAAACGCCTTTCACATTACCATTGCTTACTGTTGCGATATCCTCATCAAGGCTGGTCCAGATCACCTCCTTGTTGGTCGGCTGAGGGGTCTGATCAAAGGTCACGGTCAGCTTGATCGTTTTTCCGGAAAGCACTTCATCCGGGCCTTCGATACTCATACCGTCTTCCTGAACTTTACTCACAACAGTAACATTGATAGTGTCTTTGAGGCTGGGATCCACTTTCGCTGTTGCGGTGATCGTCGTGCTTCCTGCACGCACCCCGGTCACCAGACCGGTTTCGTCCACCGCCGCGAACCTCGTATTACCACTCTTCCAGATAACGGTCTGATCCCATTCTTCAGGTATAACCAGAGCCGCCAGCTGATATTCATTTTCTCCGGCAAGATCTATCTCGATAGGATCATCATCAGTTATGATCGTTACTTCCGGTCTCGGCAGCACTTCAACCATATAGCTGCCGCAGATATCCGGATAAGCCACAGAACAGGCTCTGATCTCCGCATTGCCCCTTGAAAGGCCGGTCACAGCCCCGTCACTGCTGACTTCTGCGATCTCCTCATCAGGGCACTCCCAGTTCACATCCTTTTCGGTTGGCTGGGGATCCTGGTCAAAGGTCATGGTCAGCTGGATCGTCTGTCCGACAGCCACCTGATCCGGACCGTCGATCTTGATGCTGCCTTCCTGTACTTTACTCGTCACATTAATAACTATGGAATCTTCGAGGCTGGGATCCGCTTTTGATGTCGCGGTGATCGTCACTTCGCCTGCCCGCAGC
>DAIMGK010000053.1:3652-11372 GCA_036723985.1 Flexilinea sp.
GAGGCTGGGATCCGCTTTTGATGTCGCGGTGATCGTCACTTCGCCTGCCCGCAGCCCGGTCACCAGCCCGTCTTCATCCACGGTCGCGATCGTAATTGGGCTACTCTTCCAGGTAACTTCCTGATCCCACTCTTCCGGTTCAACCAGTGCCATCAGCTGATATTCATTTTCTCCGGCAAGATCTAATTCGATCGGGTCATCTTCAGCTATGATCGTTAACGCCGGTCTCGGGAGCACTTCGACAGGAAAGCTTCCGCAGACATCCGGATCATCCTGGGCACAGGCAACGATTTCCGCACTGCCCCTGGAAACGCCGGTCACAATACCATCAACGCTTACTGCTGCGATAGCCGGATCATAGCTTTCCCAGACCACATTCGTATTGGTCGGCTGGGGATCCTGATCAAAGCTTACAGTCAGCGGGATCGTCTTTCCGACAGCCACCTGACCCGGACCGCTGATCACGATACTGTCTTCCTGAACTTTACTCGTCACATTAACAACGATGGTATCAGTGAGGCTGGGATCCACTTCCGCTGTGGCGGTGATCGTCGCGCTGCCGGCACGCAGCCCGGTCACCAAGCCGTTTTTGTCCACCGTTGCAACCGAAAGATTGCTGCTCTTCCAGGTAACGGTCTGATCCCATTCTTCAGGTTCAACCAGTGCCGTCAGCGGGTATGTACTCTCACCGGCAAGATCCAGCTCGATCGGGTCATCTCCATCTAAGATCCTTAATGCCGGTTTCGGAAGCACTTCGACAGGGAAACTGCCGCAGATATCCGTATTTTCTTCGGCACAGGCAACGATTTCCGCACTGCCTTTTTTAACTCCGGTCACAGTACCATCTATTACTGTTGCAATATCCGGATCATAGCTCACCCAGACCACATTCTTATTGGTGGGCTGGGGATTTTGATCAAAGCTTACAGTCAGCGGGATCGTCTTTCCGACAGCCACCTGACCCGGACCGCTGATCACGATACTGTCTTCCTGAACTTTACTCGTCACATTAACAACGATGGTATCAGTGAGGCTGGGATCCACTTCCGCTGTGGCGGTGATCGTCGCGCTGCCGGCACGCAGCCCGGTCACCAAGCCGTTTTTGTCCACCGTTGCAACCGAAAGATTGCTGCTCTTCCAGGTAACGGTCTGATCCCATTCTTCAGGTTCAACCAGTGCCGTCAGCGGGTATGTACTCTCACCGGCAAGATCCAGCTCGATCGGGTCATCTCCATCCGTGATCGTTACCGCCGGTCTCGGCAGCACTTTGACGGTAAAGCTGCTGCAGATATCCGGATTTTCTTCGGCACAGGCAACGATCTCCGCCCTGCCCCTGGAAACACCGGACACAGTTCCATTGCTGACTGTGGCAATATCCGTATCATAGCTCTCCCAAACCACCCTCTTATTAGTCGGCTGAGGTTTCTGATCAAAGGTTACGCTCAGCCTGATCGTTTTTCCGGCATAGACTTCTTCCGGGCCTTCGATCACGATACTGTCTTCCTGGACCTTACTGGTACTTTTAACAATTATTGAATCAGATTTTCCGGAACCATCCGCCGCCGTTGCTGTGATCGTCGCGGTGCCTGCACGCAATACGGTCACCTCGCCATTTTCATCCACTACAGCGACAGCACTGTTGTTGCTCTTCCAGGTAACAGTCTGATCCGCATCGTCAGGTTTAACGATCGCTGTCAGGCTGTATGTGTTGACCCCGGCAATATCCAGCTCGATCGAATCCCCGTCCAGGATCGTTACCGATTCTGTCAGAGGGGTAACTTTGATCGACTTGGAACCGCAGATCGTATTGTCTTCTACGGAACAGGCTGTAACGATTGTATAGCCGCCGGAAACGCCGGTCACGGTCCCGCCGCTGACTAAAGCGATATCCGGATCATCGCTTTTCCAGTTCACTGATTTAATACTCGGCTGGGGATACTGATCAAAGCTTACACTCAGCCGGATCGTCTTTCCGACAACCACTTCCTCCGGGCCCTCGATCACGATACTGTCTTCCTGAACTTTATTGACCACAGAGATCGTAACCGAAGCTGTCTGCTTTTCAGGTCCCGAAAATGTGGCTGTGATCTTCGCCTTTCCCGTTTTCTGTCCGGCGGTTACCAAACCGCCGGCAACAGTGGCAATTGCCGTATTGGAAGTTTTCCAGCTCGCAACTTCTGAACCGTCCGGGGAGAAAGCATACAGCTTGAGCGATTCCCCTTTTACGGAATCAAGTTTGATTACTGTGTCTGTAACTTCCACATAATGCTCTCCGTCATCAGAGATCCAAAGTCCAGCCGTATCCACGTCAGGTTCTGCCGCTGCCGCGCCTTGAAAAGCCGCCCCGACGACTGTCATCATGCACAACAGCATGATCAATAACCGGATGCATTTGATGCTCTTTTTCATAAACACTCCTTGATTCATGATTCATCATGTATCCCGAAAAGAGAGAAGATCACAAACAATATCTCGTCCGATACTCTGCCCGGGATTTATATACAAAACCTGCAGATGAAAAGCGCCCCGCCGGGAACTGCCTCATGGATGGGTACAGCCGATTTCCTTCAGCAATACATAACTGTATTTCTGAAGGATGACAGATACTGTCCCGAAACAGTCATGGCCATATATAAAGAAACGATTTTCACTCTGCCCTTAAAAATTTATTGTATCATATTATTTTAAGATATCCGAAAAATTATTTTAAGATATCCTCCAATACTTTTTAAGAATTCCTCCGTAAAAGCGGGTATATCCAAATCTTCGGACATATTTGACCGGTAATGGGACCGATCTTCCCGCCCGGTCTTCCGCATATGCGTTCTTGCGTCACGAATCCGGATCCACCGATACGCCCCGGAATCTTTCATTGCCGCATTCCGCGGCCTGATTTCCGAATCCTGATTCCTGACTTCAGGTTTCAATTGATTAAGCGTTGCAATTTTCATGCCAATTTTTATCAAACATTTTCCGCCACCTTATGCGTGACATTTGAATAGTTACGTTATAATTAATTCAATACATCGTGCCGCCTTCTCCGGGGGAGACCCCGGCCCGGGGGTAACTAAAAGAAACGGAAAAGAGAATATGTATATCACACCTGAAGAAAAGCTCCGACGCTTTCTGACGCTGGAACTCAGCCGGAACTGCGACAATCGGGCTGTTGTGGGCGGATTGGGAAAATTCCTGCCGGTCTGGCAGAAAGAATCCGCCACCGCGGGCATCGCGCCCGAACTGAATGAATCTATCACCGAATTTCTGACATCCTACAGTGATAAAAGCACAGAAGATCGGAAGGCGGCTGTTGCCGAAATGCTGAAGATCCTTCCCCAGCCGGAGCCGAAAAACCCGCGCGAGAATCCGCGCGTCCGGCGTCCGGACCGTGCGGCGGATAAAGAGCAGCAGACGGCCGATGCCCCGCGGGAAGAAATACCCGCCCATGCTCCCCGTAAAGATCACGCCGTTCCGATCCATCGGGAAGAACGCATCGAACGCAGACGCCGCCCGGAACCCTTCATAAATCCCGAAGAAACACACAGGGAGACGATCCCGGCAAAGGCAAAACCCGTGGAACCGGCTCAGCAGCCGCAGTCCGACCAGCCGGTACGGATATCCCATCCGCGCCATGATGCCCCCGTGATCCCGAGCGTATCGGAATTACGTCAGCGGTTTGGGCATCCGCAGGTCAACAGCAAAGGGCCTTCGGTAGACAGTCCCGTATCCAATATTCCGGGGATCGGCTTTTCCAACTCCAAAGCGCTGGCAAAACAGGAAGTCTATACTGTCCGTGATTTTCTGTATTATTTTCCCCGCCGGTATGATGATTATTCAGCCCTCAAACCTATTTACCGCCTCGTCCCGGATGAAACCGCCACCGTCATCGGCGTGGTAAGATCCATCACCACCGGGCTGCGCGGCAAATATCAGATCACTGAATGCACTGTCTTCGACAGAACAGGGATCATCCGTGTCACCTGGTTCAACCGGCCCTGGCTGCTCCACCAGATCCACGAAGGAATGGGGATCGTCCTTTCCGGAAAGATCGACGTTTTCCTCGGGCGTCCGGTGATGAGCAATCCGGAATGGGAACCAACGGACCAGGACAATATCAGCACCAACCGGATCGTGCCGATCTACGCGCTGAACCAGAACCTGAAACAAAACTTCCTCCGCCGTATGATCTACAATACTGTCCGTCACTGGACCGGACAGCTGCCCGAATTTCTGCCGGATTCCGTTCTGGAGTCAGCAGATCTGATCCCGCTGCAGATGGCGATCAACAATATCCATTTCCCGGAGTCGAAAGAAATGCTCCGGCTTGCCCGTGAGAGGCTTGCCTTTGATGAAATTTTCCTGATGCAGCTATGCGTACTGGCCCAAAAACAGGAATGGACCGGACTGTCGGCGGAAGTAAAGGAAGTCAGCGACGAACAGTTTGAAAAGGGCTGGATCGAACACCTGCCTTTCGAACTGACAGAGGCCCAGCTGCGGGCTTTGGCGGATATACGCAAAGATATGGCATCCGGACATCCGATGAACCGCCTGGTCCAGGGGGATGTCGGTTCCGGAAAAACCATCGTCGCCAGTCTTGCCGCGCTCATCGCGGTCCGGGAGGATGGACAGGCTGCCATCATGGCTCCGACAAGCGTTCTTGCCGAACAGCATTACCGAAATTTCCTGCGTTTTCTTGAAGGGATCGGTGAAGAAAACGCGGATATCCGTCCGGAACAGATCGAACTGATCACAGGCTCTACCCCTGAATCCAAAAAACAGGAGATCAGGGAACGGCTTGAATCCGGTGATATCCGCATCCTGATCGGAACACACGCGCTGATCGAAGAGCCTGTACGCTTCAAAAATCTCCAGCTGGCGGTGATCGATGAACAGCACCGTTTCGGCGTGGAGCAGCGTGCCGCGCTCCGTGCGAAGGGAACAAACCCGCATCTGCTGGTCATGACCGCCACACCCATCCCGCGCTCGCTTTCCCTTACGATCTACGGTGATCTGGATCTGACGCTGATCGATGAACTGCCGGCAGGCAGGAAACCCGTCCGGACCATCATCCGCCCGACGATCTGCCGTGAACAGGTCTACAGCCTGATCCGCAGGGAGATCGAAAAAGGGCACCAGGCTTTCATTATTTACCCGCTGGTGGAAGAAGGCGATGACGAGGAGAAAGAAGGCCGTGCCGCCATTGAAGGCAGTGAATTTCTGCAGACACAGGTTTTCCCGGATAAAAAGATCGCGCTGCTGCACGGCAGGATGAAAGGCAGCGAAAAAGACAGTATTCTGGAAAGCTTTAAAAACCATGAATATGACATTCTCGTATCCACTTCCGTGATCGAAGTGGGTGTGGACGTCCCGAATGCCACGGTGATGGTGATCGAAGGGGCAAACCGCTTCGGTCTGGCGCAGCTGCACCAGTTCAGGGGCAGGGTCGGACGCGGAGACGCGCAGGCGATCTGTATTCTGATCCCGGAAAAGGAAAACGCCCTTGAAAATGAACGTCTGAAAGCCATGACGGAAACGAACGACGGATTTAAATTGGCGGAAATGGACCTCGAAATGCGCGGTCCGGGCGATTTTATCGGAAAACGCCAGTCCGGCCTGCGTGAAATGAAGCTGGCATCCATGTCGGATGTCCGCCTGATCGAAAAGGCCCGCAATGAGGCCCTGAAATTATTTGAAAGCGACCCGGACCTCAGTAAACCGGAAGACGCTATGCTGAAAGCCCGCGTCATGGAAACCGCAGCGGCACAAAGTAAAGGAGAAATCAGCTGATATGAGTCAACGAGCAATCTTTCCCGGAAGTTTTGATCCGATCCATAACGGACATATCGATATCGCCCTCCGCGCGGCGGGGATCTTTGATGAACTGATCTTCTGCGTCTATGCCACACCGCAGAAAAATATCCTTTTTTCCTTTGAGGAACGGCGGGAAATGGCAGAACGTGCCTTCGCGGATATTCCGAATATCCGGGTGGTGGGATATACCGGCCTGACTGTGGATTTTGCCCGGAAAGTCGGCGCCCGCTGTATGGTCCGTGGTCTGCGGGTCTTTTCCGATTTCGATTACGAATTCCGCATGGCCCTTGCCAATAAGAAACTCGCCCCGGATATCGAAACAGTCTCTCTGATCACCAGCCATGACTATACCTTTGTTTCATCTTCCAGTGTTAAGGAAGTGGTTTCCCTCTGCGGAGATGTGACCGGACTGGTCCCCGATTTCGTCAGGGACGCTCTGGTGAAGAAATTCTTTCCGGAAAGCGGAAACTAAGGAATATCTGTTCAAAACGCGAGCCGAATGCAAACCTCTTGCGCCGGCTGCGGACGGAGCAGTGGGAGCGGAGCCGGTCTGCAGACAGCGGTAAGAAAAGCGCTGATATAACAGCGCCCGAAATGAAATGTATAAGCCGGCGGTCCGTAAAACAGATCGTGGAACTAATCATCTTCTTTTTCGTTTTATTTGGAAGGAGGATCTTATTATGAAAAATACGAACAAATTTCTGCTGCTCGTTTTTTGCCTTGCCCTTCTGATGATGACCACGGCATCATCCGTAATGGCAGACAATAAATGCCTTAACGCAGCCGGTTCCGCTTATCCGGACTCTGCCCCGGGCAGCTCACCTTGCTATATCTGTATTGACAGTATCTGTAAACCCACCGGAAAGACATTGTCACATTACCGGGGAACATCTTCAACAGCCCCCCTGGACCCTGCTCCGTTCAGACCGCAGCCTGTGGCTGAACAGCCGGTATATCAGCAGCCCGTTGCTGAACAGCCTGTGCGTCAGGAACCTGCCGCAGGACAGCCGGTATCTCAGGAACCTGTCACGGATCAGCCTGTAATTCAGCAGCCTGTCACTGAACAGCCGGTATATCATCAGGAACCTGTGGCTGAACAGCCGGTGTATCAGCAGCCCGTTATTGAACAGCCTGTATATCAGGAACCCGCCGCCGAACAGCCTGTGTATCAGCAGCCCGTCATTGAACAGCCTGTATATCAGGAACCTGTCGCCGAGCAGCCTGTATATCAGCAGCCCATCGTTATACAGCCGGTATATCAGGAACCCGCCGCTGAACAGCCGGTGTATCAGCAGCCTGTCGCTGAGCAGCCGGATCCCGATTTTTATCAGGAGCGCGGAGAAAGCTCATATTACTATACAGAACCTGTATACAGCATCTCTGAAAGCGAAGATCAGACCGACCTGTATACCGGAGCTGCCGAAATTATCGTCCCCGTTTTCAACCCTCCCGCGGATCCTGCAATGACAGGCAGGCCTGAAGAACCCGCGGAAGTGATCGTTCCGATCATGGTCATATCCAGCGGTGAACCGGAAACCGGTCCGGATTTTTCCGATACAGATGATTTCCGGGGAGATACAGAGCGTGCCGACATCCCGACATTCAAACAGGAAGGACCGGAAACGACGCCCACATCCGTACCGTCCGATTATTACGGGGAAACTGAAGAACCGGGCTCCGGTACAGATATCATCCCTGAAATTGGCTGGATAGATTCCGGCGTGGCCGAAATAACCGTGCCTGAAATTACGGATCCTGATGTGACCGAAACACCCACGCCTGAAGTTATCGGTCCCGACGATGAAACAACACCGGGAGAGGGTGGGGCAAATCCCGATGTGACCGAAACACCCACGTCTGAAGATACCGATCCCAACGCTGAAACCACTCCGGAAGTGGGTGAGACAGATCC
>DAIMGK010000053.1:11472-26254 GCA_036723985.1 Flexilinea sp.
CTGAAGATACCGATCCCAACGCTGAAACCACTCCGGAAGTGGGTGAGACAGATCCCAATCTGACCGAAACACCCACGCCTGAAGATACCGATCCCAACGCTGAAACCACTCCGGAAGTGGGTGAGACAGATTCACCGGCGCTGATATCGATCCGGGCATATGAAGAGCTTTCAGCACTTTTTACAGAAGAAGAACTTGCAGAACTGCTTGCGGATCTCAGCGAGGAAACGCTTGACGGACTCACCGGCATGGTCTCGGATGAAACACTGGCAGAACTGTACGGACTGCTTCCGACAGAAACAACACCTCCGGATCAGGAAACCACACCGACTTCCGGGACAGGAGAGATACCGTTTGATATTGTCAAACTGGTATCTAAAGAAGCCAGGAAAGAACTCTCCGCGTTGTTTTCTGCGGAAGAGCTCATTGACCTGTTTGCAAACCTGAGCGAAGAAAAGCTGGAAGAACTTTCCGGCCTGCTTTCTGAAGCGACGCTGAACGAACTATACGCGGTGCTTTCAGATATGGAATTATCACAGGGAGAACAAACGTTATTGGAATCCGTTCCGATCGAAGGGACTCTGAATGAGATCAAGCTCTCATCACCGAATGACGATATCGTAGAAACGTCAGCGGTAAGTTTTATCTGGGTTTATGATTATACAGAAGGTTCTGCTTCCGTGAATGTGGACTTCACATTAAGCCTCAGCATCGATGACCTTGATCACGGCACACATACCACCCTGTCCACGACCGTCAATTCCGCCTCCTGCGCGAACTATATCTGCGGATATACTGCCGGAACAGAACTCAGTGCCTACGAAAACGCTCTCGTGACCTGGACAGTCAGCGGCACATATGGTACCACAACCGTCAATGCCTCGAACGGACCGCTCAGCTTTATCCTGATGAGCAAGCCCACTCCTCCGCCGCATCCAAAACCGGAAGCGCCGGTTTTGGAATGTCCGAAGGGGCGTTATATCAAACGCGAACTGGGGTTCTACTGGGCTCCTTCCAAATACGCGGAAAGCTATACTGTCAATTGGTGGAATGATAAAGGACAGAGCGGTTCCATGTCGCTGAGCAACGGTGATCCGACCTGTCAGGCAGGCCGCTGCATCGTTCACGCGAAAATGCCGGGCGAAGGGAATTACGCCTGGACCGTTACCGCCAGAAATGCCAGCGGTAAGGCGAAATCTAAGGAAATGCATTTTGAGATCGCTTCAAACATTTCCACACCTTCCACCCACAGCCCAAGCGGGACGATTTACAACAACCAATATATCGCGTTCGAATGGACAGATGTGGAGGATGGCGCCGTCGAATATCATGTCCAGGTCGTCGGAAAATATGACAACCGCTTCTACATGGACAGATGGTTCAGAGTAAAAGACATCTATGTCGGCCGCGGTATCTGCTATGTGCAGACCGACCTCTATCTGCCCGCGGGCTCTTATAGCTGGCGCGTACAGGCCCGCAACAACAGCTTCTCATCCGGCTGGTCCGAATGGCGTGATTTCTATGTCCAATCCTATAACTATTCTTATAGCTACACGAATACCATTCCCAGCACATTATATCCCACAGGGACCATCACAATTCTGAATCCTCAGTTCCAGTGGCGCACACTGACCGGTGCTTCATATTACATGGTGAAGCTCACCGATTCCAAAGGCGTAATTCTCTTCGACCGTCAGGTCTCCGCTTCCGGAACCTGCGGATCAGAAACCTGTACCTGGAACCCGAATTACACACTGCCCGGAAACGGTTCTTATTCATGGACTGTCAGCGGATACGGCTCCAACGGCGGTTTCTGGGGCACCGCGAGCGGCAGCTTCACGGTTCAGGCAGAGATCAAACTGAACCCGATGAGTTTCCTCAGCCCGGTCCCGAACGGTTATCTGAATCCGGAATCCCCGCTGGTCATCTGGACCGATCCCGGAGAAGCAGCTGTGATGTTTACGGTTGAAATATACGGACCGAATAAGAACCTGCTGCTGAACGCGAACCTGAACCGAGAACAGGCATGGTGTGACGGGATCAGCTGCACCATCCAGTTCCAGTCTATCCCTGATGGGGAGAACTACCGGATCGCGGTCACACCGTACACTGAACTGAATACAAAGGGTCAGACCATCGAACTGGTATTCAACAAAGGCGGACAGACAGTCTTACTGAACTCTCCGAAGGAAGGAAGTACCGTTTCATCACGCCCGATGTTCCGCTGGAATCTGGATGCCGGAACAGACCTCCGCTACGAACTGATCCTGACGGACGCAAATAATAATGTGATGACATTCTCACCGCTGGTTTGCGGGGCTGTCGGCGTCAACTGTGAAGACGGGGAAGCTTACTTCTCCCCCGCCGACCCCATTCCGGCCGGCAACTATTCCGGCAAGATCGCCATCTCCGGCACTCCCACTGCCGGGGCAGAAGTTCATTTCACTGTCAAATAAATAAGACAGCGTTCGAAACAAATCGTAAAAAGACTCGTGCGGCAGCCGCACGAGTCTTTTATTTACTCGAATAGAACCACTCCCTTTGTCCCATAGCGGATAAACGATGGAATACTGCTCCAATCGGATTGAAAACCAGGCAGGCTCTCCGTGAAGTTTTCTCGTTACGGAGATCTCGCCGGCTATGCCGCGCATGATCAATGTTTTCATCCGGATGTACGGTCATACCCCGGATCATCACAAATACGGCTGCTGATTCAGGTCCGGCAGGCTGGTTACATGCCCTGCATCTCAGACCGGAAGAAGGACTTGTTCCCGTGACGGAGACAGTCCTCATGTAAATCGATCAGCGTTTTTTTAAAATATTTATGCCGGGGATCCTGATCCCCGGCATAAACTGTTTCCGCATTGACGGATTTTTACATCTTCAGCAAAACTTACTGCTTCGGTCAGTCATCAAAGTAGAAAAATTCATCGTCGTCGAATTCAAGGAATTCATCCTCATCGCCGAACTCGTCTACGATGATCTCTGACTCACCGGTCCCGGGTTGGATCTCATCCTCTTCCACTTCGATCGGATCAGCGCCGAGATAGGCGTCAATGATCGCCTGGCTCCAGGTATCGTTATGGGAGATCGAATAGTCCCTCAGATACTTCGTGAAGAAATCGAAATAGATATTCGAATAAACCGGAAGCATCGGGATATCTTCCGAGAACATTTCCTCAAACTTTACCCATTTCTTGGCATATTCAAGATAATCGCCCGGTTCGGTCCGGCGCATATCAACAGCCGCTTCATAAAGGTCATCGTTGACATGTTCAGTGTTGAACCAGGTATGGCCGCCGAAAATATCCTCATCGAATTGAGATGAAGGATCAAAGAACGGATCAAAGTTCAGAGCCAGGTAGAACATATCCATATCCCGCTCTTCATGCCTGTAGAACCGGGACAGCAGATCGACCATCTCCATAGGTTCAAGTGTCAGCCGGATACCGACTTCCTCAAGATTGGGGATCCAGAGCTTTTCAAGCGCTTCATTGATATTATTCCCGACCGGATAAACCAGCTTCAGGTCAAGGACAACGGCATGTCCGTCGATCACCTTTTCACGGAGGCCATCCGGATTCAGTTCCCAGCCATCCTTATCCAGCAGGGCTCTTGCCTTATCCAGATCCAGCGAATAAAGAGTCAGTCCGTCAAGTGTCAGTTCACCCCATTCCTCGAGCTCTTGTTCATATTCCTTAGCAGCTTTCGTATCGTTTTCATCTTCCGGCGGATCGATCGGCGGTTCCAATGTACCGTTGATAACAGAATAGACCCAGAAAGCGATCCCGTACCAGCTGTCCACACGCAAACCGAAATTACCCGCATATTCATATGTCAGTGCATCTCTGTCAAGACAATATGCGAGAGCCTGACGGACCTCCTGTGTGTAAACAGTCGGATTTTCACAGGCAAAACCGATATAACTCAGGCCGTAACGCGGATAGTTGCCCATCTGATAGCCATGTTCGATCAGGCTCATACCATTCATGATCGTGTCGGACCTGGTAACTTTATTCAGCAGGTCGAATTCACCGTTCTTCAGTTTTTCGACCATCGAATCATTTTCCGACAGCGTTACGGTCAATGTCTTGATCGAAGGTTTATTGCCGTTGTAATTTCCCTTGTATTGGGGGTTGACCTCAAATTCAGCAGTCGGCGGATTCCAAGCGGTGAGAATATACGGACCGCTTACCACGGAAGGATGGGTCCGGTATCCCGTTTCGGGATCCATGATCGTTTTCCTCAGCAAGTCAGCGGTGAAGATCGGTTCTGTGATACTGTCGTCGATATTCGCGAGATAGACACCCTTACCGTCATCCCGGACTTCTACGCCGGGAGCGATCACATGGATCGGATAAGGCACACAGCTCAGCAGGCCCAGTTCATAGAAGAAAGGCAGATATTCATGATCCAGAGTGATCACAAAAGAATCATCTCCAAGGATCCGGACTCCGGCAAGGGTATCTGCCGTACCGTCTATGTAATCCTGATATCCCAGAATATATTCCTTGACATCAGGCTTGCCGCCAAGTTCCTCGATTTCCGGAGCGATGGTTAACAGTATCGAAAATGCATAATCCTTTGCCGTTATCCTGGTACCATCCGAATAATACAGGTCGTCATAAATAATGATATAAAAACTTCTGTCTCCCAGTTCATTATCAGCCACAGCCATACCGCTTACCACGGAATCATCCTGATAAAACTGTCCCTGTAAGGCATCCCAGCGGATCAAACCGTATGCGTGCATCAGATAGCGAATATCGATATCACTGGTAGCATTGCCCCACATATCCGTGAAGAAATCCCCGCGCATTGGAGTCGCGTTGCCGATCGTCAGGTGGCTGGCTTCCAGAAATGCCAGATCAGCCTCATCGTAAACCGGTTCCTTTTCTTTGACTTCCTTTTCTTCCCCGGAAGCAGCCGTTTCCGCCGCTGCATCATCTATCACAATTTCTTCATCGAAATCATCAAAGAAGAAAAATTCTTCGTCATCTGAATCAATAAAAATTAAGTCATCATCCTGCGCGGTTACAGGCATCAGAGAAATAAACAAAAGAAACGCAAGCAGCATCATAATCAGTTTTTTCATAATGCTTTTCTTCCTTTCATGAAAAAGTTTCAAAAAGAAACTTCGGGGACGGATGGTACCGTTAGCCGTCCCCGCAGTCTCTTTCAAAGGCATACATCCTGTATATAAAATAATTATACCCGCTCATTCCGTTTTCACGGAAGAGCGGGTATATATTTGAAGGAGATTTTTATTCGATAGCGTCGCCTTCTGCAGTCCTGGATACCATGCCAAGACCTAACGCTGTGTTGTACTCATCGATAGTCAGGAACCTCGTGATCTCGAGTAAAGGATCACCGCTGTGCGGACCTTCAGACAGGACCGGAGCATAGAGCACCACGAAGACCAGATTTCTTGCGGGCATCACACCGGACACGACATCACGGTTCACGATGTAATTCTCGATCACCGGAGATTCAACATAGAAGCTGGTACCCGGTTTCAGTTGATCTTCGAAGTAGGTTTCCGCAGCGGTACCACCGGTGATGTAACGATAGTAGATCGTCAGTGTGTAGTCGGCCATATCCGTTACATTTTTGGTGTTCGTGAACGTCGTCACACTACCGTCGACAGAGTGTCCTGTCTGCGTGTAACCCATGATCGCTTCTTCCACCCAGGTGTACTCGACCTCATGACCGTTTTCATAGCGAGGTACCACTACTTTCTGTTCCCAGCCGCTGCCGGCAGTCAGTGTCACGACCTGGCTTGAGCTGCCGCCGGACAGGAACACCTGCAGACTGTCAGGCCGTGTGCTGGCGTCGTCATCGATCCATACCTTGCGGACGATCAGATCGATCATTTCCGGTGTATGAGAGTTCGTCAGAGTCGTCACGGTTCCGGTCGTGGAGGATCCGCTGAGCGTGTAGCCTCTCGGAGAATCCGTCTCTGTCCAGGTGTAAACGATCTCATTCTTATCATCGTCATACTTCGGCAGGTTGCGGACCGTCTGAGTCCAGCCATTGCCTTCGGAAAGGATCACGGTCGTACCGTTGCTCAGTCTGACAGTGATCGAAGCAGGCCGCAGGCCATCCTGGTTATCATTGTCTTCCCACTGTTTGATGACAGTCGCTTCAACCGTTTCCACATTTTCAGGTGTATGCGTGTTGGTCAGCGTTGTCACCGTTCCGGCTCTTTCACTGCCGGACAGTGTGTAACCTTCCGGTACGGAATCTTCCGACCAGGTGTATTCGATCTCTACGCCATCCTTATACTTCGGCAGTCCGGTCACAGTCCTTGTCCAGCCATTTGCGGGGCTGAGGCTCACGGAGGTTTCGTCGCTGAGCGTTACCGCCAGTGTCGCAGGACGCAGGCCATCAGCGTCATCAGCGTCTTCCCAGATCTTCATTACAGTGGCTTCCGTTACTTCCGGAACATGGGAGTTCGTCAGTGTTGTAACAGATCCGACCTTTGAAGTGCCGGTGAGTGTGTAACCAGCCGGAACAGTGCTTTCAGTCCAGGTGTATTCGATCTCTTTTCCATCCTTGTACTTCGGCAGACCGGTGACAGTATTTGTCCAGCCGCCGGCAGCTGTCAGTGTTACAGATGTGCCGTTGCTCAGTGTCACAATCAGGGTATCAGGCCGTATACCATCCTGGTTTTCAGCATCTTCCCAGACCTTATTCACTGTCGCCGCAGTGGTCTCAGGTGTCCGGCTGTTGGTCAGATATGTCACACCTTCTTCAACAGTGATATCAGTCAGTACATATCCGTTCTCCACTTCAGCTTCAGTCCAGACATATTCGATCTCTTCGCCGTGGTTGCTGTACTTCGGCAGTCCCTGGGTAGTCACAGTCCAGTCATTGGCAGCGGACAGTGAAGCGGTGATTTCCGTATTGCTCAGGGCAACGATAACTTCAGCCGGGCGAACGCCGTCCTGGTTATTCGCGTCATCCCAAATCTTCACTACGGTCGCTTCTGTGGTTTGAACTGCGTATCTGTTGATGACAGTGTAACCGTCGATCACAGTCTCATAACCTTCCACCTCATCTTCAGTGATGGTGTAGATGATCTCTGTACCCTGGTCGCGATACTTCGGCAGGCCGCTGAAGGTCACCTTCCAGCCGTTTTCTTCGGTAGCAGCCATGCTGCTGATCAGTTCGCCGTCAGCCAGTAGGTTGATCGTTACGCTGGCAGGACGTACGCCATCCTGATCATCGGCATCTTCCCAGACCTTGGACGCGGTCACTTCGGTCAGTTCCGGTTCATGTGTGTTGGTCACGGTCAGGCCGTTGACAGCAGCTGTGTAGCCTTCCACCACTTCTTCAGTGACGGTGTAAACGATCTCCGTACCCTGGTCGCGGTACTTCGGCAGATTGCTGAAGGTCACGCTCCAGTCGGTTCCGGCGCTCGCAGGCAGGCTTCCGATCTTCCTGCCGTCAGCCAGCAGGTTGATCGTTACACTGGCCGGGCGGATCCCATCCTGATCATCGGCATCTTCCCAGACCTTGGACGCGGTCACTTCGGTCATTTCCGGTTCATGTGTGTTGGTCACGGTCAGGCCGTCGATTGCAGTTGTATAACCTTCCACCGCTTCTTCAGTGATGGTGTAGACGATCTCCACACCCTGGCCGCGATACTTCGGCAGATCGCTGAAGGTCACCTTCCAGCCGTTTTCAGCATTGGCTGTCAGGCTGCGGTACTGTTCACCGTCAGCCAGCAGGTTGATGATTACGCCGGCCGGGCGGATCCCATCCTGATTATCGGCATCTTGCCAGACCTTGGACGCGGTCACTTCGGTCATTTCCGGTTCATGTGTGTTGATCACGGTCAGGCCGTCGATCGCGGCTGTGTAGCCATCCACCGCATCTTCTGTGACGCTGTAGATGATTTCCTCACCGCCGTCGCGATACTTCGGCAGATCGCTGAAGGTCACGCTCCAGCCGTTCGCGGCGCTCGCAGCCAGGCTGCGGATCTGTACGCCGTCAGCCAGCAGGTTGATCGTCACGCTGCCCGGACGCAGGCCATCCACATCACCGCCGTCTTCCCAGACCTTGGACGCGGTCACTTCGGTCACTTCCGTCTCGTGTGTGTTGGTCAGTGTTGTCAGTGTACCGTTGACAGCCGTTCCGGTCAGTGAATAGCCGTTCAGCTCTTCTTCGTTCCAGCTGTATTCGATCATTTGACCGTCAGCATAGACCGGCAGACCTTCTAACACTGCTGTCCAGTCGTTCGCTTCATTCAGGACAACGGCAGTGCCGTTAGACAGCGTCACTACAAGTGATGTCGGGCGGATGCCATCCTGGTTATCTGCGTCATTCCAGACTTTCTTCACACTGACACTTGTGAATTCAGGTTCATAGCTGTTGGTCATGATCGTGACAGTACCGTCAACGCTGGTATCAGTCAGGACATATCCTTCAGGCATTTCACCTTCCGTCCAAGTGTAAACAATTTCATTTCCTGCTGCATACTTCGGCAGACCATCAATGGTTCCGGCCCAGCCGTTTTCAGCGTTCAATTCAACCGATTCACCATTTGACAGTGTCATGGTCAGGCTTGCAGGACGTTTGCCATCCTGGTTTTCAGAATCATTCCAGACCTTGACGATCGTCGCTTCGGTCAGTTCCGGTTCATGCGTGTTCGTCACAGTCAGGCCGTCAACAGCAGTTGTGTAGCCATCCACTTCAATTTCTTCGATGGTGTAGATGATCTCTACGCCGCCGTTATGATACTTCGGCAGATCGCTGAAGGTCACGCTCCAGCCGTTCCCGGCATCGGCGGACAGGCTGCGTACCTGTGCTCCGTCAGCCAGCAGGTTGATCGTTACGCTGGCCGGGCGGATGCCATCCTGGTCATCAGCATCTTCCCAGACCTTGGACGCAGTCACGTCGATCACTTCCGGTTCGTGTGTGTTCGTCACGGTCAGGCCGTTGATAACAGATGTGTAGCCATCCACTTCCACTTCATCGATGGTGTAGATGATCTCTTCACCGCCGTCACGATACTTCGGCAGATCCCTGAAGGTCACGCTCCAGTCATTGCGGGCATTGGCTGTCAGGCTGTGGACCTGTACGCCGTCAGCCAGCAGGTTGATCAGCACACCATCCGGGCGGATGCCATCCTGGTTATCCGCGTCATTCCAAACCTTGTACGCGGTCACTTCGGTCACTTCCGGTTCGTGTGTATTCGTTACGGTCAGGCCATCGGCATCGGCAGTATAACCAATCACCGGTTCTTCGTCAACGGTGTAGATGATCTCCGTACCACGGTTGCGGAACTTCGGCAGGTCAGTGAAGGTGACGCTCCAGCCATTTTCAGCATTGGCAGCCAGGCTGCGTACCCGATCACCGTCAGCCAGCAGGTAAAGTGTCACGCTATCCGGACGGATGCCATCCTGGTCTTCCGCGTCATTCCAGACCTTGTACGCGGTCACGTCGATCACTTCCGGAGTGTAACTGTTCGTCACGGTATATCCGTTGATTTCAGTGGTGTAATTCTCTACCGCATCTTCCGTGATGGTGTATTCGATCAGCTCCCCATGGTTGCGATACTTCGGCAGAGCATTGAATGTCACGCTCCAGTTGCTGCCTTCAGAGGCTGTCAGGCTGCGGACCGGTTCACTCCCACCGTCAAACAGGTTGATCGTTACGCTGGCCGGACGTTTTCCATCCTGGTCATTCGCGTCTTCCCAGACCTTGGTTACCGTTACCTTCGTGACTTCCGGCGTGTAACTGTTAGTTACTCTGTAGCCGTAGAACGAGGTCTTATCAATAGTAGTTGTATAGTTCTCCACCGGATTTTCTGTGATGGAGTATATGATCTCCTTACCCTGGTCATGATACTTCGGCAGATCGCTGAAGGTCACGCTCCAGTCATCGGCAGCGCTCACGGTCCTGGAATCGACCATATTATTGCCGGCCATCAGGTTGATCGTTACGCTTTCAGGGCGGATACCATCCTGATTGTCCGCGTCATCCCAGACTTTGGTGGCAAAGACATCGACTGTTTCAGGCTCATAAGTGTTGGTGATCGTGCCGCCGTTCACAGCAGGTGTGTAATTATCCACAGCCTCTTCTGTCACGGTGTAGACGATCTCGGTACCCCGGTCACGATACTTCAGCAGATCGGAGAATGTAACACTCCAGCCGTTCGATTCATTGGCTTCCAGAGAAGCGATCTTGGTACCGTCCGCCATCAGGTTGATGGTCACGGAAGTCGGGCGGATACCATCCTGGTTCTGCGCGTCATCCCAGACCTTTTCAGCCTTCACTTCGGTGGTTTCCGGCGTATGGCTGTTGGTCATGGTGGTCAGCGTACCGTTGACAGATGTACCGGTCAATGTATAGCCGGCCGGCAGTGTGTCTTCAGTCCAGCTGTATACGATCTGCTGTCCGTTGGCGTAGACCGGCACTGTGATGTCAGCTTCCCATCCGTTTTCTTCGCTCAGTGTTACCACTGAACCATTGGAGAGGATCATATCAAGTGTTTCCGGACGCAGGCCGTCACGATCATCAGCGTCATCCCAGACTTTGCGGATACTGACTGTCATTTCTTCCGGCGCGTAGCTGTTGGTCATGGTCGTAACGGTACCGGCCTTTTCGGTCTTTGTCAGAACATAATCAATATCCGACAGGGATTCTTCTTCCCAGGTGTATTCGATCTCGGCACCGTCCTTATACTTCGGCAGTCCTTCAACGGTAACAGTCCAGTTGTTGGCTTCACTCAGACGTTTTATTGAACCGTCAGACAGCATCACGATCAGTCTTTCAGGGCGCTTGCCATCCTGGTTGTTCGCGTCATCCCAGATCTTGACGATCGTCGCTTCGGTGGTTTCCGGAGTATGCGTGTTCGTCAGTGTTGTTACAGTACCGTCAACACTGGTATCCGTCAGTTCATAGCCTTCCGGAATTTCACCTTCGGTCCAGCTGTAGGCGATCTCAACACCGGCTTCATACTTCGGCAGTCCGTCGAGTGTCACAGTCCAGTTATTGATTTCGCTCAGAGCGACTTCCTTGCCGTCGGACAGTGTCACAGTCAGTGAAGCCGGGCGGATGCCATCCTGGTTGTCAGCGTCTTCCCAGACCTTCTTCACTGTCGCTTCGACGGTTTCCGGAGTACGGCTGTTTGTCAGGATCGTTACGGTTCCGATATTTGAGGTATCGGTAAGTTCATAGCCTTCCGGCATTTCACCTTCGGTCCAGCTGTAGACGATCTCAACACCGGCTTCATACTTCGGCAGGTTTTCAACGGTGGCATTCCAGCCGTTTTCTTCGCTCAGGATCACTTCTGTACCGTCAGACAGTGTTACTGTCAGAGATTCCGGACGGACGCCATCCTGGTTTTCATTATCTTCCCAGCGTTTCATTACTGAAGCTGTCGTTGTTTCAATTTCATGGGTGTTCGTCACACTCATTCCGTCGTCACTGTAGCTTTCAGTGTATCCGGCCGGTACATTGACTTCCCGGACAGTGTAGGTGATCTCATCACCGACCTTGCCGGTCTCATACTTATCCAGTCCGGTGAAGGTATAGTTCCAGTTGGTCTCCGCGGTCACTTCGATCGTGCGGACCTTCTCACCGTCAGCCAGCAGGTCGATGGTGATGGCATCCGGACGTATGCCGTCCCGGTCTGAATCATCTTCCCAGGTCTTTGTTCCGGAAAGGCTGATCTTCACGTTCTCATGAGTGTTGATCACGTTCCAGCCGTCGTAAGATGTTTCATAATTCGCAACCGCCTCTTCAGAAACGGTGTAGACGATCTCACGGCCGTTTACGTATTTGTCAAGATCGGCAAATTCGTACTTCCAGTTATCCGCAGCAGTGACGGTTATTGTGTCAATGACTGTTCCGTCAGCCAGCAGGCTGATGGTCACGCTGTCAGGACGCAGGTTGTCACGGTTGTTCTGATCCGCCCAGATCTTGCTGCCGGAAACAGTGATCTTTTCGATCTCATGTTTATTCGTCACATCATAGCCGTTGATCTCGGTTTCATATTCAGCCACCGTATCTTCGCTGATGGTGTAAACGATTTCCTTGCCGTCAGCATACTTATCCAGATCGCTGAACGTGTATGTCCAGCTTCCGGACAGATCAGGGCTGACCGTCAGAGATTTCACGATTTCGTCATTAGCCAGCAGATTGATCCTGATATTCGCCGGGCGCTTGCCGTCCTGGTTGTCATTGTCATCCCAGGTCTTGGTCCCGGAAACGCTGACTTTCTCGATCTCGTGTGTATTTGTTACAACGAAACCATTAATGGCAGTCGTATATTCGGCAACCTCGTCTTCAGTGATGGTGTAGACGATCAGTTTGCCATGGTCATGATACTTCGGCAGATCGCTGAAGGTCACGCTCCAGCCATTGGCTTCACTTGCTTTATCAGACTTGATCGGTTCAGCACCGTTGTCAGCAAACAGGTTGATCGTCACATCGGCAGGACGTTTGCCATCCTGGTTGTTGTTATCCGACCAGATCTTGGACGCGGTCACTGAAGTGATTTCCGGTGTATAGCTGTTCGTTACAATAAAGCCTTCGGCAGCAGTACCGGTGATATCAGTGCTGTATCCGGTCACTTCGTCTTCGGTGACGGTGTAAGTGATTTCTTTACCCTCATCACGGTACTTCGGCAGATTGCTGAATTTCACGCTCCATTCGGTTCCGGCATCCACTGCAGAGCTGCGGACAATACCACCGTCAGCCAGCAGGTTGATCACGACACCGGTCGGACGTTTGCCATCCTGGTCATTCGTGTCTTCCCAGACTTTCGTCACAGACACTTCAATAACTTCCGGAGTGTGACTGTTCGTAACAGTGTAGCCTTCAACTTCAGATGTGTATCCATCTACGGCTTCTTCCGTGATCGTGTATTCGATCTCTGTTCCGGCTTTGAATTTCGGCAAGTCACTGAAGGTCACGCTCCAGTCCTCGCCGCCGGCTGTCTTGCTTTCGATCTGTTCGCCGTCAGCAAGCAGATTGATCGTCACGTCGGCCGGGCGGATACCATCCTGGTTGTTGTTATCTGACCAGACCTTGGACGCGGTCACTGACGTCGTTGCCGGTGTGTGCGTGTTCGTCACGGTGAAAATACCATCGGCTCCCGTGACCGCTGCGTCATATCCGTCCACTGCGGTTTCAGTGACAGTGTAAGCGATCTCCGTTCCGGCCTTGAATTTCGGCAGGTTGCTGAAGGTAACGCTCCAGTCCTCGCCGCCGGCTGTCATGCTGTCGATCTGTTCGCCGTCAGCAAGCAGATTGATCGTCACGGTCGCCGGGCGGATACCATCCTGGTTGTCAGCATCTTCCCAGACCTTGGACGCGGTCACTGATGTCACCTCGGGTGTGTGCGTGTTGGTCACAGTGTAAGTACCATTGCCGCCTATGATCGCCGCGTCATATCCGGTCACTTCAGGTTCGCTGACAGTGTAAACGATCTCAGTTCCAGCCTTGAATTTCGGCAGGTCACCGAAGGTCACACTCCAGTCATCACCGCTGATTTCCTTGCTCTTATACACTTCGCCGTCAGCAAGCAGATCGATCGTCACGCTGGCCGGGCGGATACCATCCTGGTTGTCAGCATCTTCCCAGACCTTGGACGCGGAAACTGATGTCGTCGCCGGTGTGTGTGTGTTCGTGAGCGTAGTAAGCGTTCCGCTCGTCTCATTTCCGGTCAGTTCATATCCGTCCGGAACGGTCTCTTCCGTCCAGGTATAGGTGATCTTATTCCCGGCGTTGTAAACCGGCAGACCACTTACTGTCGCTTTCCATCCATTGCCTTCATTCAGTGTCACTTCCTTTCCATCGGAAAGTTTCACTGTCAGTTCTGACGGACGGATACCATCCTGGTTGTTATTGTCTTCCCAGATCTTCTGGACACTCACGCTCATCGTTTCAGGTTCATAGCTGTTCGTAAGTGTTGTTTCCGTTCCGGCCACAGATGTATCTGTCAGTTCATAGCCATCCGGCAATTCACCTTCCTTCCAGGTGTAAATGATTTCAGTACCATGATCTTTATACTTCGGCAGATCCTTTACAGTGGCTGTCCAGTTGTTGGATTCGCTCAGAGTTACTTCTGTCCCATCAGACAGTGTAACCTTTAATTCTGCCGGGCGCTTGCCATCCTGGTTCTGTTTATCATCCCAGATCTTCACAACTTTGGCTTCGGTCGTCGCCGGTGTGTGTGTATTCGTCACGGTATAAGGACTCTTATCTCCCGTGATCACCGTGTCATAACCGTCCACAGCGGTTTCTGTGACAGTGTAAACGATCTCTGTTCCGGCTGCATATTTATCCAGATCACTGAAGGTCACGCTCCAGTCATCACCGCTGACCGTCTTACTGTCGATCTGTTTGCCATCAGCAAGCAGATTGATCGTCACGCTCGCGGGGCGGATACCATCCTGGTTGTCAGCATCTTCCCAGACCTTGGACGCGGTCACCGATGTCTTTTCCGGTGTGTGCGTATTCGTCACAGTGTAGGGACTCTTGTCTCCCGTGATCACCGTGTCATATCCGTCCACAGCGGTTTCTGTGACAGTGTAAACGATCTCTGTTCCGGCTGCGTATTTATCCAGATCGGTAAATGTTACCGTCCAGTTGTTGGATTCACCGGCAGTCAGGCTCTTTCCGGTCGCCTGCCCATCAGCAAACAGATTGATCGTCACGCTCGCAGTGCGGATGCCGTCCTGGTTGTCTGCGTCTTCCCAGACCTTGGACGCTGTCACGGATGTCTTTTCCGGTGTGTGCGTGTTCGTCACAGTGTAAGGACTCTTAT